>NZ_JBWKKH010000001.1:288274-396252 GCF_056431645.1 Saccharopolyspora sp. NPDC045839
TCTCTTGGTTCACCAAAACATCGCCCCTCCCGGGGGGGGCGGCGTGGCGGTTTCGCGCGAAATCGCCACCGGTGTCCGGCACCGGGACGAGCCGGGCGGAGCCGTTCTGAAACGACCTCGAAGTGGCCTTATGCGCGGTAGCCGCGAATCGCGTAGGTGAGCGTGCCGAGCACGGCGAGGGCGGTCGCGGTGATAGTCGCGGCGGCCGCCCCCGCTTCCGCCATCGGCCAGGTGAGCACCTGCATCGCCGCGGTGTCCGAGGGAAGCGGCAGGGCGGCGGGCAACGCCCAGCCCAGCGGGAGCCACCAGCCGCGGGCCGTCCCGAGGACCGCGGCGCCGAAGGCGGCGAGCCCGGCGAAACCCGCGCAGTTCCGGACGATCACGAGGTTCGGCACCAGCGGCTCGCCGATCGCCTGCGCCGCAACGAAAACGCCGCCCACGACCGCGGCGATCGCGACGACATGCCCCGCCCGCAAGGGAGGCCAGCGCAGCGCGGCGGTGCGATCCAGCGCCACGTCCGCGCCGCCGAGACCGACCGCTCCCGCGGAGATCCCGAGCGCCAGCCCGGCGACCACGAGCCGGGCGGTGGCCGGCGGATCGGCACTCCAGCGGCCCAACGCCCACACCACGGCGGTCGACACGAGGAGCACCGCGCATGTCGCCGGGACACGCCGGGAACGGAGGTACAAAGCCAAGGGATCACCCACCCGGCGCGAGGACGGCGAGCGGATCGGGTTGGCACGTCTGGATGGCCGCGCGCAGTTGGACGACCACCTGGGGCTGGGTTTCCCGCGGCAGGGCGCGCAGGGCCTGCCAGGCCGATTCCGCCCGCTCCCGGATCTCGTCGGCGCCGTAGTAGTGGGGCAGCGGCGTGAATTCGTCGGCCAGCCAGGACGCGATGACCGTGCGTGCGGCCTGCGACTCGTCGCCGTACCACTCGTCGCATCCCGGGACGGTGCCGCTCAGGAGGCTGATCCAGGCCGACCGCGGGTCCTCTCCGGCACGTTCGAGCTCGTCGAAGTCCACCGGGAGCACGCCCGGCGGCACGTGCGGGACGGTGCCGCGGGTCGGGATCTCCGCGACGACGCGGGGCGCATCCGGCAGTTTCCCGTGCAGCGACAAGGCATCCCGCGCCGGCCCGGTGAGGGCTTCCAGCTCGTGGGCGTGCGCGCGGGTGACGCACACGTCGCGGGTTTCGGTGCACCCCAGCGCCGCCGCCTCCCCGTTGAGGACGTAGACGGCGTCGGCGTCGCGCGGCAAGGCGGTCACCGCCACCACGAGCCCGAGCACAGCGGGCAGCAGCGCGACGATCCGGGTTCCAAGGCGGCTCGCGGTCACCAGGCCGAGCGCGGTCGTCGCCAGCGCGGCGAACCACCCGAGCTGCACCGCGCTCACCGTGTCCGACACGGCGATGAAGGCGGTGCGCTTCGTTCCTGCCAGCATCGGCGTCAGCAGCTCCGGCACGCTCGACTCCGGCCCGGCGTAGTACTCCGCGTTGATCGTCGTGGCATGCGCGCGGATCAGGACCGCGAACCCGGCGGCCGCCACCACGGGCGGGGTCAGCAACGACGGCAGCAGCCTGCCGATGCCCATCCCGAGCCAGCCGGCCGCGACCAGCGACAGCGCTCCGACCGCCGCGACCGGCAGCCAGCCGAGGTGGAAGAAGCCGCCGTTGGCCACCACCGAGACGCCGCCCGCGACCAGGATCGCGGCCGATGCGGCGACCATCGCCAAGCCGACCGCCGCGGCGCTGTGCGCCGACCGCTGCCACGCGGGTCGCGGCGCCGACGCGAACAACTCCGCCACCCCGCTGCGGCTGTCGCGCGTCCCCAGCAGGGCTCCGCCGCCGAGCGCCACCGGAACCAGCGCGAAGTGCATGAAACGCAGGTAGTAGACGAAGGAATCCCATTGCAGGTACCAGGCTCCGGTGGACTTCTGCCACGGAGCGTTGGTCAGCAGGTACAGCAACCCCACCGCTGCCGCGAAGATCGCCGCGCCGGTCGCCGGCGCGCTGGAGCGCCGCAGGTCGATCCGGACCATCCGCGCGCTCACCAAGATCCCCCGGGCCGTTCGGCGTCGCCGCGGTGCCGGGCCAGCAGCGCCGAGTAGCCGCGCTCCGCCGGGCTGTCGCCGGGACTGCTTTCGCCACCGGCTCCGAGGAGTTCCTCGCGCGTTCCGCGGAACACCAGGCGGCCGCGCTCGACGAGCGTCACGTCGGCGCAGGCGGCGGCGACGTCCTCCACGATGTGCGTGGCGACCAGCACGCAGGTGTCCTGGCCGATCCGGTGCAGGAGTTCGCGGAACCGCAGCCGCTGCCCGGGATCCAGGCCCGCGGTCGGCTCGTCGAGCAGCAGGATCTGCGGGTCGTTGACGATGGCCTGGGCGATGCCGGCGCGGCGCACCATCCCGCCGGAGAGCGTCCGCATCCGGTGGGCGGCCCGGTCGGCGAGCCCGACCAGCTCGATCGCGCGTTGCACCGCGCCCGGCCGGTCCCGCTTCGGGACCTCCTTGAGCCAGGCCACGTACTCGGTGAACTCGCGGAGCGTGAACCGCCGGTAGAACCCGAAGTTCTGCGGCAGGTAGCCGAGCCGCCGGCGCACCTCGCGCACCTCGCGCCCCCGGCCGATGGGGCGCCCCAGCAGTTCCAGGGTGCCGCCTGCGGGCCGGGCGACCGTCGCCAGGGCGCGCATCAGCGTCGTCTTGCCCGCGCCGTTGGGGCCGAGCAGGCCGTGCACGCCGGTGCCGAACGACAGGTCCAGGCCGTCGACCGCCATCCGCAGCCCGGCCCGCACCCGCAGCCCTTCGGCGCGGATCTCGGCGGCGTAGGTCGTGGGCGCGATCTCCTCGGCGCTCACCGCGCGTGCCATCGTCTCCTCCTGATGTCCACAATGGATTTCCGGGTTCACGGGCTGTCGAGCCGGGTGCAGGAGCGCGAGCGCACCGCCAGCACCACCCCGCCGACCGCGAGGGCCGCACCCCAGACCGGGGCGGCGGACGGCTCCAGCGGAAGCAGCGAACCGGCCGCGAACAGGCTCGGCAGGACGACCGTCCCGGCCCACAGCGCGATGAGCCCGACGGCCGCCCGGGTGATGCCGACGAAGCTGCCGAGGGCCAGCGATCCCGCGGTGAAGGCCAGGCAGGGCAGCAACCACCAGGCCGGCGACGTGCCCGCCGCCCAGCCCACCACCAGCAGCATCGGAATGACCACGACCAGCACGGCCGCGGTGCGCCGCAGCACCAGCTCCACTCCCCCGCGGGCGGCGCCGGCCAGCACTTCGTGCGCCGGATCCAGGCCGCGCGACCAGGCCGCCGCCACGCACAGCAGCGGCGCTACCGGTGCAAGCAGCAGCACCATGGACGGATATCCCCCGCTCAGCAACGGAGTCCAGGTGTCGACCGCGAGGGCCAGCAGCAGCACGAGCGCGGTCATCCCGAACCACGGCAGCATCACCGGCGACGCCCAGGCCCGAAGGTGCCGCAGCCACCGGTTCCCGGCGGGCCGCGGCGCGATCGCGGCCACCGCGGGCTCCAGCTCGGCCCACACGCCCTCCAGCAGCGCCGTCACCTCACCGGAGATGCCGGACGCCAGCTGTTCCCGGCACGCCGCGCAGGATTCGAGATGGGCTTCCACCGCCCAGGTCTCGTCGGCCGTCAGCGCGGGATCGTCGCAGGTGTAGCGCCGCACCAGCTCGGCCGCGAGGTGATCGCCGTCGTGTTCGCGCACCCTCATGACAGCGCCTCCCGCATCGCAATCCGCGCCCGCCGGGCGCGGGTCTTCACCGTTCCTTCGGGAACACCGAGCAGCAGCGCGGTTTCCCGGACCGACAGCCCGTCCAGCACCATCGCCTGCAACACCTGCCGCAGCTCCGGAGCCAGCAGCCGGAGCGCGTCGCCCACCGTGCCCCCGACCTCGCGGGCCAACGCGTCGTCCTCGGCGGCGGGAGCGCTCACCGGCTCCGCGGCGACCGCCGGCAACCGCGCATACCGGGCCTGCCGCCGGAAGCCGTCCACCAGGCGGCGCGCGGCGATGGTCCACAGCCACCCCACGGCGGTGCCGCCCACGGCGTCTCCCGCGAACGCCCCGCCGGCGCGCCACACTGCGAGGTAGGTCTCCTGCATGACCTCGGCGACGAGCTGCTCGTCCGCGCACCTGCGGCGCAGCCGCAGCGCCAGCCACGGCGAGGTGCGCCGGTACAGCTCCTCGAAGGCGGCTCGGTCACCTCGCGCGATGCGGCCGACCAATTGCGCTTCGTCCAGCGAAGCCATCGGCACCCGGTTTCCCCTCACGCCCCGGAAGACGGCGTGCGGACGCCCAGCGGTTCTCCGAGTGGCTCAGATCACAGTTTCGCGGCGGGAGAACCACGATCGGCGATCGGCGCGACTTACGGCCGGATCCCGCCGGACGGTCGACTCCGCCTCCGGCGAGACGAAGGAACCGATCTCGTCCTATTAGGACCAACACCTGAGGATGTCTTGTGCTGAACAAGAAGGCTGCTGCCGCTATCGGACTGACCGTCGCGGCGGTCGCGATCATCACCGTCACCAGCAGCGGGGCGTTCGCCTCGCCAGAGCCCGCCGCGGCCCCGCCCAAGGGGGCCCGGGCGACGGTCCAGGTCTCCCCGAATCCCGCTTGGCGGGGCCAGGAAGTGACCATCACCGGCGACTGCGGCGGCGGAACCGGCCTCAAGGCCGTGCTCAGCGGCTTCTCGGAAAAGAAGCCGGTGCTGGAGGACGTGCGCATCGTCGACCCCAACCCGGCCGGGTTCCTCGCGAAGGGCCGGCTGAGCGACACCGTGGGCAACGGAGTGGGCCCGGTCTTCGTCGACTGCGGCGGAGAAGCCGGGGTCACCCTCCTCGTCACCCACGCCTGACGGCCGGAACCCGCGCCGCCGCAAGCAGCCACCACCGCTTGCGGCGGCGGGCTCGCTCCGATCCGTACACTGGTCGGCAGGAAAGCCCTTCCCTCGGAAAGGAAATCCCCACATGCTCGGCGTTCCGGACACGCTGCTGGCGTCCTACGGCGGGAGCGAGGCGGGGAGGGCCTGGATCGCAGCGCTGTCCGGTCAGGTCGCCGAGTACCTGGAGAAGTGGGACCTCGCGCCAGACGGGGACGTCGCCGCCGGGGATGCCTCGCTCGTGGTGCCCGTGGTCCGCGCGGGCGGGGAACGCGCGGTGCTGAGGTTCCAGCCGCCCAAGGTGGAAACCCGGGCCGCGCTCGTCGGATTGCGGACCTGGGGCGGCAGCGGGATCGTGCGGCTCCTCGACCACGACCCGGCGAACTGCACGATGCTGCTGGAACGCCTGGACGGTTCGCGCACCCTGGCCTCCGTCGCGGACGACGACGAGGCGATGGGCATCCTCGCCGACTTGCTGCGCCGGCTGACGGCCGTGCCCGCGCCGGAGGGGTTGCGGGGACTCGGCGAGATCGCGGCCGAGATGCTCGACCAAGCACCCCAAGCGGTTTCGGCGCTGACGGACCCGGCCGATCAACGGCTGCTGCGCTCGTGCGCCGCGGCGGTCGCCGACCTGGTCGACGAGCCCGGCGATCGGCTGCTGCACTGGGATCTGCACTACGGCAACGTCCTCGCCGGTGAACGGGAACCGTGGCTGGCGATCGACCCGGAGCCGCTGGCGGGCGACCCGGGATTCGACCTGTGGCCCGCCCTGGACAGCGAGTGGGCCGCGGTGGTGGCCACCGGCGACCCGGTCCGCGTCGTGCACCGCCGATTCGCCCTGCTCACCGAAGCCCTCGGCCTGGACCGCGAGCGCGCAGCGGGCTGGACGCTCGGACGCGTGCTGCAGAACAGCCTGTGGGACGTCGAGGACGGCGCGACCTCGCTGGCGCCGAGCCAGGTCGCCATGGCGCAGGCCATGCTGGAACGTCCGACACGTTCAACTTCCCGATGACGCCGAGGAAGATCCCGCCGAAACGCGGAGCCTTCCGCCATAGCAGCGAGTTCTGGTGCCGGTAGGCGCCGCCGATGAAACAGGTGTGCAGCAGTCGGTTCATCGAACCAAGCCCGGATTCCGCACCGGCGAATACTCGGGTTGAAAGGCACCTTAAAGGCTGAAGTTCCGGCAGGTCCGGGGCCGTGCGTCTTTTGTGCCGCCATAACGACACAAAAGACGCACGGCCAGAACGACCAGCAGAAACGCGCGCCTTTCGCGATTCGGTTGATGCTGGATCACCTCGACCACCAGCGGGCCGCATCAGGGCTCCGCTAGGCGAAAACGGGGGAAGGCCCCGCCTGCAGCCGGGGCCTTCCGTTTTCACCGGTCGGTATCAGTAAGCGGCGCCGCCGCTGATGAAGCCGACGTGCAGCAGGCGGTTCGTCGAGCCGGGGCCCGGGTTCCGCACCGCGTTCTGGGTTCCGTTGTTCACCAGCGCGTCGCGCACCTGCGCCGGCGTCGCCGACGGGTTCGCCGTCAGGTACAGCGCGACCGCGCCCGCCACGTGCGGGGTGGCCATCGACGTGCCGCTCATGCCGCCCGCGCCGCCGCCGTTGAGGGTGGACGTGATGTCGGTGCCCGGCGCGAAGATGTCGGTGCAGCGGCCGTAGTTGGAGAACGACGACCGGTTGTCCTGCCGGTCGGTGGCGTTGACCGTGATCGCCTCCGGCACGCGGGCCGGCGTCGAGCTGCAGGCGTCCGTGTTGGAATTCCCGGACGCCACGGCGAAGGTGACGCCGCCCTGGATCGCCCTCCGCACCGCGTTGTCGGTCGCGGTGTGACCACCACCGCCGAGGCTCATGTTCGCCACCGCGGGCTTGGTGGCGTTGCCGGCCACCCAGTCGACGCCGGAGATGATCTGGGAGTACTGACCCGAACCCTGGCAGTCGAGCACGCGGACGGCGACCAGCTTCACCTGCTTCGCCACGCCGTACGTCTTCGAGCCGACGGTCCCGGCCACGTGCGTGCCGTGGCCCTGGCAGTCGGAGGCGTCGGCGTCGTTGTCGATGAAGTCGCGGCCGTCCCTGACGCGGCCCTCGAAGTCGGGGTGCCGCTTGTCCACCCCGGTGTCGAGGATGTAGGCCGTCGCCCCCGACCCGGTGTTCGGGTAGGTGTAGCTGCGGTCGAGCGGCAGGTTCTTCTGGTCGATCCGGTCCAGGCCCCAGGTGGGGTTCTGCTGGGTGCCGGCGATCCGGGCGACGCCGTCCTGCTGCACGTACGCGACCGCCGGGTCGCCGGCCAGCCGCTTGGCCGAGGCCTCGTCGAGCTTCGCCGCGAAGCCGCGGATGGTCGAGGTGTAGGTGGCGGTCGTGGTGCCGCCGTACTGCGCGACGAGGCGGGCGGTGGTGCTCGTGGTCGAGGCCGCGCTCGCGTTCAGGTCCTTCAGCACCACGATGTAGCTGCCGGCAACCGGGTTGGCGGCGGGGAGGATCTTGCCGGTCGGAGCCGCGGTGGCCGGAGCGGCGGCCAGCGCAGCGGCGAGCACACCCGCGCCGAGCGCGGTGATCAGCCGGATCTTGCGTCCTTGTCGCATGTCGGGTGCTCCCTCTTCAGTTATGGCTGCCATACGGAGGTGGTGACGCACAGCCATTTCCGACACGATCGACTGATGCCCTGACGATGATCAATCCGTGTTTCATTACGTAGGGGTACCTGTCTTTCGGCGAGGGGAGAGCACATGGCACGCACTCGGCGTCCTGTTCGCCCGCAGATCCGCACCAGCTCACCGGTGCTGGTCGGGCGCGCCGAGCAGCTCGCATCGCTGCAGGCAGTGGCCGTGCTGCACCCGGCCGTGGTGCTGATCGAGGGCGAGGCCGGGGTCGGCAAGAGCCGGCTGCTGACCGAGGTGCTCGTCGGCGAGCTCGGACCGGCCACCTCGCTCATCGGGTACTGCCGTCAGGTAGGCGAACCGTTCCCGTACGGCGCGGTTCTGGAGGCGCTGCGCGGCGCGAGGCCCGCGCGCCGGCCGGAGCTTAGCCCGGTCACCGGCGTCCTCGGCCCGCTGCTCCCGGAGATCGCCGAGCACCTGCCGCCGGCGCCGGATCCGCTCGGCGATCCGCGCGCGGAGCGACACCGGCTGTTCCGCGCGGTGCGCGAGCTGGTCGACGCGCTGGGCCCGGTGCTGCTCGCCATCGAGGACCTGCAGTGGGCCGACGACGGCACCCGGCAGCTGGTGCGGTTCCTGATGAGCGACCCGCCGCCGAACCTGACGATCGTGGTGACCTACCGGCGCGAGGACGTGCCCGGCGGCCTGCCGCTGGGCGGCGCGTACCGGCCGCCCAACGGCGTGGTCAGCGTGGTGCTGGCGCTGAACCCGCTCGGCGTCGACGACGTCCGCGCGCTGACCGAGGCGATCCTCGGCGAGAAGCAGGTGTCCGCGGAGTTCGCCGCCCGGCTGCACGAATGCACGGCCGGAGTCCCGTTCGTCGTCGAGGAAACGTTGCGGGCGCTGCGCAACACCGTCGGCACGGTGCGCACCGACGGCGCCGCCGCCCGCCGGCTGCTCGACGCGGTCGCGGTGCCGGTGCTGCTGCGGGACGCGATGGCCGAACGGCTTGCCGTGCTGCCGACCGCGGCGACCAGGCTCGTCGAGACGGCCGCGGTGCTCGGCGCGCCCGCTACGGAAGGACTGCTCGGCGCGGTCGCCGGCGTCCCGGAGCCACGGCTGCGCACCGCGCTGACGCACGCGCTGAGCGGTCACGTGCTGCACGAGCTGGACGGCGGCTACGGCTTTCGGCATTCGCTGGCCAGGAAAGCCGTCTACGACACCATCACCGGCCCGGATCGCGCGCACCTGCACGCGCGCGCGATCGACGTGCTGGCCGGGGTCGAGCCCAAACCGCTGAAGCAGCTCGCCGAGCACAGCGAGCGCGCCGGCCGGGTGTCGGAGTGGCTTTCCTACGGGGAGGCGGCCGCCGACCGGGCCGCCGAGATCGGCGACGCGGCGACCGCCACCGAGCTGCTGCAGCGGCTGCTGAAGGAGCCGGAGCTGCCCGCCGAGCACGTCGACCGGCTCGCGATCAAGCTCGGGCAGATCGCGCACACCGGCCTGGACCAGCACGATCCGACCGAGACGCTGGAGCGGCTGCTCAGCGACCGGCGGCTGTCCACGTCGGCGCGCGGCGAGGTGCGGCTGTACCGGGGGCTGCTGTTGCTGCGGCAGGCCGGTGGGTTGGTGGAGGCCCGTTCGGAGGTCGAGCGGGCGATCAACGAGCTGTCGGAGCGCCCGGACCTGGCCGCGCGCGGCACCGCGGTGCTGGCGATGCCCTACGTCGGGCAGACCTCGCTCGACGAGATCCGGCCGTGGCTCGCGCGGCTCACCGAGTACCGGTCGAAGGCCGATGGCGAACTGCGGTTGTCGTTGCAGGCCAACGAGTTCGGCTCGCGCATGCACCTCGGCGACGCCACCGTGCTCGCCTCGCTCGATGAGCTGCCGGCGGTGGTGGCGACGGTCGGCGAGCAGCGCCACCTCGCGCGGCTGCGCTGCAACCTGGCCGACGCGTGCGAGTGGACCGGGCATCTGCGGATCGCCGATGAGCTGCTGCGCGGCGGCCTCCGGATCGCCACCCGCTGCGGCGCCCCGTTCGTGATCAGCACGGCCCGGGCCACCCGGACCCGGCTGGACTGGCTGGCCGGCGAATGGGCCGGGCTCGACGAGCGGGCGCGCCGGATGCTCGACGAGTACCGGGACCTGTTCCCGGTGGTCAGCGAGCTGAGCCTGGTGCTGGGTTCGCTCGCGGCGGCCCGCGGCGAGTGGGCGACCGCGACGAGCCACCTCACCGAAACGGGCGCCTTCGCCCCGGACGAGGCGATCAGCCCGGTCGCGATCGCCGGCTGCGCGGGGCTGGCCTGGACCCTGCTGTCCCAGGACGAGCCGGCGAAGGCGTGCGCGGACGTCGACCGCGGGCTGGACATCCTGCGGCGCAAGGGGGTCTGGGCGTGGAGCGGCGAGCTGGGCCCGGTCGCCGTCGCGGTGTACCTGGCGGCGGACCGCGAAGCGGACGCGGCGCGAGTGGTGGACGAGATCGCCGCCGGAATCGCGGGTTCGGGCGTGCCGCTCGCGGTGGCGGCGCTGGCCCAGTGTCGCGGGCGGCTGGCCGAACACCGGGGAGACCTGACCGCGGCGATGGCGCACTACCGCGATTCGGTCGCGCACTACGAGGAAATGCCGGTGCCCTACTACGCGGCGATGGTCGCCGAACGAGCGGCCACGTGCCTGCTGCCCACCGATCCGGGACCGGCGAGCGAAGAGCTGTCCGCGCTGGTCGACGTGTTCGACCGCCTCGGAGCCACGCGCGACGCGGCCAGGTGCCGCCACCTGCTGCGCGGCGCGGGCGGCGGCAAGCCCTCCCGCCGGGGCCGCCGTGGGTACGGCGACGAGCTGTCGCCGCGCGAGGAAGAGGTGGCCCGGCTGCTCGCCTGCGGCCACACGAACCGCGAGATCGCCGGAATCCTGTTCCTCTCACCGCGCACCGTCGAGCAGCACGCCGCGAGGGTGCTGAGAAAGCTCGGCGTCACCTCCCGCGAACAGCTGAAGAACTAGCCCGCCGAAATCCGGAACACAAAGCCGTGAGTCTTTTGGGTCGCTATGGCAGCCCAAAAGACTCACGGCCCCGTGACCGCAATCGACTGCCACCGAATCTCACACCTCGCTCGGCCGGTTCCAGGCTGCGATCCGGCAGCAGTGCGGCCCGATAACCGCCCGCAAACCGCGTTCACGAGTTGAGACGAACGCCGCACGCCACGGAGGAACGGTGACCCACTTTTCCTCCACAATGGATGGTGATGTCAGTCGACTTGCCAACCGTTTTCGAGCAGGTCGAACGCCGCCGCGACGACTTCTCCGGAACGAGGACCGCGGGCCAGCACGCGAGTTTGCAACGCGAAATGCGCGAGGGCGGCACACTTGGGGTCGCCGTCGGCACATCCCGCCTGCTCCGCGATCGCGGCGGCGAGCGCGGCCTGGTGGCGCATCCACATCCGGTCGGCGTACGAGCGCAATGCACTGCTGGACTCGCTGAGCGCCACGAACGACTCCCACCGCGGGTCGCCGCTGACCCGCTCGACCGCCTGCAGCACGTACCGGCGCAGCGCGGCCGGGATGGACTCGCCGGGCGCGCGATCCCGGACCGCCGCGACGAGTTCGGCCTCGCGGTCGACGACCTCGTCGAAGACGAGCGCCTCCTTGCCCGGGAAGTGCTTGAACAGCGTCGTCGTCGACACGTCGGCGGCGTCGGCGATCTCGCGGACGCTGACCTGGTCGAAGCCGCGCTGGAGGAACAGCTCCATGGCGGCGTCGGCCAGCGCCTGGCGGGTGGCCGCCTTCTTCCGCTCCCGCCGCCCCATCGTGCCTTCGGTCATGCCACGCACAGTACACAACTGTGGAACAGTTTAAAAAGTTGAACAGTTGCACTTTTGATCTCGATGTGGTGTTCTCCGGTCGGGCCGCACAGCGCGACGCCCGGAAGCTCTGATCCGCGCCGTCCGAGGCCGCCGGGCTCTGGGGAAGTACCGGGAATCACGGCCATCGACACCGATCCACCGGCGCAGCACCGCGCAACCGGCCCGACCACGCATCGCACACCGGAACGGAGCACGACCATGACCACGTCCCACCCGCGCATAGCCATCATCGGCGCCGGGCCCGCAGGGCTCACCGCCGCTCGCATCCTGCAGCGAGCCGGACTCGCACCCACCGTCTACGAGCGCGACGCCTCCGCGCACGCCCGCGACCAGGGCGGCACCCTGGACATGCAGGAGGACACCGGCCAGGCGGCACTCGCCGCCGCCGGGCTGCTCGGGGACTTCCTGGAGATCGCCCGGCCCGAAGGCCAGGAGATGCGCGCCGCCGACAAGCACGGCACGGTCCTCATGCGGCGGGTCCCCGACGACGGCGACCTGCACAGCCCCGAAATCGACCGCGGCGACCTGCGCGAACTCCTGCTCGGCTCCCTGTCGCCGGGAACGATCCGCTACGGCAGCGCCCTCGACCGCGCCACGCCGACCGGCGACGGGCGCCACCTGCTCCACTTCCGCGACGGGCACACCACCGAGGTCGACCTCCTCGTCGGCGCCGACGGCGCCTGGTCCAGGGTTCGCCCGCTCGTCTCGCCGGCCACGCCGTTCTACGAAGGCGTCATGTTCGTCGAGATCCAGATCGGCGATGCCGACTCCCACCCCGGCATCGCCGGCCTCGTCGGCCCCGGGTCCATGTTCGCCACCGCCAACGGCAAGGGCCTGTTCGCACAACGCAACGCGCGCAACAACATCCGCGTCTACGTCATCTTCCGCGAAGACCTCGACCGGCCGGCCCATCGCGGCATCGACGCCGCGAACCCGGCCGCCGTGCGCGCCGCGCTGCTCGACATGTTCCACGACTGGGCGCCCGGCCTGCGCGCCATGCTGGCCAGTTGCGATGACACGTTCATCCGCCGGCCCATGTACGCGCTGCCGGTCCCGCACGCCTGGGACACCGTTCCCGGCGTCACGCTCCTCGGCGACGCCGCGCACCTCATGTCGCCGATCTCCGGGCTCGGCGCCAACACGGCCATGCTCGACGGCGCCGACCTCGCCCGTGCCGTCATCGACTCCCCCGACCTCGCCACCGCCGTGGCCCGCTACGAAGCGGCGATGCTGCCGCGCGCCGCGGCCAACGCCGAAGCCGCCCACGAGGGCCTGCACAGCGCGATCGCCACCGACGAGCCCGACCTCTCCGACATCCCCTGACCACCTCCGGCGCGTCCGCCCCACCAGCCAGGAACTCACCGGCGCCATCACTGCTGACCAGTCGATTTCAGGTTTCCCGTGCCCTTACGGCGGCGTTTCCACGGGGCTATCCTGCACCTGCGGTGGTCCCGCGCGGCGGGGACGCGTCGGGGGTCCGGATCAGGTCGGGGGACCGGTTCGAAGTGAGCGCCGGTACCGGACATCGCGTTCGCCTCGGCTTGGCAGCCGAACCGCCAACTCCGCCCGGGGACGCTCGTCACCGGAGAGGAGGTGCCAGTCATGAGATCAGATGCTGCTCGGTCCGGTCTTCTCGAATGGGAGCCCCCGGAGTTCGACGAAGTCGAATGGGAGACGCCCGAATTCGAAGAAGTCGTATGCGCCTCAGAAGTCACGATGTACGTCGCGCGGCTGGAGGAGTAGGCGCGGTGGGACGACCGGCAGTCGATCCCCGGGCGCCGGCAGACCGGCGCCCGGCCACCAATGCCGCGGGACCGCGATGAGCACGGCGGTGCGACCCTCGAGCCGGCCCCGGCTGGCGCCGCACGTGCGCTTGGGGTTCGACCGGGCCCGCAAGCGGTACATGCTGCTGGGGCCGGAGTCGGTGACGGTCCTGAACACGACCGGCGCGGCCATCCTCGACCTGTGCGATGGGCAGCGGACGGTCGCCGAGATCGTGGCGAAGCTGAGCTCACGCTACGACCACGTGGCCGACGACGAGGTGGCGCAGTTCCTCACCCGCCTCGCCGCCAAACGGTGCGTGGAGGCCGACGATGACTAGACCGTTCGGTTTGCTGGCCGAGCTCACCTACGCCTGCCCGCTGCACTGCCCGTACTGCTCCAATCCGCTCAAGCTCGCCGACTACGGCGACGAGCTGACCACGGCGGAGTGGAGCCGGGTGCTGACCGAGGCGCGCGAGCTCGGCGTGGTGCAGCTGCACCTCTCCGGCGGGGAGCCGCTCCAGCGCCGGGACCTGGTGGAGATCGCGCGCACCGCCGCCGAGCTGGGCCTGTACACCAACCTCATCACCAGCGCGATCGGCCTCTCGCCGCGCCGGGCGGAGCAGCTTCGGGCCGCCGGTCTCGACCACGTGCAGATCAGCGTCCAGGCCCACGAAGCGGCCCTGTCCGACCGCATCGCGGGCACTCCGTCCTTCGACCGCAAGATCGCGGCGGCCCGGACCGTGAAGGACCTGGGCTGGCCGCTGACGGTGAACGTCGTCCTGCACCGGCAGAACATCGACCGGATCGACGACATCATCGCGCTGGTCGAGCGGCTGGGCGCCGACCGCATCGAGCTCGCCAACACCCAGTACTACGGCTGGGGCCTGCACAACCGCGCCGCGCTGCTGCCCAGCAGGACGCAGGTGGAGCGGGCGGAGCAGGTGGTGCGCGCCGCGCGGAAGCGCCTGGAGGGGCGGGCGGAGCTCACCTACATCCTCCCCGACTACTACCTCGACTTCCCCAAGCCCTGCATGGGCGGCTGGGGGAAGCTGCAGCTCACCGTGGTGCCCAACGGCGACGCCCTGCCGTGCCCCGCCGCCCACACGCTGCCGCTGCCGCGCGTGAACGTGCGCGAGAAGTCGCTGGCGTGGATCTGGGCGGAATCGCCGCTGTTCCAGCGCTTCCGCGGCACCGGCTGGATGCCCGAGCCGTGCCGCGGCTGCCCGCGCCGCGAGATCGACTTCGGCGGCTGCCGCTGCCAGGCGTTCCTGCTCACCGGCGACGCGGCGCGCACCGACCCGGTCTGCATCCTCTCGCCGGACCACGAGATCGTGGCCGAGGCGGTGCGCGCCGCGAACGCGGAGACCAGGCCGGTCGCGGAAGTCCTCGCACCGCGACCGCATCCCCGCGACACCCGGTAGGGACCGGACAGCCCGGCGCGCGATGCCAGCGGCGGAACACGACCGGATCACGGTGCGGGCGTTGCTCGCGCGCCCGGTCTACCGGCGGTGGTGGGCCGCCGCGGCGATCTCGCGCGCCGGGGATGTCCTGGCCGGGGTGACGCTGCTCCTGCTGGTGCTGGACCGAACCGGCTCCGGAACGGGTGTGGCCGGAGTGGTGATCGCCGACGTCCTGCCCGTGCTGCTGCTGGCTCCCCTGGCGGGTTTCGTCGTCGACCGCTGGCCCCGGCGGCGGATCATGATCGCGGCGGATCTGGTCCGCGTGGCCCTCGCCGCGACGCTGCCCCTGGTCGATGCTCACGTGTTCGCGATCTACGCGATCGCGTTCGCGCTCTCCGCCGCCGCGGTGTTCTTCAACCCCGCCGCCAACAGCCTGCTGCCCGCGCTGGTCGGCGAGCGCGAGCTCGTCGCCGCCAACTCCGGCGTCTGGACGACCGCCATCATCGCCCAGATCGCGCTCGCACCGCTGGCCGGAGTGCTCGCCGCGGCGGCCGGCTTCGCCGTCGCGTTCTGGGTCAACGCCGCTTCCTTCGCCGCCAGCGCCGTGCTGCTCGCCGGGATGGCCGTGCCCGGTCATCGCGCCGCCGCGATCACCCGGGGCTGGCTGCGCGACTCCCTCGACGGCGCGCGCCTGCTCGTCGCCGACCGGCTGCTGCGGGCGCTGGCCGCCGCGCAGCTGCTCGCCGCGCTGTCGGCCGGGGCCATCAGCGCCCTGCTCGTCGTCCTCGCCCGGGAGCGGCTCGGCCTCGGCCCGCAGGGTTTCGGGTGGCTGCTGGCGGCGATCGCCGTCGGCGCCGTCGCCGGTCCCGTCCTGCTGACCCGGACCTTGCGCGGCCGCGTCGGCCCGAACGTCGTGTTCGCCGCCTTCGGGTTGCGCGGCCTGGTCAACGTGCTGCTGGCCGTGACGACATGGCCCGTTCTGGCCGCCGCGTCGCTGCTGCTCTACGGCCTGGGCACCTCGACGGGAACCATCGCCTTCACCAGCCTGGTGCAGACCCACGCCGACGAGACGGTGCGGGGGCGCGTCTTCGCCGCCCTGGACTCGCTGTTCCAGGCGGGCAGGCTCGTGAGCCTCCTCCTCGGCGGTCTCCTGGCCGACGCGCTCGGCATCACCGCCGTCTACCTCCTCGGCTCCGCGCTGCTGCTCGCCGCAGCGGCGAGCGGCTTCGCCCTCGCCCGGGATCCCCGCCGGCGATGAACGCGCCGGAGCCATAGAGGCGGTTTTCAAGACCTCTGAGGTTCCGCAACCGGCACCGCCACGGAAAACGGGCCGGAGACGGGAACTACTAGACGCTGCGCAGCACCGAGACGACCGTGCCCAGCACGGCCGCCTTGTCGCCGTCGATGACCTCGTAAGCCGGGTTGCGCGGTTCGAGGTACACGTGGCCGTTGCGGCGGCGGTACACCTTGACGGTGGCCTCGTCGTCGATCATCGCGGCGACGATCTGGCCCGAATGGGCCTCGGACTGCTGGCGCACCACGACGATGTCGCCGTCGCAGATCGCGGCGTCGATCATCGAGTCACCGCGCACCCGGAGGCCGAAGACGTTGCCGCGCCCGGTGAGCTCGCGGGGCAGGGTCAGCACGTCGTCGACGTGCTCCACCGCCGGGATGGGCGTACCGGCGGCGATGTCGCCGACCACCGGCACGGGCACCGAGTGCTCGGCGGACTCCCGTGTGGACGGTTCCCGGAGGAACGCGCGCACGTCGATCGGCCGGGACATCGTGTTGCTGCGCCTGAGGAAACCCTTCTCCTCCAGGCTCGCCAGGTGCTTCGACACCGACGAGGACGACCGGAGGCCGACGGCGTCGCCGATCTGCCGAGTGCTCGGCGAGTACCCGTGCCGTATCACCCAGTCCCGGATGGTGACCAGGATTCGCTGCTGGCGCAGCGGCAGGGTCGAGGGGTCCAGGTGCTCGAACACGTCGAGATCGTCGTAGGCGGCCACCCACGGAATGGTAGAGGTGCACACCCGCGACCGACCCGACGCCCCTCAGTCGGCACAGAGCACGGAAAAAGCTCAATGCCGGAGAACCGCTGCCGCTTCCCGGAGACCAGCCGCTCGATCCCCGACCACGTGGTCGCTTCCGTTCAGTAGCCGATGGTGAAGCGCCGCTGCACGAACTTCGGCAGTTCGGCCTCGTCCACCAGGGCGATCGCGGCGTCCTCGAACGAGATCCGGCTCCGCCCGTCGGCGTCGGTGATCAGTTGGTCCCCGCCGATCCGGAAGCGTCCGGTTCGCTCCCCGGGAGCGATCTCGGCCGCCGGGCTGAAGTAGGTCCACCGGCGGTTCGACAGCCGGTACTCGTTGAGGGCGTCGCGGTGTCCTCTGACGGCTGCGGCGTACTCCCGGGGAAGGCCGATCTCCGCCAGCCCTTCTCCGAGTACGTCGTCGTTGCCGTCGGCCGGCACGACGCCCGGCTCCGTCTCCAGGCTCCCCGCGCCGCCGACGACGATCAGCCGCGTTCGAGGGTGCCGGTCGAGCGCGGTGAGGAGTGCTCGCGCCGCGTTCGCGTACACCGCTGGGTCGGCGATCGACCGCCGCACGGTGTCATGGAAGTCGCGAGCGGCGTTCCCGGGTTGAAACGCGCTGATCAGGACGTCGAGGCCCGGCAGGGCCCGGGCGATGGCGTCGGCGTCGAGGACGTCCAGGCTCGCCCAGGTGATGTTCGGCCGGTCCGCTGCCATGCCGTCGGCGTTTCGGCTGTACGCCCGCACCACGTGCCCGCGGGACAGGGCCTCGTCGACGACGCGCGTCCCGATGTTGCCGCTCGCTCCGATCACACCGATGTGCATTCGCTACCTCCGTCACTCGTCCTTGGCCACGAACGTAAGCGGCATCGACCGGACGCAGAATGGCCATGCGTCTGGACCACCTATCCGATCGTCCGAGAACTCCGGCCGGCCGAGACGATCGGCTAGGTTCGCGAAATGGATGTCCTGAGCGACGTGCTCACCGCAATGCGCACCGGGCGCCCCCACGCCGCCCGCAGGCGAAGCCAGGCGCCGTGGGGCGTTCGTTTCTCGACGGCCGAGGCGGCCGGTTGTCACGTCGTCCTGCGCGGCACTTGCTGGCTCACCGTCGCCGGATCAGCGCCGGTCGCGCTCTCCCCCGGTGACGTCGTCCTCGTTCCTCAGCAGTGCACGTACGCACTGACGGATCGGCCCGGGACTCCGACGGTCGACTTCGACCTCGCCGAGCGCGACGAAGGGCAGAACGACTACATCGACCCCGGCGACGACGGCGCGGTCACCGAGACCCTCTGCGCCGCCTACTTCCTCGACCGCGGGCGTACCCACCCGCTCCTCCTGGAACTTCCACCGGTCATCCACCTGCCGGCGATCGCCGGAGCGCACACCTCGCTGCGCCAGGCCGTGGATCTCCTCGGCGCAGAACTCGCAGGCGCAAGGCATGGTGCCGACGTGATCGTCCCCGCGTTGATCGACGCCCTCCTGCTCCTGATCATCCGCGAGTGGATCGAGAACAACGCTGCCGACAGGCTCTGGGCAACCGCGTTGAACGACCCGACGATCCTCGCCGCGTTGCGCACCATCCACGGCCGACCCGAAGCGGCCTGGACCGTGGAGTCGCTGGCTCGATCCTGCGGACTTTCCCGCGCAACCTTCGCCTCGAAGTTCAAGAACCTCGTCGGCATGCCGCCGCTCACCTACCTCACGTGGTGGCGGATGACGCTGGCAGCGCGAGAGCTGCGCACCACCGACGCCCCGGTCGGCGCCGTAGCCCGACGCGCCGGCTACACCTCCGATTTCGCGTTCACCAAGGCGTTCAAACGTGAATTCGGCGTCTCCCCGCAGGGTTACCGCCTGCAGCGGCGCGGGAATCCATCGAGGCGATGACCAACCCGGTGCGGCCACAGCCGCCGGCCGCACGAACCAACACTTTGCCCTTGCGCTAAGTGTTGCAGCTCAGGCCGGTGATTCGGGTTCCGCCTGCTCGGCGGAGGGCAGCGTCGCGACCAGCCTGGCTCCCGCTTCGACGTCCTCCGCCCGGAGGGTGCCGCCGTGCCGGGTGGCGATGTCTCGGGCGAGCGTCAGGCCGAGGCCCGAACCTCCCGCGTCTCGCGTGCGCGCGTCGTCGAGGCGGGCGAAGCGGTCGAAGATCCTTTCGCGGTCCTCGACCGGGATTCCGGGTCCGTCGTCGAGGACTTCCAGGACGACCTCGTCCGCCTGCCGGCCGACTCGCACGGTGACGACGGAGCTCGCGTGGCGCACCGCGTTGTCCAGGAGGTTCCGCAGCAGGCGTTCGAGCTGCACCGGTTCTCCCACCACCGGCGCCGGTCCGTCCACAATGGAACTCACCGCCGGACCGACGGGGTCGAACGAGCGCTCGGCGACCTGCTCCGTCACCACATCCGCGAGGTCGACGACCGCCGACGGCTCCGGCTGCCCGTCCGGTCCGACGGCAAGCTGCAGGAGGTCCGCGGTGATGCGCTGCAGGCGTTGGACGTCGAGCAGCGACCGGTGGGCTATGCCGGGCCAGTCCGCCCGGTCCGGGTGCGCGAGCGCGACCTCCAGGCCGGCCCGCAGGTTCGCGAGCGGGCTGCGCAGCTCGTGGCTGGCGTCGGCGACGAAGCGTTCCTGCTGGTCGTACGCGCGCTGCAGGCGGTCGAGGGTCGCGTTCGTCGTGCGCGCCAGCCGGGCCACCTCGTCGCGTGATCGGGGCACCGGCACGCGCCGGTCGAGCCGGCTCTCGCTGACCTCGGCGAGCTCCCGGCGGATCGCCTCCACGGGTCGCAGCGCGCGCCCGGCCGCGAACCACGCCGCCAGGGCCGTGAGCAGCACCGCGAGCGGGACGAAGATCGCCAGGGTGTCGTCGAAGTTGCCCAGCGTGCCGAGCGCGTTCCAGGGCGGCACGAACAGGTACACCGTGAGCCGTTGGCGCTTCGCCGGGTCCGCGCCCTCCAGCTCTGCGTCCAATGTGTACCCTTCGCGGCCGGTGGGCTCCACCAGATCCGCCGGCACGTCCTCGACCACGCGGCCCAGCACGGTGTACGTGCGGTACTCGCGCCAATGCGGATGGTCGCCGGGCCGCAGCGTCGCGCTCGTCGTGGTCGTCCAGCCGGCCGGCACCCCGGCCGGCGCAGGCGGCAGCGGCGCCCACGCCGGGTCCAGGCTGCGCAGCTCCTCGCTGCTCACCACCGCCTCCCCGGAGTCCGCGACGACCTCGAACATCGCGCCGCCGGACTGGATCGCCGCGGCCAGCGCGGCCCGCCCGCCGCCCAGGGACCCGACGCGGTAAGCGGCGACCATCCGGTCCAGCCCGGTTCGCGTCGCGTTCACCGATTCGTCGGTCAGCTGCTTGCTCAGGAACTCGCGCGTCCCCAGCCACCCCAGCGTGAACACGAACGTGCACAGCAGCGCCGCCGACAGGGCCGTGCTCCGCCGCACCGACACCGTCCACCACCTATTCATCCGACACCAGCCGGTAACCGACGCCGCGCACCGTGGCGATGGTGCGGCGCCCGAACGGCGCGTCGAGCTTCCGCCGCAGCGCGCTCACGTAGACCTCGACGATGTTCGGGTCGCCCCGGTACGCCAGGTCCCACACCTGCTCCAGGATCTCGTGCTTGGCGACCACCTGGCTCTTGTGCCGCAGCAGGCATTCGAGCACCGCGAACTCCTTCGCGGTCAGCGCCACCGGCTGCCCCGCGCGCCGGCACGTCCGCTTCGCGGGGTCGAGCACCAGGTCACCGAACGCCAGCGCCGCGGCCGCACCGGCCGCGCCCCGGCGGGTGAGGGCGCGCAGCCGCGCGGTGAGCACCACGTACGAGAACGGCTTGCTCAGGAAGTCGTCGGCCCCCGTGTCGAGCGCCTCGGCCTCGTCGTACTCGCCGTTCTTGGCCGTGAGCATGAGGATCGGCGTGCTCACGCCGCGTTCCCGCAGGGCGGCGCAGACGCGGTAGCCGTTGAGCTTCGGCAGCATGATGTCCAGCACGATCACCTGGTAGGGGTACAGCTGCGCGAGCTCCAGTCCCTCCACGCCGTCGTGGGCGAGGTCCACGGCGTAGCCGTCGGCCTCCAGCCCCCACTGGAGCGTCTCGGCCAGCCGCCTCTCGTCCTCCACCACGAGCACCCGCATGAGACCGATCTTCCCAGACCCGCGGTGCGGTACCTGAAGCGTTCTTCAGGTCGTTTCAGGAACCGCTCAGGCGCCGCCCGCCACGATCACCGAGGCGGCCGCGGCGGGCGACCGCCCTCGAAGTCCAGGGGAGCCGATGCGAAGGAACACAATGGACGGTCACGTCGCAGCAGGCGTGGCGGACGCGGTGAAGGTCTACGGTCGCGGCGACACGGCGGTGCGCGCGCTGGACCGCGTGTCCCTCGACTTCCCGGCGCACCGCTTCACGGCGATCATGGGCCCGTCCGGCTCCGGCAAGTCCACGCTCATGCACTGCCTCGCCGGACTGGACACCGTGGACTCCGGGCGGGTCCGCATCGGGCGGACCGAACTCACCGGGTTGTCCGACGCCGCGCTGACCCGGCTGCGGCGGGACCGGATCGGGTTCGTGTTCCAGTCCTTCAACCTGCTGCCGACCATGACCGCGGAGGAGAACATCCTGCTCGGCCTCCGGCTCGCGGGCCGCGCACCGGACCGGGCGTGGTTCACCGCGGTCGTCGACGCGCTTGGCCTGCGGTCGCGGCTGCGGCACAAGCCGGGCGAGCTCTCGGGCGGCCAGCAGCAGCGGGTGGCGTGCGCCCGCGCCCTGGTGGGCCGGCCGGACGTGGTGTTCGCCGACGAGCCGACGGGCAGCCTCGACTCGCGCTCGGGCGCGGAGGTGCTCGGGTTCCTGCGCACGTCGGTCCGCGAGCTCGGGCAAACGGTCGTGATGGTGACGCACGACCCGGTCGCGGCGTCCTACGCCGACCGCGGGGTGCTCCTGGCCGACGGCCGCATCGCCGCACACCTCGAACGCCCGACCGCCGAGACCGTGCTCGCGGCGCTCACCAGGCTGGAGGCGTGATGCTGCGAACCGCCATCGCCGGGCTGGCGGCCCGGCCGCGTCGGCTGCTGCTCTCGGCCGTCGCCATCGCCGTCGGCGTGGCTTTCGTCGCCGGATCGCTCGTGCTCTCCGACGCCGTCGGCGTCGGGCTCCGCCAAGCCATCGCCTTCGAGACCCGCGGGGTCGACGCATCGATCGACGCGACGCGCGGGGCCGAGCTCGACGGCGAGGTGCTGTCGAAGGTGCGGCAGGTGCCCGGCGTCGCCGCGGCGGAGGGTCGCTCCACGGTGAGCGCTCCCCTCCGGGACGCCGCAGGCCGCCCGAGGGACGCCGCCGCCACCGCCCTGGCCGCCGACGAGCAGCTGCGTCCGTTCGACCTCGCCGATGGGCGTTTTCCCAGCAGCGCGAACGAAATCGCGATGGAGCAGGACACCGCCGCGGACTACGCGCTGGGACATCCCGTGACCGTCCTCGACCAGGACGGCCGACAGCACACCTTCACGCTGGTCGGCACGTTCGCCCGGCCCGCGGATGCCGGAATCGGGGCCGGCGACCTGGTGCTGCTGCCCGAGGCCCTGGGCAGGCTGTCGAAGGAGGAGGAGTTCGGCGAGATCGTCGTGCGCGCGGCGCCGGGCATCGGTCAGCAGCAGCTCGTCGCCGATCTCGCGCAAGCGGTGGGCGGGCGCGGCATCTCCGTGGTGACCGGGCAGGAGGCCGCCGCGCAGCTGCTGCGCGAGACCCCGTCGGACTCGGCCGGCCTGACGAAGTTCTTCACCGCCTTCGCGGTGCTCGCGATGGTCGTGGCCGCGATGGTGATCGCCAACTCGTTCACGATCCTCGTCGCGCAGCGCACCAGGGAGCTGGCGTTGCTGCGGTGCATCGGGGCCGGGAAGCGGCAGGTGTTCTCGGGGTTGCTCGCCGAAGCCGTGGTGGTGGGCGCGGTCGCGTCCGCGGCGGGCCTGCTGGGCGGGCTCGGCGTCGCCGCCGCGCTGCAGGCGATCGCCGGCGGGGACGTTCACGTCCCGCTGACCGCGCGGACGGTCGTCGCGTCCATGGCGATCGGGGTGCTGGTGACGGTGCTCGCCGCGGCGATCCCGGCCTGGTCGGCGACCCGCGCCGCTCCTGTCGAGGCGCTGCGGACGCCGGTGGACGGCAAGTCCGCCCGCGCCGGGCGGCCGCGAGCGGCCGTCACGATCGCGCTGCTGGTGGCGGGTTTCGGCACGGCCGCGCTAGCGCTGGGCTCCGAGGTTGAGACCGGTGCGGTGCTGTCCGTCGTGGCCATGACCGCGCTGCTGGGCGCGGCGCTGGCCGCGGGGCCGCTGGTGGTCGGCCCGGTGGCGCGGGCGGTGGGCGTGGTCTGCGCTCCGATCTTCGGACAGTCCGCGAGGCTGGCCGCGCTCAACGCCGACCGCAACCCGAAGCGCACCGCGGCCAGCGCCGCCGCGCTCACGATCGGTCTCGCCGTCGTCTCGCTCGTGACCACGGTGACGGCGGGCGTCGAGGCGGGCCGGGACCGCAGCCTCGACCAGCAGCTGGGGGCCGACTTCACCGTCACGTCGGTGGTCGCCACCAAGCCGCTGCCTCCCGCGCTCGCGGACACCCTCGCCGCAGTTCCCGGCGTCGCGGACGCGGCCCTCCGCCAGTCGTTCTCAGGCGACCTCGGGAAATACGGCGGCTACGGGATGATCGCCGTGCGCGGCGACGCCGTGGGCAGCCTGTTGCGGCCGGTGGTGCTGTCCGGCCGCCTCGACCGGCTAGGGCCGGGAGAGCTGGCCGTGAGCAAGCAGCTCGCCGAGGAGACGGGCCTGGCGGTCGGCGACACCGTCCAGGCCGGGCCCCGGAACCGCCCGGTCCCGCTGCGGGTCGTCGCGGTCTACGACGGTGTCAGCGCCGCGGGCGCCGACACCGGGCTCGCCATGGTCGATCTCGGGCAGCAGTCCGCGATCACCATGGGCGAGGGCGGCTACGACGACAGCGTGCTGGTCAAGCTGGCGGCGGACGCCGACCACGACCAGGTCCGGCTGGCGCTGGAGAATGCGCTCTCCGGCGCGCCACTGGCCCAGCTGCGCAGCGTCGACGAGCTCAAGGACGAGCTTTCCGCGCCGCTGCGCAGCACGCTGGACCTGCTGTGGGCGCTGACCGCGCTGGCCGTGCTGATCGCGTTCGCGGGCATCACCAACACGCTCTCGCTGTCCGTCCTGGAGCGGACTCGCGAGTCGGCCTTGCTCCGCGCGCTCGGCCTGACCCGGGGCGGCCTCAGCGCCGCCCTCGCCGCGGAATCGGTCTTCGTCGCGCTGCTCGGCGCGGCGTGCGGGCTGTTCGTCGGCATCGGCTCGGCATGGCTGATCGCGCAGGTGGCGTCGACCGACGCCGAGCCGGTGCTGTTCGTGCTGCCGTGGGGCCGGCTCGGGGTGCTGCTGGGGGCCGCGGTCCTGGCGGCGCCGCTCGCCGCGGTCATCCCGGCCCGTCGTGCGGCGCGAGGCTCGGTCACCGCCGGGATAGCGGCGCCGTGACCGGTCGCGCGGGCACGCCATCACGTTCGATCGTGATGGCGTGCCCGTCTGAGGGGCCGTTTCGGAAAGGCTCGCCCCGAGAGCGCCCCGCGCCTGACACCGGCGGTGATTTCGCGCGAAATCGCCCGCCCTGCGTCCGGGTGCGGCCACGTCCCGCACGTGCCCGCACCCGGATTCTGAAACGCCACCCAACGCAGGCCGGGCGGCTTCCGGCCGCCTGACCTCGCCTCTCGCCGTCGACGTGCGCCGGTATCCGCAGTGGACCACCGGCCACCGCCCTCAGGCCGGGGTGTCCGCCGCCGGGCCGGGAAGCGGGATGACCTCGCCCGTGCAGCGGCCGTCCGGATGCATCAGCCAGCCCACCCGCTTCCGGGTCCGCAGGATCACCGAGCTGTTCACGATCCCGCCCGCGGGCAGCAGCCGTTCGAGGGTGTCCTGCATGTTCATCAGGTCGCCCATGTCCGCCGTCCACGCGTTCACCACGAGGTTCGCCGAACCCGTGACCGACATGCACAACCGCACCCGCGAGTCCTCGCGCAACCGGGACACCGCCGCGGGCAACGCGCTGTTCGGCAGCCGGCACCACCAGATCACCGCGATCGGCCACCGGGTGCAACTGGGCGACTTCGCAGCGCAGTCGCAGCGCCCGGGACCGCAGGAGGGCGGTCAGCTGGCGGCGCACCGTGGAAGTCGGCCGGTCGAGCCGCTCGGCCAGTTCCGCCGCCGTGGCCCGGCCGTCGTGCGCGAGCTCGGACACGAGCGGGGCGAAGACCTTGGATCTCAGGTAGATCGGTTCGCTGGACCGGTCCCGCTCGGCGCGGCCCGCTTGCAGGATCGCCTCCCGCTGCGCGCGGTCCAGCGCGTCCAGCTGCCACTGGTTGCCCTCGATGTGCCGCTTGGTGCCGATGTGGGAGTGCAGCGACGCCACGCCGGGCAGCTTCGGCAGCTCGTCCAGCAGCAGCGCGGAGAGTTCGCCGAACGAGCCGGCGGAGACCGTCAGCAACAGGTCCAGTCCACGCGCGGCGTGGTCGATGTTGTGCACGCGGTGCGTGCGCTCCAGCCTCCGGGCCACGTCGTCCACCGCGCCCGGGGCGCAGTTCATCTCGACCAGGGCCACCATCGCGCCGCCGGAAAGCTCGCCGTACTCGGGATACGCGGTGATCCAGGCCAGTCCCGCTTCGCGGAGCCGGGCCCAGCGCTGCGCCAGCGCCGTGGGCGACGCGCCGAGCGTCGGGGCCAGCGCTGCCCACGGTGCGCGAGGCCACAACTGCAGCGCGTGGATGAGCGCCAAGTCGTCCTCGGAGAAGTCCTGATGCACGTTTCTCGCTCTCTGCGGGCCGAAAATGAGCGTATCGAGCGAATGATCTCCCGCATTCGCGGGCGAGTCCACACTCTAGACCAGCTCGAAGCGAGATCAAGGGGTTCGCGAAGTTGGATCTGCTGGACGATGCGCGGGCGCCGCAACCGGTTCCGCTCCTGGAACACCGGAAACCGCACCAGGTGCCCGGAATCGGCCTGCGGCCGCAGCGCACCCGGGAACCACGCGCCCGATCCGGACGGCGGCGGACATCGTGCCGCCGCACCGGCATCGGTCCGTGCACTGAGGACCAAGGAAGGGAGCGGCGATGACGCACCAGCGCACCTCGACCGGCCCGACGCTGACCCGCCGCGGCGTGCTCCAGCTGGCCGGGGCCGGGGCGGTGCTGCTCGGCACCGCCGGCTGCGGGGCTTCGGCCAGGGCCGCCGGCGACGTGTTCGTCTACGGCCGGAGCTCGGACGCCGTCTCCCTGGACCCGATGAACCAGACCGACAGCGAGTCCTACGCGGTCGTGCACCAGATCTTCGACTCGCTGCTGCGCTACGCCCCGGACGGAAAGCTGCTGCCGGCGCTGGCGAATGCGGTGCCGGAACCCGAGAACGGCGGCCGGCAGTACACCTTCGCGCTCCGCGAGGGCGTGCGCTTCCACGACGGAACGCCGTTCGACGCCGACGCCGTGGTGTTCAACTTCCGGCGCTGGCGGGAGGCCGGGCACCCCTACCACCGCGGCGGCGGCCCGCAGAGCAGCAAGTTCGCCTACTACAAGAACCTGTTCGGCGGCTTCGACGAGAAGTCGGTGATCGCCGGGATCGAGAAGACCGGCCCGCACGCGGTGCGGTTCGACCTCCGGGAACCCTACGGGCCGTTCCTCCCCACGCTCGCCGGCGCGCAGTTCGGCATCGCCTCGCCCACCGCGATCCAGCGGGACGTGGAGAACTTCTGGCAGCGGCCGGTCGGCACCGGCCCGTTCGCGCTGGAATCCTGGCAGCGCGGCAGCAAGCTCACCTTGCGCCGCAACGAATCCTGGTGGGGCACGCGACCGGGCGACGCGGGGCGGCGGCTGAACACCGTGGTGCTCACGCCCATCCCGGACAGCACGGCCCGGGTGGCGGCGCTGGTCGGCGGCGATCTCTCCGCCGTCAACGGCATCGTGCCCCAGGACGCCGACGCGCTGCGCGACACCCCGGGATTCGCCGTGACCCAGCACCCGCAGGAGTGCTTCAGCTACTTCGCCATGAACACCCGCCGCGAGCCGTTCCGGAACCCCTTGGTGCGCAAGGCGATCGCGCACGCGATCGACCTGCCGCGGATCGTGCGGTACTTCTTCGGCGAAGGGGCCGAGGTGGCGGGCGCGCCGCTGTACGGGATCTCCGCGTTCGTCGACCGGTCGATCCGGCCGCACCCGTACGACCCGGAACTGGCGCGCAGGCTGCTGGCCGAAGCCGGGCTGCCCAACGGTTTTCGCACCACGCTCTGGTACATGTCCACCGCCCGGCCGTACCTGCCGGACGGCAAGGGCGTCGCCCAAGCGGTGCAGGCGAACCTGGCCGCGGTCGGGATCGCGGCGGAGCTCGTCACCTACGAGCTGGCGACCTACGTGGAGCGGACCGGCAAGGGACTGCACGACATCGCCATGTTCGGCGGCACCACGATCGGCGTGGACTCCTACTTCCCGCTGAACTACTGGTACGCCGGCGCCAGCGCGACGGAGACCAACTCGTCCAACTTGTCCTTCTACCAGAACTCGCAGGTCGACGCGTTGCTCGCCGAGGCCAGGGTTACCGCCGAGGCGGGGAAGCAACGTGCCCTCTACGCCGAGATCCAGCACATCGTGCACGACGAGGTGCCGGTGCTGCCAATCGCCTACGTCAGCCCGCCGGTCGCGCTCCGCGCGTCGATCCGCGGCTTCGGCACCAACATCGCCATGGACGACCTCGATGCCCTCACCGTCTGAGAGCCGTTTTCCAGGCTCGTTATGCGTGGCGGTGCGGGTACCACCCGCCGGACGCCGGGGAAGTGCCGGGCCGTGCTGACCTACCTCGCGCGGCGGCTCGGGCAACTGATCCCCGTGCTGCTCGGGGTCTCCGCGATCGTGTTCTTCACCGTGCGGATGATCCCGGGCGACCCGGCGCAGATCATCCTCGGCGAGAACGCCACGGCGGAGCAGATCGCCGAGCTGCGCGCCCAGATGGGCCTGGACGAGCCGATCATCGTGCAGTACTGGCTGTTCCTCGGCCGGGCGCTGCAGGGCGACCTCGGCGAGTCCATCGTGTCCGGTCGGCCGGTGGTCACCGAACTGGCCGCGCGGCTGCCCGCCACCCTGGAGCTGACGCTGGCGGCGCTGCTCATCGCCGTGGTGGTCGGCATCGCCCTCGGCACGCTGGCGGCGAGCAGGCCGCACTCGCTGCTGGACAAGGTCGCGTCGGTGTTCGCCGTCGCCGGGGTGAGCATGCCGATCTTCTGGCTGGCCATGATCTTCATGGTGGTGCTGGGCGTGAACCTGCACCTGCTGCCGTTCCCCGGCCGGTTGCCCGCCGCCGAATCGCTGCCGGCGGTCACCGGCCTGAACCTGGTCGATTCGCTGCTCGCCGGGGACTGGGCGATGTTCCGCGCCTCCCTCGCGCACCTGACCATGCCGGCCCTCGCGCTGGCCACCATCCCCTGCGGCGTGATCATGCGGATGACGCGGTCCAGCATGCGGGAGACGCTGGCCGAGGACTTCATCCGGACCGCCCGGGCGAAGGGCGTCTCGCCGCTGGTCACGACCGTCCGGCACGGCCTGCGCAACTCGATGCTGCCGGTGATCACGGTGATCGGGCTGCAGCTCGGCCTGCTGCTCGGTGGCGCGGTGATCACCGAGACGATCTTCTCCTGGCCCGGCATCGGTCAGATCGCCTACCAGGCGGTGTTCCAGCGCGACTACGCGTTGATCCAGGGCGTGGTGCTGTACGCCTCGCTGCTGTTCGTGCTGGTCAACCTGGTGGTCGACGTCCTGTACGCGGTGCTGGACCCGAAATTGACTGCTCCCCTGACTGAGGGCGCGGGACTCTTCGTCCCTCGTCTTCGGACACTAGTGGGGATTTCTGACTCAGGCCGCCTTTTCGTCCTGCGGACGATCAGGTCTTCTGCCTTCAACGCCAGCCGGGTACAGCCCAGCCCGGACGAGCATCACGTGTGCGGAGTTCTTGTCCCTCGGGGAGCTGTGTCCGCACGCTGTGCAGGTGTAGGTGCGTTCTGACAGCGGGAGCGCGTGCTTGGTTCTCGCTCCGCACTCCGCGCAGTCCTTCGTGGTGTTCTTCGGGTCTACCAGCACAACCCGTCGGCCGTGTTTGCGTCCCATCTCGATCAAGGCCGTTTTCGTCGCGGCGATCGCAGCGTCAGCGGCTTTGCGGGCCATGGTGGTCTTTGCCAGGAACTTGGGGCGGAAGTCTTCGACCGCGATCATGTCGTGGTCGGTTACGACACGCTTGGCCCACTTCCGGGCGGCGTCCTGCCGCCTCCGGGAGACCTTTTTGTGCAGTTTCGCAGCGTGCCGCTTGGCCTTGCGGTATCTTTTCGACGCAGCTTTGCCCTTGGGCGGCCTGCGTCGGGCCATCATTCGCTGATACCGCGCCAGTTTCGCAGCGGCTTGTTTGCCGTGCTCGGCGTGCGGCAGGTTGTGGTCGTCACTGGTAGTCGTGGCGGTCTCGGTGACGCCCCAGTCGATTCCAATCGCCTTTCCGGTATCGGGTAGTGGCTGAACCTCGGTGGCGACGACGAACGAGGCGTACCAGTGTCCAAGTCTGTCCCGGTACACCCGCACCGAGGAAGGTTGCGCGGGCAGTTCGCGCGACCACACCACTGTCAGGACGATTGCGCCCGCTAGATGCAGACGGCCATCCTTGATCCGGAATCCGCGCAATGTGTAGTTCAGGCTCGGGTCTGCGACATCTTTCTTCTTGAAGCGTGGCATCCCAGCGCGCTGCCGCATCGGAAGACGGTCCTTGATGTCTTTGAACGCCTTCGCGCGCGACTTTGCGAAGTCGCGAATGATCTGCTGCTGCGGCACCGACGCACCGCCTGCGAGCCACTGGTGTTCACTACGCCAGCCGGTCAGTTGTTTGTCCAGGTATGCCGGACCGCACTTGTCACCATCGCGGTGCGCCTTCCGAGAGGCGGCAACGCAGGAGTTCCACACCCACCGGCACCGGTCCCACTCGGCGAGCAAGCAACGATGCGCGGTGCTAGACAGGCGCAGACGGTAGGTGTACCGAACATACCCGCAGCCTCCAGCCTTGCCGCCCACTCCCATGAAGATCACTATAGGTCTCGCCAGGACCCGACCACCTGCCTGAACCCAGTTCTCACCATCGGCGACCAGATCGCCGAGGCGATCCGCACCCACGAGCCGGTCTCTCGCAGGCAGGCGATGCGCCAGGCGGTGCGGACGCTGGACGTCACCATCCAGGCGCAGATCCTGGAGCTGCTCGGCCGGCTGAAGTCGGCGTACGGCATGTCCATCATCATGATCACGCACGACCTCGGAGTGGTCTCCCAGATCGCCGACCGCGTGCTGGTGATGTACGGCGGGAAGGCGGTGGAGTCCGGCACGCCGAAGCAGCTCTTCCAGGACCCGCTGATGCCCTACACCTGGTCCCTGCTGCGCGCGGTGCCCAGGCTGGACTCCGAGGTCCCGCCGGAGCCGATCGGCGGCCATCCCCCGTCGCTCGCCGACGAACCGCCCGGCTGCCGGTTCGCGCCCCGGTGCCGGTTCGCCGACGACCGGTGCACCCGGACCGAACCGGTGCTCGACCACAAGGCGGAGGGCCGGCTGGCCGCCTGCGTGCACACCGCGGACGCCTTCCGGAAACTGGCCGGCGCGCTGGACGATGCGGAGGCGGGCCGATGAACGACTACCTGGTGGAGACCCGGGATCTCACCTTGCACTACCCGGTGCGGGGCGGCCTGTTCCGCCGGACGGGCGGCCTGGTCAAGGCCGTCGACGGGGTGAACCTCGGCGTGCGGGAGGGCGAGACGCTGGGCCTGGTCGGGGAGTCCGGCTGCGGCAAGAGCACCCTCGCCCGGCTGCTGCTGCGGCTGACCACCCCGACCAGCGGCGAGGTCCGGTTCGCGGGCGAGGACATCTTCGCGCGGCGCGGCGCCGAACTGGCCCGGCTGCGCCGCGACATCCAGATGATCTTCCAGAACCCGTCGTCCTCGGTGAACCCCCGTCTCAGCGTCGGCGAGATCATCGCCGAGCCGCTGCGCATCCACCGGCGGCCGGACGTGCGGCGACGCGTGCTCGAACTGATGGAGATGGTCGGGCTGCACCCGGACCACTACGACCGGTACCCGCACGAGTTCTCCGGCGGGCAGCGGCAGCGGATGGGTATCGCCCGGGCCATCGCGCTGCGTCCCAGGGTGGTGGTCTGCGACGAGCCGGTGTCCGCGCTGGACGTGTCGATCCAGGCGCAGATCCTCAAGCTGCTCAAGGAACTCCAGCGAGAACTCGGCCTCACCTACGTGTTCATCACGCACGACCTGTCGGTGGTCAAGCACCTGTGCGACCGGGTGGCGGTCATGTACCTGGGCAAGGTGGTGGAGGTCGCCGACCGGGCGGAGTTCTTCGCGAGCGCGGCCCACCCGTACACCGCTTCCCTGCTGTCGGCCATCCCGCTGCCCGATCCGGACGCCGAAGCGCGGCGGCAGCGGGTGGTGCTCGCCGGGGACGTGCCGTCGGCGCTGAACCCGCCGGCCGGCTGCGCCTTCCACCCGCGCTGCCCCCGGTCCCAGGCTCGGTGCGCGCGGGAGGCGCCCGCCCTGATCGCCGACGAGTCCGGTCGCCGGACGGCTTCCTGCTTCTTCCCGGTGCGCCCCGGCGAGGAACTCCAACGGGCCGCAGAGGACGGTGCGAACGCATGACCGACATTGCCGGACTGCTGACCGGGATGATCCCGCCGCTGATGCGGCGCTGGGCGGTGCCCGGCGTCGGCGTCGGCGTGCTCACCCCGGACGGCAGCCACCGCCACGGCTTCGGCGTGACCAATGTGGACCATCCGCTGCCGGTCGACGAGCACACGCTGTTCCAGATCGGCTCGGTGTCCAAGACGTTCGTCGGCACGATGCTGGCCGCGCAGGCCGATGCCGGGCGGCTGGGCCTGGACGACCTGGTGGCCGACCACCTGCCGGGCGCGGGCCTGGACCGCCGGATCACCATCCGGCACCTGCTCACCCACTCCTCCGGCCTGTTCGGCGATCACCTGATCCTCAACGGGCCCCGGCTGCTCGCCGACGGCGCGGACGACTCGATCGCCACCGGCGTCGCGCACATCGCCGGGCTGCCGCTGGTGTTCGCCCCCGGCACGAACTACTCCTACAGCAACGCCGGGCTGATCGTCGCCGCGCGGCTGCTGGAGGTCGTCACCGGCCGGCGGTACGCGGAGCTGGTCCGCGCCGAAGTGCTGGAACCGGCCAGGATGCGGCACACCTGCACCACCGCCGACGAGGCGATCACCCACCGGGTGGCCCCCCCGCATCGCAGCGACGCCGAGCCCGAGGTGGCCCGGACCGCGGGCTGGCAGCGCGGCTGGCAGCTGCCCGGCTGGGACGTGCCCGGCGGCGGGCTGGTGTCGTCCGTGAGCGACATGCTCGATTACGCCCGCTACCACCTCGCCGGGAAGACCCCGGCGGAGCCGTTCGTCCCGCAACGCGAGCGCAGTGGCGCGACCGAGCGGATCGGGCTGATCTGGCGGCTGGACGACGTCGACGGCGTGCGGCTGGCCTACCACGGCGGGCTGACCATCGGGTACTGCACCCAGCTGTGCCTGGTCCCCGAACGGGGAATCGGCTTCGTGCTGCTGACCAACGGCACGTCGGGCGAGCAGGTGAACCAGGAGGTGCGCGCCGCGCTGCTGCGGGAACTGGCCGGCATCACTGCCGAGGCGCCGCCCGCCGAACCCGGCGACGCACCGGCCGACGCCGCGGGGCTGGCGGGCAGTTTCGACGCGTCCTTCTACCGTCTCGAACTCAGCCCGCGCCCCGACGGGCGGGCCGCGGTGCGCATCCACCGCCCGACACCCCGGCCGGGCAGCTACTACCTGGAGCCGCCGTCGATCGAGCAGGTCGCCTGGTGCGAGCGGGACCGGCTGGTGATCACCGAGCCGGTGAGCGAACGCGGCACGACCATCGACGTCTGCCGGGACGACTCCGGCGCGATCAGCGGACTGCGCCTGCGGGACCGGCTGGCGCCCCGGGTCGACGGCTGACTCGCTGATCAGGAGGCATTGTCGAGCTGACTCTTGAACAGCTGGCCCGAAGTCGGCAGCGAAGCCGGCTCGGGCCAGCTCTCCGGATCCCAGGCCCCGGAACGCAGGAACGCCCGGCCGCAGTGCACGAACAGCTCGTCCACCTCGACGACCACCGCCAGCGCCGGTTCGACGCCGCGAGCGGCGAACTCGGCGAAGAACGGGGCGGAGCGCACGATCGTCGCGCGCCCGTTGACCCGCAGGACGTGGTCGACGCCCGGCACCACGAACAGCATGCCCACGCGGGGGTGCTGGAGGATGTTGCGGAAGCTGTCGAGGCGCCGGTTCCCGTTGCGGTCGGCGAAGGCCAGCGTCCGGTCGTCGTCGAACAGCAGCACGCTGCCCGCCGCGTCGCCGCGGGGTGACAGGTCGACGCTGCCGTCCACGGCGGTGGTGGCGAGGAAGAAAAGCCTTGAGGCCGCGATGAAATCCCTGCTGAGCTCGTCGATCCCGGCGATGCCCTTGGCCGCGATCGCCGGTGCCGGCGGCTCCACCACTTCGCGGAGCGCCGCCTCCGATGTCACCAGCTCGGCTTGGCCCGGATGCCACGTCGTCATGCGCGTGCCCTTCGATTCGCGACGGCCAGCAGGTAGAGCAGGTAGGGGGCGCCGACGGCCCCGGTGACCACGCCCACCGGGAGCTGCAGCACGGCGCCGGAGAAGAGGTGCTGCGCCGCGAGATCCGCGACGAGGGTCACGAGCGCGCCGGTGATCGCCGCCGGGAGCAGGCTCGGACGGCCGGTCCGCAGCAGACGCACCGAGATCGGCCCGGACACGAACGCCACGAAGGCCACCGGACCGGCCACCGCGGTCGCGACACCGGCCAGCGCCACGGCCACCGCCAGCAGCCCGAGGCGGCACCACTCGACCCGCAGCCCGAGCCCCCGGGCGACCTCGTCGCCGAGCTGCAGGGCCGCCAGCACGCGACCGAGCACCAGCGCGATCGGCACCAGCACGGCCAGGAACGCCGCCGCGGTGGCGGCCTCGGCCCAGCCGACGCCGTTGAGGCTGCCGGTCAGCCAGAACAGGGCGATCGTCGCGATTTCGGTGTCGCTGCGCGTGATCAGGTACGAGACGATGCTCGACAGGACCGCCGCGACGCCGATGCCGACCAGCGCCAGCCGGTGACCGGTGATGCCGCGCCGCCACGCCAGCAGGTAGATCAGCCCGGCCGTGGCCAGCCCGCCGGCCAGCGCCGCCGTCGGCAGCACGAAACCGGACGCCCCGAACACGGTGATGCACAGCAGGGCGGCCAGGCTCGAACCGGCCGTCACGCCGATCACGTCCGGACTGGCCAGCGGATTCCGCAGGATGTGCTGGAAGATCGAACCGGCCAGCCCGAGTGCCGCCCCGACCAGCAGGCCCGTCAGGGCGCGCGGCATCCGCAGCCGCAGCACCACGTAGTCGGTTCTCGGCGTGCCCTGGCCGAGCAACGTCGCGACCACGTCGGGCACGCCGATCGGATACCGGCCGAAGCACAGGGCGAAGACCAGGACGGCGACCACGGCGGCGGCGAGTCCCGCGAGGACGACCGCGTAGCGGAGGCCGTTGCGGCGGCGCACCGCGACCAGCGTCGTCATACGGCCACCAGCTTGCGGCGCCGGACGAGGTGGATGAACACCGGCGCCCCGATGATCGCCGTGACGACGCCGACCTGCACCTCGCCCGGCGGCGCGGCCACGCGCCCGACGATGTCGGCCACCACCAGCAGCAGCGGGGCAAGCAGCATCGAGAACGGCAGCAGCCAGCGGTGGTCGGGGCCGGTCAGCAGCCGCGCGGCGTGCGGAACGATCAGGCCGACGAACGCGATCGGGCCGGCTATCGCGGTCGCGGAGCCGCACAGCACCACGACCGCCGCCGCGCAGGTCGCGCGGCCGACCACCACGTTGTGCCCCAGCGATCGGGCCACGTCGTCGCCCAGCGAAAGTCCATTGAGGACTCGGGTGCACGCGAAGGCGAGCAGGAAACCGGCCACGAGGAACGGCAACGCCTGCCAAGCGGAGTCCGAGGCCCGGCCCCACAGCGAACCCACCTGCCAGAACCGGAACTGCTCGAAGGTCACGTTGTCGGTGACGAGGACGCCGGTGGTCAGCGAGCCGAACGCGGCGGTGCACGCCGCCCCGGACAGCGCGATCCGAAGCGGCGTGCCGCCCTCCCCGCCCATCATGCTCACCCCGTAGACCAGGACCGATGCGAGGATCGCACCGAGGAAGCCGAACCACACGTACCCGGCCACCGACTGCACGCCGAGCACGCTGATCGCCAGCACGATGCACAGCGATGCACCGGCGTTGACGCCCATGATTCCCGGGTCCGCCAACGGGTTCCGGGTCACGCCCTGGATGATCGCGCCGGCCAGCCCGAGAGCCGCGCCCGCGAGCAGCCCCACGATCGTCCGCGGGATGCGCACCTGCCAGATGATCAGGTGGTCGGGATCGCCCGGGCGCGGGTGCAGCAGCGCGTCCAGCACCACGTCGGGCGCGAGACCCTTGGCGCCCACCATGACGCTCGCGAAGGCCGCCAGCACCAGAACCGCCGCGATCACCCCGAGGACGAGACCGGGACGCGTCCCGAGCCGCACCGAACCCACGGCGCTCAGCGCGCCAGCGCCTGCGCGACCAGCGGGACGACCTCGTCCACCGCGTGGGCCAGGCCGAGCGGAGTGCCGCTAGAGAAGGCGTGCGAGATCTCCGCGTCGGAGAGCACGACCGCGTGCCCCGCCTGGACCGCGGGCACCGACCGGAACAGCGGATCGCCGGAGATGTCGTCCGCGCTCACGCCGATCGGCGACATCAGCACGAGGTCCGCGTTGAGCAGGTCCATCCGCTCCGGCGAGATGGAGACCGAGAAGCTCCCCCCGGCCTGGGCCTGCACCTGCGGCGACTGGACGAAGCCGAGGCGCTCCATGAGCTCGACGCGGGAACCGCCGTTGACGTAGGCGCCGTAGGAGCCGACCATCTTGGAGCCGACGACCACGGACTTGCCCGCGAACTCCGGGTGCGCGGCCGCGGCCTCGCGGAACTTCGCCTCGACGTCCGCGTGGACCTGTTGCGCCTCCGCGGTCCTGCCGAGGGCCTTGCCGATCATGTCGAGCTGCTGGTCCCAGTTCGTCCGGTACGCCTGCCCGCCGACCGGGATGCTCACCACCGGCACGCCCAGCCCGGCCAGCAGGTCGTGGCGGTCCCGCTCGCCGCTGGCGCGGGTGTCCAGGATCAGATCCGGTTCCAGCGCGGCCACGGCCTCCATGTCGACTTCCATGGTGCCGAGCATCGTGGGCGGCGTCGCGTACCTCTTGTCCGCGGGCAGCCACGGGGGAACGCCGTCCCCGCCGATCGGAAGCCAGTCCGCCGCGCCGACCGGCTGCACGCCGAGCGTCAGGGCGACCTCCGCGTCACCCCAGCCCAGGGCGACGACCCGCTGCGGACGCTCCGGAATCGTGACGTCACCGAACGCGGTCGGAACGGTCACCGGGAACTGCCCGTCCCCCGCCACCGGCCCCTTCCCGGGCTCCGGCCCGCCGCACCCGGCGAGCGCCGCCACCAGCACCAACAGCATCGCCGCGAGCGCTCCGCGACCCCGACGCCCAGAGAACCGCATCAAGCCCCAATCAGAGTGGTTAAGTACGCCTAACCTAACTAATCCGACTGGGTCGAGTCCAGCACCCCCGGCGCGGCCAGGGACGACGTCGGTCACACCGGACTGCCGGAACAACAAGCCCGGCACCGGACTCCACAGTGGAATCCGGTGCCGGGCTCCCCCCGGCCCTCAGGCGCAGGTCACCAGATGATCCGGGTCAGATCCGCGCAGGACAGTTCGAGCGTCTCGAACGACGCGCCGGGCCCGCGACCGGTCCACTGCACGGGCACGACTCCCGCCAGCGACCAGTAGGCCAGCGGCGCGCGTTCCGGGCCGAGCATCGTGATCTCGCCGATCGACTTCTCCGGGCGGCTGCGCAGCCAGTCCGACACCACCGGAGCCCGGCCGGCCGGCGGGCGGCTGAGGACGACGACGCCGGTTCCGGCTTCCAGGCCCGCGCAACTGGTGAACACGCCGAGGTCTCGATCCCCGATGCGCACCTCGAAGAGGCCGTCGAGCCCGTCCGCTCCCGTCATTCCGCGACCTGCGTCCGGTACGCCCAGCGGAACACCGGGAGGTTCGAGTCGCCGACCTCCCGGTAGTCCTCGGTCCGCTCGAAGTGGTCGTACCCGTTCAACCGCCGGACCTTGATCCGCTCGGCCAGATCCACCTCCGCGGCCGTCACCTGGGTCGGAATCCCGACCGGGCCGCCTTCCAGGATGACTTCCCCATCACCAGACACGTCGGTCTCCTCCTGCCGAACCGAGCAGATCACCGATGCGGACGAACTCAAAGATGTTGTCCCGCAACGAAGTCTGTCTACTTGGACACGGTTTCTCAATAATTGAGCGGAATTTTCACACCTGTGGGCGTGATCCGTCCGGGCCGGCGAGCAAGGGTTCACACGGAATCGGGCACCCTCAGCCGCTCGCCGAGCACCGCGACCACCTCCGCCTGGTGCTCGACCAGGTAGAAGTGCCCGCCGGGGAAGACCCGCAGGTCCACTCCGGCGTCGGAGTGCTCCCGCCACGCTTCGGCTTCCGCCAGGGTGACCTTCGGGTCGTCGTCGCCGAGCAGCACCGTGATCGGGCAGGCCACCTTCGCCCCGGGCTCGCCCTGGTACCTCTCGATCGCGCGGTAGTCGCTGCGAACCGCGGGCAGGATCATGCGCAGCAGCTCCTCGTCGCCGAGCACGCCGGCAGCGGTTCCGCTCAGCGTCCGCAGGTCCGCGACGAGCCCGTCGTCATCGTGCAGGTGCACCCACTCGTCCCGGTGCGTCGACGGTGCGCGGCGGCCGGACGCGATCAGCAGGATCGGCGCGACCTCCATGCGGCGCGCGACCTCGAAGCCGACCGCCGCGCCCATGCTGTGGCCGAAGAGCGCCAGCGGGCGATCCGCCCACGGGCGCAGCTCGGCGGCGAGCCGGTCGGCGAGCTCACCGATGTCGTCGATGCAGCGTTCCGCCAACCGGTCCTGGCGCCCGGGGTACTGCACCGACAGCACCTCGATCCGCGGCGCGAGCGCGCGGGACAGCGGGAAGTAGAAGCTGGCCGAGCCGCCCGCGTGCGGCAGCGCGACCAGGCGGACCCCGGCGTCGGGCGCCGGGTGGAAGCGGCGGATCCACAACTGGCCGCCGCGTGCTGGAACAGTCACCGTTCTTCCTCCGGTCACAGCGGAATGTTGCCGTGGTGGCCGCGGCCGGCGGCGGCCTCGGCGAGCGCGGCGGCGACCCGGCGCCGGGTGTCCGCGGGATCGATCACCTCGTCCACCACGCCGATGTCGAGCGCACGGCCGACGCCGCCGGCAAGGCGCTCGTGCTCGTCGACGAGCCCGGCCCGCAGCGCCGTCCGCAGGTCTTCATCGTCCACTGCGGACAGTCTCTTGCGGTGCAGGATCCCGACGGCCGCCTCGGTGCCCATCACCGCGACTTCGGCCTCCGGCCAGGCGAACACCGCGCTCGCGCCCAGTGCTCGGGAGTTCATCGCGATGTAGGCGCCGCCATATGCCTTCCGGGTCACCAGAGTCACCCGCGGCACCACCGATTCGGCGAAGGCGTAGAGCAACTTGGCGCCGCGGCGCACCACGCCGGCCCATTCCTGGTCCACGCCGGGCAGGTAGCCGGGCACGTCGACGATGACCAGCAGCTGCACGCCGAACGAGTCGCACATCCGCACGAACCTCGCCGCCTTCTCCGCCGACGGCGAATCCAGGCAGCCACCCTTGCGCAACGGGTTGTTCGCGACGACGCCCACGGTGCGCCCGCCGAGCCGGCCCAGGCCGGTGACCACGTTGGGCGCCCACTTCTGCTGCAACTCGTCGAAACCGCCGGCGGCATCGAGGATCTCGCGCACCAGCGGGTGCACATCGTAGGCGCGGTTGGCGGCATCCGGCAGCAACGCCCGCAGATCCTTGCGCTCCGCCACCGCACGCAGGTCGAAAGCGCCCTGCCGGGCCAGCAGGCCGGTGATCCGGCGAGCCCTGGTGCAGGCGTCCGCCTCCGAGTCCGCCAGCACGTGCGCGACGCCCGACTTCGGCCCGTGCGCCGCGGGACCGCCGAGCCCGGCCATGTCGACCTGGTCGCCGGTGACGCTGCGCACTACGTCCGGCCCGGTGACGAACAGCCGCCCGTCGGCGGCCATGATCACCACATCGGTCAGCGCCGGCCCGTACGCAGCGGCTCCGGCCGCGGGCCCGAGCACGACCGAGATCTGCGGGACCCGACCGGAAGCGCGGATCATCGCGGCGAACATCCGGCCGACGCCGTCCATCGACTCCACGCCCTCGGCGAGCTTCGCGCCGCCGGAATGCCACAGCCCGATCACCGGGCACCGGTCCCGGACGGCGCGGTCGATGGCATCGACGATGCGCCGCGCCCCGTCCGCACCCAGCGCGCCGCCCATCTTGGTGGCATCCGTGCAGTACGCGATCACCGGCGCCCCGTCGATCTGCCCCGCCACCGCGGCCACCCCGCTGTCGTCCGGCGGGTGCAGCGGGGTGGCGGAATCGCGGTCGAGCAGCAATGCCAGCCGCGCGACCGGCAGGCGGGGATCCGGGGCTCGTCCGGCGATCAGCCGCGGTGCGGCGGTGGCAGTCAACTTCAACCTCCCGGCTTCGGCGAATCGTCGACCCGATCAGTCCTGCCGCCGGGGGATTCCGGCGAGGCACGAGCAGAACGCGCGGTTTCGACCGGAACCGCACCGGACTTCGCGAGGTGATCGGCGCCCGCCCCATCCTCGGGCATCGGGCACCACCTCGCCGCGCGAATGCGGGCAGGTCCGCGAGCGGAGGCGAAAGGAAAAACCTCTTCACCGCAACAGGAAATCCAGCGACAAGATCGTCTGCGGTGGCCCGCGCCCGGAATCGCGACTACCGCGAGGCGCCGGAACTCGTTCGTGCCACCGGGAAATCGGTCCACGACCACCGATGGGGGCGGCACCCGCACGATCGTGGGCAGCGCCGTCACGGTTCCAGCACGAGCTTGCCGCGCGTCCGCCGGCCGAGCATGTCCTCGTGCGCCCGCCGCGCCTCGCCGAGCGGGTACACGCCGCCGATCGCCGGGCGCAGCCGGCCGGCGGCGGTGAGGGCGAACAGCTCCGCCAGCGGCTCCCGGTACCTCCCGGGCAACGAGATCACCTGCGGCAGCCAGAACCCGCCGACCGCAACGGTGCGCTCGATGACCTGCGCCGTCGCGATCGGGGCGGGCAGCACGTGGGATGCCACGCCGTAGGTGACGATCCGCCCGAGCGGAGCGAGCGCGTCCAGCGCCGCGTCGAAGACCGCCCCGCCGGTGGCGTCGAAGATGATGTCCACCGGCCGCCCGGCGTTGGCCTCGACGACCCGGTCGCGATATCCCGCGGCCGCGCCGTCCACGGCGACGTCGGCGCCGACCGCCATCGCGAAAGCCCGCTTGTCGGGGCTCGACGCCGCGGCCACCACGCGGCCCGCCCCGAACAGCTTCGCCAGCTGGACCAGCAGCGATCCCACTCCGCCCGCGGCCGCGTTCACCACCACCGACTCGCCGGGGGCGATCCGCGCGCAGGTGCGCAGCAGGTGCCAGGCCGACAGGCCCTGGACGCCGAGCGCGACGGCCTGGTGGTCGTCGACGCCGTCCGGTACCTCGGCGACGAACGGGGAGGACGTGACGACCAGCTCGGCGTACCCGCCGCCGTCCATCATGGCGAGGACGCGCCGCCCGTCGGCGGTGCGGCCGACCACCTCACCGCCCGGGACGTAGGGCAGCTCGACCGGCTTGAGGTAGGAATTCGCCGTGCACATGGTGTCCATGTAGTTGACGCCGGCGGCGCTGACCCGGATGGCCACCGCACCGTTGCCGGATGCCGGATCCGGCACTTCTTCCTGTACGAGCACTTCCGGCCCGCCGTACCGGGAAATCTGGATGGCGCGCACCGCATCTCCAAGCGCTGTGCTGCGATCACGGACCACCCAGGACTACCACACGGCCCTCCGCTGGGCGCACCAGAACGGATCACCTCATCGAAAGACTGAAAACCATTGCGCCGCAACAATATATGAAGCGATCTCGGCATCATCGTTGCGAACCGTAATCGCCCTTCCGGGCAGGACAACGAAGACGAGTGAGCTGCCTTCTCGATCGGGCATGATCGGTCGAGAAACCGCCTTGGGTGGCTTAGAAATGGGGCGGATCTCCCGCATTCACCCCGGAAGGAGCCCCTCCCATGAAGGCCCAGACCCCCAGCAACGCGCCCCGGCCGGACGAGAAAGCCGCGCCGCCGATCGGCCGTCGGGGCAAGTGGGTGTTGGCGAGCCTCTCCGCCGGCCTGCTGGCAGCCGGAACGCTGGTGGTGTCGAGCGAGCCGACCGCGCTGTTCGCGGCGAACGTCGACGAACCCGTGCACGGCGAATCGTGCAGCGGAACCGCGACGCTGAAGATCACGCCGGGCCTCAAGCGGACCGAGCAGGAGATCACCTTCAGCTACGTCGAGGGCGGCCACAGCGGGCGGTGCGTCTCCACCCTGCCGATCACCGGCACGAAGGCCCACGAGGTCGAGGTCAAGGGCAAGGGCGACTGCGAGTCCGCGATCGTGTGGGTGAAGGACCGCGTGCGCTGGACCACTCACGACCAGTCCGAGCGCACCAGCGTGATGGAGTTCGTGAGCACGTTCCAGATCGCCGGGGACGTCATCATCGAGCGGTCGGTGGGCCGGGTCACCGAAGGCGAGCTCAAGGGCCACATCATCGAGAACAACACCATCGGCCGGATCGACCCGGCGAAGTGCGACTCCCCGGAAGGCCTCACCGAGATCACCCTGACGGGTCTGTACAACACCAGCCTCGGCTGAGCACCTGCGCCCGGCCCCCGGAACCCGCGTGTTGAACGAGCCGACAGGGAGTTCACTTGGTACCCGGATCTGACCGCGCAGGGATAGGAGATCGTTCGGCCGCCGATGACGGGATCGCCGTCATCGGCGCCGCATGTCGGCTCCCGAAGGCAGCGGACATGCGCGCATTGTGGCGGCTGCTGCGGGACGGCGGCAGCGCGATCGCCGACGCACCTGCCGACCGCTGCGGCCCCGATGCGTCCGGGGCCACCCGCCGGGGCGGGTTCCTCGATCGCGTCGACGGCTTCGACGCCGACTTCTTCGGCATCTCGCCGCGCGAGGCCCGCGCGATGGATCCCCAGCAGCGGCTGGTCCTGGAGCTGGCCTGGGAGGCGCTCGAAGACGCCGGGCTCGTCGCGGACCGGGTCCGGGGCAGCCGGGCCGGCGTGTTCCTCGGGTGCGCGGCCGACGACTACGCGACCCTGCTGCACCGCCGCGCGCCGCGGGCGATCGGCCGGCACACCTCGACCGGCCTGCAGCGCGGCATCATCGCGAATCGCGTGTCGTACGCCCTGGGGCTGCGCGGCCCGAGCCTGGTCGTCGACAGCGCGCAGTCGTCGTCGCTGGTGGCCGTGCACCTCGCCTGCGAGAACCTGCGGTCCGGGGAGACCGACCTGGCGCTGGCGGGCGGCGTGAACCTCATCCTCGCGCCGGAGAGCTCGGAGTGCGTGGAGGAGTTCGGCAGCCTGTCGCCCGACGGCCGCTGCTACACCTTCGACGCCCGCGCCAACGGATACGTGCGCGGCGAAGGCGGCGGCGTGGTAGTCCTCAAGCCCCTGTCGCGTGCGGTGGCCGACGGCGACCCGATCTACTGCGTGATCCGCGGCGGGGCGGTCAACAACGACGGCGCGAGCGACGGCCTGACGGTGCCCGATTCGTTGGCACAGCGGGAAGTCCTCCGCGCGGCGTACGCGGCGTCCGGTGTGGACCCGGCGGAGGTGCAGTACGTCGAGCTGCACGGCACGGGCACGAAGGTGGGCGATCCGGTGGAGGCCTCGGCGCTCGGCGCGGCGCTGGGCGCCGTCCGGCCGCCCGGCTCTCCCCTGCCGGTCGGCTCCGCCAAGACGAACGTCGGGCACTTGGAGGGCGCGGCGGGCATCGTCGGCCTGCTCAAGGTGGCGCTGGCCATCCGGCACCGCATGCTGCCGCCGAGCCTCAACTTCGAGACGCCGAATCCCGCTATACCACTGGATTCCCTGAACCTGGCGGTCCAGCGGGAACTCGGGCCGTGGCCCCGGCCGGACCGGCCGCTGACGGCGGGCGCGAGTTCCTTCGGCATGGGCGGCACGAACTGCCACCTCGTCGTGACGGAGCCGCCCGCCACCGAGACCGGCGAGCCCGGCGACATCACGGGCACCGTGCCCTGGCTGGTTTCGGGGAGAACTCCGGAAGCGCTGTGCGCGCAAGCGGCCCGGCTGCACGCACACCTCCGCGAGCACCGGGAGTGGTCGTCGTCCGACGTGGCGTGGTCGCTGGCGACCACGCGGAGCCAGCACGCGCAGCGCGCCGCGATCCTCGGCCGCGACGAAGAAGAACTGATGGCCCGGCTGGAAGAACTCGCGCGGGGCGGCGAAGGTCCGGGGCTCGTGCGCGGCGTGGTGGCGAGCGGCAGCGGCGTCGCGATGCTGTTCTCCGGGCAGGGCAGCCAACGAGCCGGAATGGGACGCGAACTCCACCGCGCCTTTCCCCAATTCGCCGAAGCATGGGACGAGGCGTGCGAGCACCTCGATCCGCTGCTCGGCCTGGACCGCCCGCTCACCGAGGTCGTCTTCGCCGGCAGCCAGGACGCCCTGAACGAGACGCTCGTCGCGCAGCCCGCCCTGTTCGCGCTCCAGGTCGCGCTGTTCCGGCTGTTCGAGGGGCACGGCATCGGCGCCGACTTCCTCATCGGCCACTCCGTGGGCGAGCTGAGCGCGGCGCACGTCTCCGGCATCCTCACCTTGCCCGATGCGGCGACGCTGCTCGCCGCCCGCGCGCGCCTCATGCAGTCGCTGCCGGACTCCGGCGTCATGGCCGCCGTGCAGGCGACCGAAGCCGAACTCACCCGGTCCCACCCCGAACTCGCCGACCCGGCGGCCGGCGTGGCCATCGCGGCGCTCAACGCGCCGGACAGCACGGTGATCTCCGGCGAGCCCGAGCCGGTGGACGCGATCCTGCGGCATTGGCGCCAGGCCGGCCGCCACGTCCGGCGGCTGCGCACCAGCCGCGCCTTCCACTCACCGCACTGCGACGCCATCCTCGACGAGTTCGAGTCGACCGCGGCGCGGCTCACCTACCACCGGCCGGGCATCCCGATCATCTCCACCCTGACCGGTGATCGCAGCGACGCGATCACGACGCCGGGCTACTGGGTGCGCCAGCTGCGCGATCCCGTCCGGTTCCACCCGGCGCTGACCTGGCTCCATCGCAACCACGAAGCGACCCACCACCTGGAGATCGGCCCGGGTACGACCCTCACGACGCTCGCGCGCGAGGTGCACGGCGACATCCCGGCCATCCCGGCGCTGCACCCGGACCTTCCGGCACCCGAGAGCGTGCTGACCTGCCTCGCCCGCGCGCACGCGACCGGCGTTCCGGTCGACTGGACGGTTCTGCTGCCCGCTGGCCGGCGGATCGACCTGCCGACCTACGCCTTCCAGCGGCGGCGGTACTGGCTGGACGAGGAGGCGACCGACGACGAGGCGGTCGCGGCGCCCGCGGCCAAGAGCGAGCAGGACCCGCTGGAGCTCGTGCGCTCCCAGGCCGCCGTCATCCTGGGGCATTCCTCGCCGGAGGACGTCGAACCGCGGCGCACGCTCCGCGAGCTCGGCTTCGACTCGCTCGGGACGGTGGAGCTGCGCGACCGCCTCGCCGCCGCCACCGGGCTCCGGCTGACGACCGCGGCGCTCTACAGCTACCCAACGCCCGTCGAACTGGCCGATCACCTGCGCGCGGAGCTGGCCGGGGCCGGTGGTGGGGAGCCGACCGCGGTCAGCACGTCGGCCGGCGATGAGCCGATCGTGATCGTGGGCATGGCCTGTCGCCTGCCCGGTGGCGCGCGGTCGCCGGAGGACCTGTGGCGGCTCGTCACCTCCGGTGCGGACGCGATCTCCGGGTTCCCCACCGATCGCGGCTGGGACCTGGACGCCCTCTTCGACCCGGATCCGGGCGCGGCAGGCAAGTCCTACGCCCGGCAGGGCGGATTCCTGCACGACGCGGCGTCCTTCGATCCCGTCTTCTTCGGCATCAGCCCGCGCGAAGCGCTGGCGATGGACCCCCAGCAGCGGCTGCTGCTGGAAACGTCGTGGGAGGCGCTGGAGCGCGCCGGGATCGATCCGGCGGCGCTGCGCGGCACGTCCACCGGGACATTCGTCGGCGCGACCGCGCAGGACTACGGGCCTCGCCTGGACCAGTCCGGCGAGGGGCATTCGCTGACCGGCACCACGCCGAGCATCCTGTCCGGGCGGATCGCCTACTCCCTGGGCTTGCACGGCCCGGCGGTCACAGTGGACACCGCGTGCTCGTCGTCGCTGGTGGCGATGCACCTGGCCTGCGAATCGCTGCGGTCGGGCGAATCGGGCCTGGCGCTGGCCGGCGGGGTTACGGTGATGGCCACGCCCGGCATGTTCATCGAGTTCAGCCGCCAGCGCGGGCTCGCGCAGAACGGGCGCTGCAAGGCCTTCTCCGCGGACGCCGACGGAACCAGCTGGGCCGAAGGCGTCGGAGTGGTGGTGTTGGAGCGGCTGTCGGCGGCCGTGCGCAACGGCCACCGGGTCCTGGCGGTGATCCGGGGAAGCGCGATCAACCAGGACGGCGCCAGCAACGGCCTGACCGCGCCGAGCGGACTTGCCCAGGAGCGGGTGATCCTGCAGGCCTTGGCCAACGCCGGGCTCACGCCCGCCGACGTCGACGCCGTGGAAGCCCACGGCACGGGCACGGCGTTGGGTGATCCGATCGAAGCCCAAGCACTGCTCGCCACCTACGGCGAGCACCACAGCCCCGAGCGGCCGGTGTGGCTGGGATCGCTGAAGTCCAACATCGGCCACACCCAAGCAGCTGCCGGTGTCGCGGGCGTCATCAAGATGGTGCAGGCGCTCCGTCACGAAGAGCTGCCCGCCACGCTGCACGCCGACGAACCGTCTCCCCACGTCGACTGGAGCAGCGGCGCCGTCGCACTGCTCGATCAGCCCCGGCCGTGGCCCGAGGGCGAACGGCCGCGTCGCGCCGCCGTCTCGTCGTTCGGCATCTCCGGCACCAACGCGCACCTCGTCCTCGAACAGCCGCCGACCGCGGAGTCCACAACGGACACCCCGATCTCGGTCGCCGATCCGGGGGCCGTGCCGTGGGTGATCTCCGCGAGAACGCCGGAAGCTCTTGCATCGCAAGCAGAACGCCTGCTTTCCCACCTCGGTGACCGGACCGACTGGACGCCGGCCGAGGTGGCTCGGTCGCTGGCCACCACCCGCACCGCCTTCGCGCACCGAGCCGCGATCGTCGGCGCCGGCCGCGAGGAATTGCTGGCGGGGCTGGAAATCCTCGCCCGTGCCGAGGGCGCTTCGGACATCGCGCGAGGCATCGCCGCAGACCAGCCGAGCGTCGCCATGCTGCTGTCCGGCCAGGGGAGCCAGCGACCCGGCATGGGCCGTGGGCTGCACGAGGCGTTCCCGGTGTTCGCCCAGGCCTGGGACGAAGCGTGCGCGCACCTGGACCCGCTGCTGGGTCTGGACCGACCGCTCACCGACATCGTGTTCCACGGCGACGACGCCGAGGTGGAACGAACGCTGGTCGCTCAGCCTGCGCTGTTCGCGCTGCAGGTCGCGTTGTTCCGGCTGCTCGAACACCACGGAATCGTGCCGGATCACCTCATCGGCCATTCCGTCGGCGAGCTCACGGCCGCGCACCTGGCCGGGGTGTTCTCCCTGCCCGACGCCGCCGCCCTGCTCGCCGGGCGGGCCCGGTTGATGCAGGCCCTCCCCGCGCACGGGGTCATGGCCGGGATCCAGGCAGCGGAGCAGGAACTCCTCGACGCGCACCCCGAGCTCCAGGATCCGCGCAGCGGCGTCTCGATCGCCGCGCTCAACGCCCCGCAGTCGACCGTCGTCTCCGGTGATCCCGACGCAGTCCACGCCATCCGCGAGCACTGGCGCGGGCAGGGCCGCACCGTCCGGGACCTGCACACCAGCCGCGCTTTCCACTCGCCGCACTGCGAGCCGCTGCTCGACGAGCTCGAACGCATCGCCCGCGAGCTGACCTTCCACCCGCCGAAGATCCCGATCATCTCCACCGTCACCGGGAACGTCACCGACGAGCTCACCACCCCGGCCTACTGGGCACGCCAGGTACGTCGACCGGTCCGCTTCTCGCCTGCCCTGGCCTGGCTCCACGAGCACCACAACGTCACCCATCACCTGGAGCTCGGCCCCGACGCGACCCTCACCACCCTCGCGCGCACCACGCACGACACGCCCAGCCACCCCGCCTTGCGCGCCGGCACCGACGACGCGACCGCCTACGTCACCGCCCTCGCCGGTGCCCACACCACGGGCCTCCCGGTCCGCTGGCCCACGCTCCTCCCACCGAGCCGGATCATCGACCTCCCCACCTACGCCTTCCAGCACCAGCGGTACTGGCTGAACGCGGAACGGCCGGCCGGACGCCCCGAGACGCTGGGGCTGGCGAGCACCGGGCACCCGCTGCTCGCCGCACGCGTCGACATGCCTCGGACCGGCGAGACGGTCTTCACCGGGCGGATCTCGCTCGAAGCGCAGCCGTGGCTGGCCGACCACGTCGTCCAGGACACCGTGCTGCTCCCGGGCACCGCGCTGCTCGACATGACGTTGCACGCGGGCGCGCAACTCGACTGCACCGTCGAAGAACTCACCCTCCACACGCCGCTCGCGCTGCCCGCCCACGGGCACCTCGCGCTGCGCCTGACGATCGCGCCGGAGAGCGAGTCCGGAAGTCGCGATGTCACCATCCACTCGCGCGAGTCGGCCGACGACGAAGCCCAGGACTGGACCCAGCACGCTGCGGGTGTCCTGAGCGTCGACGCGCAACGTCCTCGGGCTGACTTTCCGGCCACCACACCGCCGGAGCACGCCACGCCGGTGGATCTGGCCGATGCGTACGACATCTTCGGCGACCGCGGCCTCGACTACGGGCCGGCGTTCCAGGGGCTCCAAGCCCTGTGGGAGGACGGCGACGACCTGTACGCCGAGGTCACCTTGCCCGAAGAAGCCGGCGCAGGCGGCTGGGCGATCCACCCCGCGCTGCTCGATCCGGCGGTCCAGGCGGCCCTGCTGCCGAGGCTCGGCGACTCCCAGGACGCACTCCTTCCCTTCTCCTGGAGCGGAATCCGGCTCCACCAGCGGGGCGCGCAACGCCTCCGGGTCGGCATCCGGCCGACCGGTTCCGGCACGATCCGCATCGCCGCCGCGGACGAGGCCGGCGATCCCGTGGCCGAGGTCGAGGCCCTGACCCTGCGGCCGGCCGCGGCAACCGGCGGCCGGGACGCCGAGCTGCTCCGTCTGAAGTGGACGCAGCTGAACGCGGATCTGCACGCGGACAGCGGTGATCCGCGCCCCGATGTGGTGCTGGCCGACTTCCGCGCGATCGATCCGTCGGAGGACGTCCCGGCGTCCGTTGCGCGAGTCACCCGGGAAGCGCTGGATCAGGTGCAGAGCTGGTTGTCGGACGGGGCGGAAGCGCGTCTGGCGCTGGTGACGCGGGGCGCGGTGGCGGTGCAGGCGGGAGAGGTTCCGGACCTGGTCACCGGCCCGCTGTGGGGCCTGCTGCGGGTGGCGCAGAACGAGCACCCCGACCGGATCCTGCTCGTCGATGCCGACGCGCACGCCGATCACGACCGGCTGCGGCAAGTCGTCGGCGTCGCCCTGCACCAGGGTGAACCGCAGATCGCGGTGCGCGGCGATTCGGTGTCCGTGCCCCGGTTGACGCGCACCCAAGAGGTCCTCACCCCTCCCGAGAGCCGTGCGTGGCGGCTGGACGTGACCGACCGCGGCAGCATCGACAACCTCCACCTGGCGGCGTTCGAGGCGGCAGAGGCGCCGCTTTCGGCTGGTCAGGTCCGGGTCGCGGTGCGGGCGGTCGGGCTGAACTTCCGCGACGTGCTCAACGCCCTCGGCATGTACCCCGGCGTCCCGCCGCTGGGCATCGAGGTCGCCGGTGTCGTCACCGAGGCCGCCTCCGATGTCGATCGCCTGTCGGTCGGCGACCGGGTGGCGGGCATGCTGGCCGGCGCGATGGGCCCGCTGGCGGTCGGCGATCACCGGGTGTTCGCCCGCGTACCGCAGGACTGGACGTTCGCCCAGGCCGCCGCCACGCCCGCGGTGTTCCTGACCGCCTATCACGCCCTCCACCACCTGGCGCGGGTCCAGCCCGGGCAGCGCGTGCTCGTGCACGCCGCCGCGGGCGGGGTCGGCATGGCCGCCATCCAGCTCCTCCAGCACTACGGCGCCGACATCTACGCCACCGCACACCCCAGCAAATGGGCGACCCTGCGAGAACTCGGGATTCCCGCGGATCACATCGCCTCGTCGCGCACACCGGATTTCGCGACGCAGTTCCCCTCGGTCGACGTCGTCCTGAACTCACTGACCGGCGAGCTCCTCGACGCCTCGATCGACCTGCTCGACGAGGGCGGGCACTTCGTCGAACTCGGCAAGACCGACCCCCGAGACCCCAGCGACCACCCCGAACTGCACTACCACGCCTTCGACCTCACCGAAGCCGACCCCGGCCACCTCCAGGCCATGCTCGGCGACCTCGCCCGCCTGTTCGCCAGCGGCGCCCTAGCTCCGTTGCCGGTGACCGCCTGGGACATCCGGCAAGCCCCAGACGCCTTCCGGCACCTCAGCAACGCCCGCCACACCGGCAAACTCGCACTCACCATCCCCGCACCATCCAAACCCGACGGCACCATCCTCATCACCGGCGGCACCGGCGCCCTCGGCACCACCCTCGCCCGCCACCTCGCCGCACAACACCCCGGACACCTCCTCCTGGCCAGCCGCCAAGGCCCAGCCGCACCGGGCGCGGCCCAGCTCCGCGACGAGCTGCGAGCCCTCGGGGCGGACGTCAGCATCACGGCCTGCGACTTCACCGATTCCGCTGCGGTGCAACGACTTCTCGACACCATCCCGGCCGACCGGCCGCTCACCGGAGTCGTCCACGCCGCCGGCGCCCTCCACGACGCCCCGGTACACGCGCTCACCGCCGAGCAGCTCGCCGAGGTGCTGCAATCCAAAGTGGACTCCGCCTGGAACCTGCACCACGCCACCCGGCAGCAGGACCTCGCGTTCTTCGCCCTCTACTCCTCCGCCGCCGCACTGCTCGGCAACCCCGGCCAAGCCAACTACGCCGCCGCCAACACCTTCCTCGACGCCCTCGCCGAACACCGCCACGCCCAAGGGCTTCCGGCGCACTCGCTCGCCTGGGGGCCTTGGAGCACCGACCGCGGCATGACGCAGCACCTCACTCGCGGCGAGCGGGAGCGCATGGCCGACATCGGGATGCACTTCCTCGATCCCGGCGAGGCCCTCCGCCTGTTCGACCAGGCCGGCGGCAGCCCGGACTCGTACCTGGTGCCGCTCCGCCTCGACAACAAGCGCCGGCCGGTCGCATTGCTGAGCGACCTGACTCCCGGCCGGGCCCGAACGCGGCGGGCAGCGGCACCGTCGTCGCTGGCCGGTCGCTTGGCGGCCGTGCCCGAGGCGCAACGCCACCGCGTGGTGCTGGAGCTCGTCCAAACCCACGCCGCTGCGGTTCTGGGCCACTCCGATCCGGCGAGCATCGACTCGCGGCCGAGCTTCAAGAGCTTGGGGTTCGACTCGTTGACCTCGGTGGAGTTGCGGAACCGGCTCGCCGCCGCCACCGGGCTTTCCCTGCCGCCCGGACTGATCTTCGACCACCCCACGCCTTGGACGCTGTCCGACCGGCTGTGCACCCTCCTGCTGGCCGATCGCCCGAAGACCCGGCCCGGCCCGAGGACGACGCGGCGCGCCGACGACGACGAGCCGATCGCCATCGTCGGCATGGCCTGCCGGCTTCCCGGCAGCGTGCACTCGCCGGACGAACTGTGGCAGCTGGTCGCGGCCGGCGCCGACGCCATCACCGGCTTCCCCACCAACCGCGGCTGGAACCTGGACGACCTCTTCGACCCGGACCCCGACGCGTCGGGGAAGTCGTACGCCCGCCACGGCGGGTTCCTGCACGACGCCGACCAGTTCGACCCGGCGTTCTTCGGCATCAGCCCGCGCGAAGCGCTCGCCATGGACCCGCAGCAGCGACTCCTGCTGGAAACCACCTGGGAGGTCCTCGAAAACGCGGGCATCGACCCCGACGAGCTGCGCGGCAGCCCGACCGGAGTCTTCGTCGGAGCGATCCCGCAGGACTACGGGGCGCGGCTGCACAACGCGGCGAAGGACGTGGAAGGGCACGTCCTGACCGGCACGACGTCCAGCGCGTTCTCGGGGCGCGTGGCTTATCTGCTGGGTTTGGAAGGCCCGGCGGTGACCGTGGACACCGCGTGCTCGTCGTCGCTGGTGGCGATGCACCTGGCGTGCCAGTCGCTGCGATCGGGCGAGTCGAGCATGGCGCTGGCGGGCGGGGCCACGATCATGGCGACGCCCGGGATGTTCATCGAGTTCAGCCGCCAGCGCGGGCTCGCACGGGACGGGCGCTGCAAGGCCTTCTCCGCCGGGGCTGACGGCACGAGCTGGGCCGAAGGAGCCGGAGTCGTAGCACTGGAACGTCTCTCCGACGCGCAGCGCAACGGTCACCGCGTTCTCGCCGTGATCCGCGGTAGCGCGGTGAACCAGGATGGCGCGAGCAATGGCCTGACCGCACCCAACGGACCGTCGCAGGAACGCGTCATCCTGCAAGCACTGGCCAACGCCGGACTCACACCTGCCGACATCGACGCCGTCGAAGCCCACGGGACCGGGACCTCACTGGGCGACCCCATCGAAGCCCAAGCCCTGCTGGCCACCTACGGCCAGCACCACACCGCCGAACGACCGGTGTGGCTCGGGTCGCTGAAATCCAACATCGGCCACACCCAAGCCGCCGCAGGCGTTGCGGGTGTCATCAAAATGGTGCAGGCGTTCCACCACGACGAACTGCCCGCGACGCTGCACGCCGACGAACCCTCGGCACACATCGACTGGAGCAGCGGCGCCCTCGCACTGCTCGCCGAACCCCAGCCCTGGCCGGAAACCGACCGGCCACGCCGCGCCGCCGTCTCCTCCTTCGGCGTCTCCGGCACCAACGCCCACCTCATCCTCGAACAGGCCCCACCAGAAGAGTCCACACAGGACAACCGCCCTGCGGAGATCATCGCCGGTACTGGTCACCTGGTTCCGTGGGTGGTCTCCGCCAGAACGCCCGAGGCCCTCGCTGCGCAAGCAGCACGGCTGCACGACCACCTGGCGCAGGACTCCGGTTGGACGCCTTCGAACGTGGCATGGTCGCTGGCCACCACCCGTGCCGCGCTCGAACACCGAGCCGTGGTCCTCGGGCACGACCGGGACGAGCTGCTGAACGAGCTGCATGCCTTGGCCCGCGGCGAGGTCTCCCCCCGGATCATGCAGCGCACCGGCCCCATGACGCCGGACCCGGAGCGCGTGGTGCTGGTCTTCCCCGGTCAGGGCGGCCAATGGCCCGGCATGGGCCGCGAACTGCTCGACACCAACCCCGTCTTCGCCGCAGCCCTGGCCGAGTGCGACCAAGCACTATCGAGATATCAGGACTGGTCGGTCACCGACCTGCTCCGCAACGGCGACACCTTGGAACGTGTCGACGTCATCCAACCCGCACTGTTCGCCGTCATGGTCTCCCTGACCCGGGTCTGGCAATCCCATGGAGTACGACCCGCCGCAGTCGTCGGCCACTCCCAAGGAGAAATCGCCGCCGCGCACATCGCCGGTGCACTCGACCTCGACCAAGCCGCCCGCGTCGTCGCCTTGCGATCCCAGCTGATCCGCACCCACCTCGCCGGACACGGCAGCATGCTCTCCACCGCACTCTCCGTCGACGACCTCAAACCCCATCTCGACGAACGAGTTTCGATCGCCGCGATCAACAGCCCCACCGCCACCGTCCTCTCCGGCGACACCGACGCCATCCACCGCCTCCACGCCACGCTCACCGAGCGAGGTGTGCGATCCCGCGTGCTACCGGTGGACTACGCCTCTCACAGCCACCACGTCGAAACCCTCCGACAGCCACTGCTGGAACAACTCGCCGGACTCACCCCGCAAACCAGCGAAATCCCGTTCCACTCCACCGTCACCGGCGAGGCGCACGACACCACCGGACTCGACGCCGAGTACTGGTACACCAACCTCGCCACCACCGTCGAATTCCACCGCACCATCACGCGGCTGAACGCTTCCGGGCACCACACCTACCTCGAACCCAGCCCGCACCCCACGCTGACGCACCACATCAGCACCATCGCCGCCGACGCGACCAGCGCGACCACGCTGCACCGCGACCACCCCGGCGGGGACACGCTCCTCGCCAACGCCGCGCACCTCTGGGCCAATGGCACACCCATCGCATGGCAGGCCGTCCTGCCCGCCGGCGAGCGCATCTCCCTCCCCACGTACCCGTTCCAGCGCGAACGGTTCTGGCTCGCACCGAACACCACCCGCCTGGCGGAAAGCGAGGACATCCGCCGCCCCAAGGGCGAAACGACACCGACCGGCAAGCTCCGCCGGCAGCTCGCCCAGCTCCCCGCGCACCAACGGCACACCCACCTCCTCGACCACGTCATCCGGCACGCCGCCGCCGTCCTCAACTACGCCGATCCCGACTCGATCCCCACCCACCACACGTTCCAGCAGATCGGCTACGACTCCGTCACCGCGATCCAGCTCCGCAACCAACTCGCCGCCACCACCCGGATCTCCCTCCCCGCCACCCTCATCTACGACCACCCCACGCCCACCCAGCTCGCGGACCACCTGCTGGAACTGCTGCTGGGCGAGCCGAGCTCCCGGTCCACACCGGACTCCGCGCCGATCGACGAGCGCGAGCCGATCGCGGTCGTCGGCATGGCGTGCCGCCTGCCGGGCGGTGTCGCATCGCCGGAGCAGCTCTGGGACCTGGTCGCCTCCGCCACGGACGCGATCTCGGACTTCCCGGCGAACCGCGGCTGGGACCTCCAGCGCCTCTTCCACCCCGATCCCGACAACCCGGGGACGACGTACTGCCGGCAGGGCGGATTCCTGCTGGACGCGGCGGAGTTCGATCCGGCGTTCTTCGGCATCAGCCCGCGCGAGGCGCTCGCCATGGATCCCCAGCAGCGCCTGCTCCTCGAAGCCACGTGGGAAGCGATCGAGAACGCCGGAATCGATCCGGCGACGCTCCGCGGCACCGCCACCGGGACCTTCGTCGGAGCGACCGCGCAGGACTACGGTCCGCCGCTGCACCAGGTGGCGCCGGATTCATCAGGCCACGCGCTCACGGGCACGACGCCGAGCGTCATGTCGGGGCGGGTCGCCTACACCCTCGGGCTGGAAGGCCCGGCGGTCACCGTGGACACCGCCTGCTCGTCGTCGCTGGTGGCGATGCACCTCGCTTGCCAGTCGCTGCGCTCCGGCGAGGCGAGACTGGCGCTGGCCGGCGGGGTGACGATCATGGCGGCTCCGGGCATCTTCCTGGAGTTCAGCCGCCAGCGGGGCCTGGCGCGGGATGGGCGCTGCAAGGCGTTCTCCGCCGACGCCGACGGCACCACCTGGTCGGAAGGCGTCGGGATCGTGATGCTGGAGCGGCTCTCGGACGCCCAGCGCAACGGTCACCGCGTGCTGGCGGTGATCCGCGGCAGCGCGATCAACCAGGATGGCGCCAGCAACGGGCTTACCGCACCCAACGGGCCCTCGCAGGAACGCGTCATCCAGCAGGCGCTGGCCAACGCCGGGCTCACACCCGCCGACATCGACGCCGTCGAAGCCCACGGAACCGGCACGTCACTGGGCGACCCCATCGAGGCGCAGGCGCTGCTGGCAACCTACGGCCAGCACCACACCACCGAACGACCGGTGTGGCTGGGATCGCTGAAGTCCAACATCGGCCACGCCCAGGCGGCGGCCGGAGTTGCAGGCGTCATCAAGATGATCCAGGCCTTCCGGCACGACCAGCTGCCCGCCACGCTCCACGCCGACGAGCCCTCGCCCCACATCGACTGGAGCAGCGGCGCGCTCGCGCTGCTCACCGAATCCCGGTCCTGGCCGGAAGACGACCGGCCGCGCCGGGCCGCAGTCTCGTCCTTCGGTGTTTCCGGCACCAACGCGCACCTCATCCTCGAACAGGCACCACCGAACGAGTCCACACAGGACGTCACCGGCTCGGTTCAGGTGCCTTGGATGATCTCCGCGAGAACACCGGACGCCCTGACAGCGCAAGCACAACGGTTGCACACCCAGCTCAGCGACCGGGACGACTGGACGCCCGCCGAGGTGGCCTGGTCACTGGCCACTACCCGATCCACCTTCGAACACCGCGCCGCGATCCTGGGCTCCGACCGCGAGGAACTGCTGGCCGGGCTGGATGAGCTGGCCCGTGGCCGGGACGCGGACGGGATCATCCGTGGCTTGGCGACGACCCGCCGCAGCCACGTGGCGATGCTGTTGTCCGGGCAAGGCAGCCAGCGCCCAGGCATGGGACAGGGCCTGCACGAGGCGTTCCCCGTGTTCGCCGAAGCCTGGGACGAGACATGCGCACACCTCGACCCGCTGCTCAGCTTGGACCGGCCGCTCACCGACATCGTCTTCCACGGGCAGCCCGACGAAGTCGAGGACACACTGATCGCGCAGCCAGCGCTGTTCGCACTGCAAGTCGCCTTGTTCCGACTGCTCGAACACCACGGCATCACCCCCGACCACCTCATCGGCCACTCCATCGGCGAACTCACCGCCGCCCACCTCGCCGGAATACTCACGTTGCCCGACGCGGCGCGCCTGCTGGCCGCGCGGGCTCAGTTGATGCGCACCCTGCCCGGCACCGGGGTGATGGCGAGCATCCAGGCCGGCGAAGACGAGCTCACCGACGCGCACCCCGAACTCCTCGCCCCGGACAGCGGCGTGTCCATCGCAGCCATCAACAGCCCACAGTCCACAGTGATCTCCGGCGACCCCGACCCCGTGCGCGCCATCACCGAACACTGGCGGGATCAAGGCCGCACCACCCGGGAACTGCACACCAGCCGCGCTTTCCACTCGCCCCACTGCGAGCCGCTGGTCGACGCGCTCGAACAGACCGCCCGGGAGCTGACCTACCACCCGCCGACGATCCCGGTCGTCTCCACCGTCACCGGGACGATCACCGACGACATCGCGACTCCGGCCTACTGGGCCCGGCAGATCCGGCGGGCCGTCCGGTTCCACCCCGCGCTCACCTGGCTGCACCAGAACCACACCGTCACGCACCACATCGAGCTCGGGCCGGACACCACGCTCTCCACCCTCGCCCGGACCACCCACGACACCCCCGGCCACGCCACCCTCAAGCCCGGCACGGACGACACCACCGCGTACCTCACGGCCCTGACCTGCGCGCACACCACCGGACTCAGCCCGCGCTGGGCCACCCTCCTGTCCCCGGCCCGGACCTTCGACCTGCCCACCTACGCCTTCCAGCGCCAGCGGTACTGGCTCAGCTCGTCGGCTTCCGCCGGAAGGCCCGAGACGCTGGGGCTGGACAGCAGCGGGCATCCACTGCTGTCCGCGCGCACCGATGTCCCCGACACCGGCGAGGTGATCTTCACCGGGCGCGTCTCGCTCGACGACCACCCCTGGCTCGCCGACCACGTCGTCCGGGGCACCGTCCTGCTGCCCGGCACCGCGTACCTCGACATGGCGCTCCACGTCGCCACCGAGCTCGGGCATCAACTGGACGACCTCACCGTTCTCACGCCCCTCGAACTCCGGGAGCACGGCCACGTCGCGCTCCACGTGACCGCCACGGCCGTTGGCGACGACGGCCGGCGGAGCCTGTCGATCCATTCACGCGGCGAGGGCGAGTCGTGGACCCGCCACGCGGCCGCCACCGCCAGCAGCGCCGAGAGCGACGATGCACCGGACCTGACGGTCTGGCCGCCGGAAGGGGCGATCCCCGTCGACGTCAGCGATCTGTACGACGTGCTGGCCGGGCAGGGCTTCGACTACGGCCCGGCGTTCCGCGGCCTGCACTCCGCCTGGCGGCTCGGCGACGACATCTACGCCGAGGTCGCATTGCCCGACGAGCACAGCGCACAGGGCTGGACGGTCCACCCCGCGCTCCTCGATGCCACCCAGCACGCCGCCGTCATCGACGACGACCGGGGCGACGGCCGTACCCGACTGGTCTTCTCCTGGGCCAATGTCCGCCTCCACCTCGCCGGTTCGTCGCGGCTTCGCGTCCGGCTGCGCCACACCGGCGAGGACACCATGGCGCTCGCCATGGCCGACCGCACCGGCCGTCCGGTGGCGACCATCGGGTCGTTGACCCTTCGACGGTCGACCGGCGGGCGCCGCGGCGAGCTGTTCCACGTCGACTGGGTGCCGCACTCCGCCGAACCCGGTGGCGAGGCCCCCGAGGCGCTGGTGCTCGACTACCGGTCGCCCGCGGGCAGCGGGTCCGTTCCGGCCCGGGTGGAGAGCCTGGCGCAGGAGGCCCTGGGGCGGCTGCAGGAGTGGCTGTCGGATCCGGAGCAGCCGACCCACCTGGTGGTGGTGACCCGAGGCGCGGTGGCGGTGCACCCGGGTGAGACGCCGGACCTGGTCACGGGTCCGTTGTGGGGCCTGCTGCGGGTGGCCCAGAACGAGCACCCGGATCGCATCCTGCTCGTCGACACCGACGATCTTTCCCAGCAGGACGTGCCGGATCTGCTGCGGAGGGCCATCGCCTCGCGCTCGTGGCAGCTCGCGCTGCGGGGAGGTGCGGTGTTCGCGCCCAGCCTGAGCCGCGCCGATTCCCGGCAGGAGCTGACGCCGCCCGAGAGCGGTGCTTGGCGGCTGGACGTGACCGAGCGCGGCAGCATCGACAACCTCCACCTCGCGGCGTTCGCGGAGGCCGAGGCGCCGCTCGCGGCCGGGCAGGTGCGGGTCGCGGTGCGGGCGGTCGGCGTGAACTTCCGCGACGTCCTCAACACCCTCGGCATGTACCCCGGCACCCCGCCGCTCGGTGCGGAAGGCGCCGGCGTCATCGCTGAGATCGCCGGCGACGTGCCCGGCCTGCGGGTCGGCGACCGGGTGTGGGGCGTCCTGCCCGGCGCGATGGGCCCGCTCGCGATCACCGACCACCGGCTGCTGGCACCGGTTCCCGACGGGTGGAGCTTCGCCCAGGCCGCGACCGCGCCCGCGGTCTTCCTCACCACCTACCACGCCCTCCACCACCTGGTGGGAGTCCAACCAGGACAGAAGGTCCTCGTGCACGCCGCCGCGGGCGGCATCGGGATGGCCGCGATCCAGCTGCTCCAGCACTACGGCGCCGACATCTACGCCACCGCACACCCCAGCAAATGGGCGACCCTACGAGAACTCGGCATCCCCGAGGACCACATCGCCTCGTCCCGCACCACGGACTTCGCAACGCAGTTCCCCTCGGTCGACGTCGTCCTGAACTCAGTGACCGGCGAGCTCCTGGACGCTTCGCTGGAGCTGCTCACGCCCGGCGGGCACTTCATCGAGCTCGGCAAGACCGACCCCCGAGACCCCGCCGAACACCCCGAACTGCACTACCACGCCTTCGACCTCACCGAAGTCGACCCGGCCCACCTCCAGGCCATGCTCGGCGACCTCACCACGCTGTTCGATCAACGCCGGCTGACCCCCTTGCCGGTGACCGCCTGGGACATCCGCCGAGCACCCGAGGCATTCCGGCACCTCAGCAACGCCCGCCACACCGGCAAACTCGCACTCACCATCCCCACCACGCCCGACCCCCACGGCACCATCCTCATCACCGGCGGCACCGGCGCCCTCGGCAGCGTCCTCGCCCGCCACCTCGCCACCCGCTACCCCGGCTGCCACCTCCTGCTCGCCGGCCGCCAGGGCCCGGCCGCGCCCAACGCCGGGAGCCTCCGCGACGAGCTGACCGCGCTCGGAGCCGCTGTCACCATCGCGGCCTGCGACATCGCCGACGCCCGCCAACTCACCGAGCTGGTCGACAGCATCCCCGCCGGGCACCCGCTGACCGGCGTCGTCCACACCGCAGGCGTCCTCCGCGACGCACCGGTGCACGCGCTCACCGCCGAGCAGCTCACCGCGGTCCTGAATTCCAAAGTGGACACCGCTTGGAACCTGCACCACGCCACGCGGCAGCAGGACCTCGCGTTCTTCGCCCTCTATTCCTCCGTCTCCGGATTCCTCGGCAACCCCGGCCAGGCCAACTACGCCGCGGCCAACACCTTCCTCGACGCCTTCGCCCAATACCGCCGCGTCCAAGGGCTTCCCGCGCACTCGCTCGCGTGGGGCCCGTGGAACACCGGCGACGGCATGACCCAGCACCTCACGCATGCCGACCAGCAACGCATGGCGAACAGCGGCGCCCTGCCGTTCGAGCCGGAGGACGGGATCCGCCTGTTCGAGGAGGCGCTCGGCAGTTCCGAGCCGATGCTGCTGCCGATCAAGCTCGACCCGAAGGCGCTCCGGCGTCACCAGGCCCCCACGTCGCTCGCCGGCCGAATCCCCGAGCAGCGCAGGGAGGCGCAGCCGCGGAACGCCGAGCCGCTCACGGCGCGGTTGCAGGGAATGCCCGAGCAGCACCAGTACCGCACCGTGCTGGAAGTCGTCCGGATGCACGCCGCCGCCGTTCTCGGGCACACCGGTTTCGACGACATCCCCGCCGATCGCCCGTTCCTGGAGCTCGGCTTCGACTCGCTCACCTCGGTGGAACTGCGCAACCGGCTCGCCACCGCGACCAACCTGCGGCTGCCCACCACCCTCGTCTTCGAGCACCCGACGCCGCACAAGATGGCCGCGCACCTGCGCGCCGAGCTGATCGGCGGGGATGGCGACGCCACGTCCGTGCTGTCCGCGCTCAGCCACCTCGAAGACGTCCTCGCGACGATCCCCTTGCACGCCGATTCGCGGAACGAGGTCGTGGCGAGGCTGACCGCGCTGCTCGGGACGCACCACGGCGAACGCGGCACCGCCGACGACGCGATCGACTCGGCGTCCGACGAGGAGATCTTCGAACTCATCGACCGCGACCTCGAACAGTCCTGACCCGAGCGCTCCCGAAGGAGGAGGACATCTCGATGGCGAACGAGGAGAAGCTCCGCAGCTACCTCAAGCGCGTCACCGCCGAGCTGCGGCAGGCGCGGCAGCGGTTGAGCGCGCTCCCCGAGCCGATCGCCATCGTCGGGATGGGGTGCCGGTTCCCGGGCGGCGTCGCCTCGCCCGCGCAGTTGTGGGAGCTCGTGGCGGCCGACCGGGACGCGATCTCAGGTTTTCCCGCCGACCGCGGCTGGAACCTCGACGCGCTGTACCACCCGGACCCGGAGCACCGCGGGACGAGCTACGTCCGGGAAGGCGGATTCCTGCACGACGCAGCGGAATTCGACGCCGCGTTCTTCGGCATCAGCCCGCGCGAAGCCCCGGCCATCGATCCGCAGCAGCGGCTGTTGCTGGAAACCTCCTGGGAGGCGCTCGAACACGCGGGCATCGATCCCCTGTCGCTGGACGGCAGCCCGACCGGCGTGTTCACCGGCGTCATGTACCAGGACTACGGGTCGCGGCTGGCGCCGCGCATCCCGGCCGAGTTCGAGGGGTACGTGGGCCACGGCAGCGCGGGCAGCGTGGCGTCCGGCCGCGTGTCCTACACGCTCGGGCTGGAGGGGCCGGCGGTCACCGTGGACACCGCCTGCTCGTCGTCGCTGGTGGCGATCCACCTCGCCTGCCAGTCGCTGCGGGCCGGTGAGTCGACGCTCGCGTTGGCGGGTGGCGCCACTCTCATGGCGACGCCCACCATGTTCGTGGAGTTCAGCAGGCAGCGCGCCCTGTCCCCGGACGGGCGGTGCAAGCCGTTCGCCGCGGCGGCGGACGGCACCAGCTGGGCCGAAGGCGTCGGAGTCGTGGTGCTGGAGCGGCTCTCGGAGGCCGAGCGCAACGGCCACCCCGTGCTGGCGGTGATCCGGAGCAGTGCGGTCAACCAGGACGGTGCGAGCAACGGGTTGACCGCGCCCAACGGGTCCTCGCAGCAGCGGGTGATCTTGAAGGCGCTGGCGGCCGCGGGGTTGGGGACCGCCGATGTCGATGCCGTCGAAGCCCACGGCACCGGCACTTCGCTGGGGGATCCGATCGAGGCCCAAGCGCTGCTGGCGACCTACGGGAAGCACCGGACCGCCGAACGCCCGCTGTGGTTGGGGTCGCTGAAGTCCAACGTCGGCCATACCCAGGCCGCGGCCGGGGTCGGCGGCGTCATCAAGATGGTCCAGGCCCTCCGGCACGGCGAGTTGCCCGCATCGCTGCACGCCGAGGCGCTGTCGCCGCACGTCGACTGGAGCAGCGGTGCGCTCGCGCTGCTCACCGAATCCCGGCCGTGGCCGGATGTCGACCGGCCGCGCCGGGCCGCCGTGTCGTCCTTCGGTGTCTCCGGCACCAACTCGCATCTCGTCCTCGAACTGCCGACTCGCGATACCGAGTCCACACAGGACAACTCGCGTGCGGAGATCGTGGTTGTGGATCGTGCTTCTGGAGCTGGGGACGAGCCGGTGCCGTGGGTGATCTCCGGGAAGACGCCGGAGGCGCTTGAGGCATTCGCGGGGCGGCTGCATGAGCGTCTGTCCGCGAGCGAGGACTGGACGCCCGTGGATGCCGGGGCGGCTCTGAGCAAGCGCAGCGGCTTCGCGCACCGCGCCGTGCTCCTCGGCAAGGATCGACACGACCTGCTGCAACACCTGCGCGATCTCGCCAGTGGCACCGAGGCATCGGGCATCATCCGGCGCACGCAGCCCCCGGCCCAGGACGCCGGCCGGATCGTCATGATCTTCCCCGGTCAGGGCGGCCAATGGCCCGGCATGGGCCGCCAGCTGCTCGACACCAACCCCGTCTTCTCCGCAGCCTTGGCCGAATGCGACCAAGCGCTATCGGCGTACCAGGACTGGTCGGTCGCCGGCCTGCTGCGCAACGGATCCGCGCTGGACCGCGTCGACATCGTCCAACCGGCGCTGTTCGCCGTCATGGTGTCCCTGGCCCGGACGTGGCAGGAACTCGGGGTTCAGCCCGCCGCCGTCGTCGGCCACTCCCAAGGAGAAATCGCCGCCGCGCACATCGCGGGCGCGCTCGACCTCGACCAGGCCGCCCGCATCGTCGCCCTGCGGTCGCAGCTGATCCGCACCCACCTCGCCGGACACGGCAGCATGCTGTCGGTCCCGCTCTCCGTCGATGATCTACGGCCTCATCTCGACCCGGAACGCGTTTCGGTCGCCGCGATCAACAGCCCCACCGCCACCGTCCTCTCCGGCGACACCGACGCCATCCACCGCCTCCACAACACGCTGACCGACCAAGGAGTGCGCTCGCGGATCTTGCCCGTGGACTACGCCTCCCACAGCCACCACGTCCAAGACCTCCGGCAACCGCTACTGGAACAACTCGCCGGACTCACCCCGCAAACCAGCGAAATCCCGTTCCACTCCACCGTCACCGGCGAAGCATTCGACACCACCGGACTCGACGCCGACTACTGGTACACCAACCTCGCCACCACCGTGCACTTCCACGACACCATCACCCGACTCCACACCACCGGACACCACGTCTACCTCGAACCCAGCCCGCACCCCACGCTCACCCACCACATCACCGCCTTGCCGGACGTGGTCACCGCCAGCACGCTGCACCGCGACCGCCCCGACACCGACACGCTCCTCACCAACGCCGCACACCTGTGGGTCCACGGCGCGCCGATCACCTGGCAGGCCGTCCTGCCCTCCCGCGAGCACGTCGGACTCCCCACCTATCCCTTCCAGCGCGAGCGCTACTGGCTCGACGGGCCGCAGCACGACGGCCTGAACGAGGTTCGGCATCGCGTCGCCTGGCATCCCGTTCCCACGTCGTCCCGGCACCCCAGCGGGGCCTGGCTGGTCGTTTCGCCGCCCGATGTCGCGCACCGATGGCAAGAGGTCGTGTCCGACGCGTTGACCGCTGGCGGCGCGACCGTGCGGCACCTGACGATCGATGAAGCGACCGAACGGAATCTTCCGGAAGCGCTTGCCTCACAAGGAACTTTCGAAGGTGTCATGTCTCTGCTCGCCCTGACCGAGCGGCCCCAGCCCGCACGCCACGCGGCCGCGGCCGATGCGCTGGTGCAGGCCGGCATCCGCACGCCGTTGTGGTTCCTGACGAGCGGAGCGGCCTCGACGGGCCCGTCCGAACCTGCGGCCGATCTCCACCGGGCGCTCCTGCTCGGGCTGACGCGGGAGGCGGTCGGAGAGCGCCCGGGCATCGGCCTGTTGGACCTCCCCGCAGGTCCGGACGAGCTCTCGCCCGCCGATCTGACCGGCTGCCTGTCGCAGCCCGGCGGCGAGTTCGCCCTTCGCGACGCCGGACTCCTCGCCCGGCGGCTGGTCCACGCGCCGGTCGACAGCGCCCGGCCCGTTCGCGACTGGTGCCCGCGCGATACCGCGCTCGTCACCGACTGCACGTCCGAGAGCGGTCTGCACCTCGCGGAGTGGCTGGCCCGGCGCGGGGCGGAGCACCTGGTGCTGCTCGTCGACCCCGAGCAGCCCGACCCGATCGAGCTCGAAGCCGCGCTGACCGAGCGGGGCGCCAAGGTGACCGTGGCGCGCTGCGCCCCGGCCGATCGCGCCGGTCTGGACGAAGTTCTTTCCTCGATCCCGCAGCAATATCCACTGCGGACAGTCCTGCACATCGCGGCGTCGCCGCTCGCCGAACCACTCGGTGCGCTGAACCTGGACGAGCTGACTCGCGGCCACGATCTCGACGCCTTCGTGCTCCTCTCGACCACCGGCAGCGCCGTCGGCGAGGTGTTGGACTCGGTGGCCCGGCGGCGACGGGAGCACGGGCTACCGGCGGTCTCGATGACCTGGAGCCCCGGCGCAGCTCCCGTTTCGGGCGCTCTGAAGCAGGCGCTCGATCACGACGAGACCTCGATCGTGCTGTTCCGGCGCGAGCAGTCCGCGGAACCGGCCGGCGGCGCGGAAGGCCGGCCTAGCGATCTCGCCGCACGGCTCGCCGCCGCGCCCGGCAGCGAGAAGCGGAAGATCCTCTTGGCGGCCGTGCAGTCCCTGGCCGCCGTCGTGCTTCGGCACTCGGAGCCGCAGCGGATCGCGCCCGGTCAGCCGTTCAGGGAACTCGGCTTCGACTCGATCACCGCGGTGGAGTTCCGCAACCGGCTCAACTCGATCACCGGGCTCTCACTGCCGGTCACCGTCCTGTTCGACCACCCCACGGCGGAGGCGCTGGTCGAGCGGCTGCACGCCGACCTCGTCCCGGCGCCCTCGATCGCGGCGGCGCTCGACGGCCTGGAATCCGCGCTGTCCGGACAAGACATGTCCGAAGCGGACAGGCGGCGGCTGGCGGCGATCGCTGACTCCTGGCTGCCCGGTGCTCCGCAGCCGGACGGGGTCGCCGCGCGGCTCGAATCCGCGTCGAACGAGGACCTCGTCGAATTCATCAACCGCGAGCTCGGCATCAGCTGACCGGCAGAAAGAGGTTGCTGCGCATGACCACCGACGATCAGATGCGACACCTGCTCGCTCGGGTCACCGCTGAGCTGCACGACACGCGCAACCGGCTGCGCGCAGCGGAGGACGACGCGGCCGAGCCGATCGCGATCGTGGGCATGGCATGCCGCTTCCCCGGCAGCGTCACCTCCCCGGACGAGCTCTGGGAGCTGGTTCGCACCGGCACCGACGCGATCTCCGAGTTCCCCGCCGATCGCGGCTGGGACGTGGACGAGCTGTACGACGCGGATGCGGACGCCGCCGGGAAGTCGTACGTCCGGCACGGCGGATTCCTCCGGGACGCATCGGCTTTCGATGCCGCGTTCTTCGGGATCAGCCCGCGCGAGGCGACGGCGATGGACCCGCAGCAGCGGCTGCTGCTGGAGACCTCGTGGGAGGCCGTCGAGAACGCCGGCATCGCCCCCGGCGATCTTCGCGGCAGCCGCACCGGGGTGTTCGCGGGAACGGTGCTGCCGGAGTACGGGCCGCCGCTGCGCGAACCGCTGGAGGGTTTCGAGGGCTACTTCCTCACCGGCAAGGCGCTGAGCGTGGTGTCGGGCCGGGTCGCCTACTCGCTCGGGTTGGAGGGTCCGGCGGTCACCGTCGACACCGCCTGCTCGTCCTCCCTGGTCGCCATGCACCTCGCCTGCCAGTCGCTGCGATCCGGGGAATCAACACTCGCCCTCGCAGGCGGAGTGACCGTCATGGCATCACCCGGGATCTTCATCGAATTCAGCCGCCAACGCGGCCTAGCAAAAGACGGCCGCTGCAAAGCATTCTCCGCCAACGCCGACGGAACCGGCTGGGCCGAAGGCGCCGGCATCATCGTCCTGGAACGCCTCACCGACGCACAACGCAACGACCACCACATCCTCGCCGTGATCCGCGGCAGCGCGATCAACCAAGACGGCGCCAGCAACGGCCTCACCGCGCCCAACGGACCATCGCAAGTGCGTGTCATCCAGGAAGCGCTCACCAACGCCGGACTGACGCCCGCCGACGTCGACGCCGTCGAAGCCCATGGGACCGGGACCTCGCTGGGCGACCCCATCGAAGCGCAAGCGCTACTGGCGACCTACGGCAAGCACCACAGCGCCGAACGTCCCCTGTGGTTGGGCTCGCTGAAGTCCAACATCGGCCACACCCAGGCAGCCGCAGGTGTCGCAGGCGTCATCAAAGTCGTGCAAGCGCTCAACAACGAAGAGCTGCCCGCCACGCTCCACGCCGAGGAACCCTCACCTCATATCGACTGGAGCAGCGGCAGTCTTGCGCTGCTCACCGAATCCCGGCCCTGGCCTGAAGGCGAGCGTCCGCGCCGCGCCGCCGTCTCGTCCTTCGGCGTCTCCGGCACCAACGCACACCTCATCCTCGAACAGGCGCCCCGAGGTGCCGCCGAACCCGTCGTAGGCGAGTCTGGCCCCGGTGCTGGAGTGGTGCCGTGGGTGATCTCGGCGAAAACGCCAGAGGCCCTTGAAGCGCAGGCAGAACGCTTGCACGCCCACCTCCGCGGCCGGGACACGTGGACGCCTGCCGAGGTCTCCCGGTCGCTGGCCACGACCCGCACCCACTTCCCGCACCGCGCCTCGATCATCGGCGCTGACCGGCAGGAATTGCTGTCCGGGCTGGGTGCCATCGCCCGTGGCGAGACAAGCGATGCGGTGACGCTCGGCGCTGCGGTGGACAACCCGGGCGTCGCCATGCTGTTGTCCGGGCAGGGCAGCCAGCGGCCTGGCATGGGACGCGGCCTGTACGAGGCGTATCCGGTCTTCGCCCAAGCCTGGGACGAAGCCTGCGCACACCTCGACCCGCTGCTCGGCTTGGACCGGCCGCTCACCGACATCGTCTTCCACGGGCAGCCCGATGAGGTCGAGCAGACGCTCGTCGCGCAGCCCGCGCTGTTCGTGCTGCAGGTGGCGCTGTTCCGGCTGTTGGAGCAGCACGGCATCGGCCCCGACTACCTCGTCGGCCACTCCGTCGGCGAACTCACCGCCGCCCACGTCGCCGGTGTGCTCACCCTGGCAGACGCGGCCGTCTTGCTGGCTGCGCGGGCCAAGCTGATGCAGAACCTCCCCGCGCACGGCGTCATGGCCGGGATCAACGCCAGCGAGCACGAGCTCACCGAGGCACACCCCGAACTCCTCGCCCCGAACAGCGGCGTTTCCATCGCCGCGATCAACGGTCCGCAGTCCACAGTGGTCTCCGGTGATCCAGAGCCGGTGCGGGCCATCGCCGATCACTGGCGGAACCAGGGCCGCACCGTGCGGAAACTTCACACCAGCCGCGCCTTCCACTCGCCGCACTGCGAGCCGCTGCTCGGCGAACTCGAACGAACCGCCCGGGGGCTGACCTTCCACCCGCCGAAGATCCCGATCATCTCGACGGTCACCGGAAGCCCCACCGACGACATCACGACCCCGGCCTACTGGGCCCGCCAGGTGCGCCAGGCCGTCCGCTTCGCGCCCGCCCTCGCCTGGCTGCACCGGCACCGCGGTATCACCCACCACCTAGAGCTGGGGCCCGACGCCACCCTCACCACCCTTGCGCGCGCCACTCACGACACGCCCGGCCACGCCACGCTGAACCCCGGCACCGACGACGCCACCAGCTACGTCACCGCACTCGCCCACGCCCACGCCACCGGACTCGGCCCCGACTGGGCCGCGCTCGTGCCACCGGCTCGGACGCTCGGCCTGCCGACCTACGCGTTCCAGCACGAGAGGTACTGGCTCAACCCGCCGGCGGCGGGACGCCCGGAACAGCTCGGCATGGCCACCACCGGCCATCCCCTGCTCACCGCACGAATCACCACGCCCCACACAGGCGAAACCACGCTTACCGGACGGATCTCGCTCGACACCTACCCCTGGCTCGCCGACCACGCCGTCCAAGGCAACGTCCTGCTCCCCGGCACCGCGTTCCTCGACATGACGCTCCACGCCGCCGCACAACTCGGTTGCGCCGTCGATGAACTCACCCTCCACACGCCGCTCGAACTCCCCGACCACGGGCACGTCGCGCTCCACATGGCGATCGCCGCCGAGGACGACGGTCGGCGAACCGTCGCGCTCTACTCCCGTGCTCCCGGGGCGGAAGAGGTCTGGACGCGCCACGCCACCGGCACACTCGTCGCCATCGCCGAGGACTCGTCCACCACCGCGGTGGACCTCGCCGCTTGGCCCCCGACGGGTGCGATGCCGGTCGACGTCGGCGACCTCTACGACCGCCTCGCCGACCACGGTTTCGGTTACGGGCCGACCTTCCAGGGGCTCCACACCGCCTGGCGGGACGGCGACGACATCTACGCGGAGGTCGCGCTCCCCGACGATCACGGCACCGGCGGATGGGCGGTCCACCCCGCGCTCCTCGACGCCGCGCAGCACGCCGGGCTGATCGGGGGCGATTCGCAGGACCGCCGAACCCGCCTGGTCTTCTCGTGGTCGGGCGTGCGCATCCACGGCACCGCGACGACCGGTCTCCGGGTCCGCCTCCGGCACTCCGGGACCGACGCGTTCCGGCTCGACCTGGCCGACCACGATGGACTTTCGGTCGCCACCATCGAATCGCTCGCACTCCGGCGGGTGTCGAACGCGGTCCCGGAGGACAACGGCCTGCTGCGACTGGACTGGGTGCCGCAGGCGTTCGACGACACCGACGCTCCGCAGTCGCGCTGGGCGCTGATCGACTCGGGTGTGGCCGCGCTGAGCGATGCCGTGGCATCCGGCGTGCCGGCTCCGGACATCGCAATGCTCGACGAGCGCGGCCTCGCCGCCGATGACGACGTCGCGCGGCTCGTCGGCGAGGTATCGCAGCGGGTCGTGGCGGAGCTGCAGGACTGGCTGAAGGCACCGCACCTCGCCGGAACGCGCCTGGTGCTGGTGACCCGCGGCGCGGTGGCGGTGCAGCCGGGCGAAGTCCCGGACCTGGTCACGGGGCCGCTGTGGGGCCTGCTGCGGGTGGCGCAGAACGAGCACCCCGACCGCTTCGTGCTCGTCGACACCGACTCCTCCGGCGATGACGAGGAGCTGCGGCGCACCGTCGATGCGGCTTTGCTGCACGGTGAGGCGCAGATCGCGGTGCGCGGCGATGCCGTGTTCGTGCCCCGGCTGGTCCGCGCCGACTCGCGGAACGAGCTGGTGGCCCCGGACTCGATGTCGTGGCGATTGGACGTGTCCGAGCGGGGCAGCATCGACAACCTGTTCCTCGCGGAGTTCCCGGAGGCGCAGGCGCCGCTCGCGGCCGGGCAGGTCCGGGTCGCGGTGCGGGCCGTCGGGGTCAACTTCCGCGACGTCCTCAACACCCTCGGCATGTACCCCGGCACCCCGCCGCTCGGCGTCGAGGGCGCCGGAGTGATCACCGAGATCGCCGGCGACGTGCCCGGCCTGCGGGTCGGCGACCGGGTATGGGGCATCCTGCCCGGCGCGATGGGCCCGCTCGCGATCACCGACCACCGGCTGCTCGCCCACGTACCGCAGGACTGGACGTTCGCCCAGGCCGCCGCAACGCCTGCGGTGTTCTTGACCGCCTACTACGCCCTTCGCCACCTCACGACCGTCCAGCCCGGGCAGAAGGTCCTCGTGCACGCCGCCGCGGGCGGGGTCGGGATGGCCGCCGTCCAGCTCCTCCAGGACTGCGGCGCCGACATCTACGCCACCGCACACCCCACCAAGTGGGCTCTCCTGCGCGAACTCGGCATCCCCGCCGATCACATCGCCTCGTCCCGCACCTCGGACTTCGCAACGCAGTTCCCCTCGGTCGACATCGTCCTGAACTCGCTCACCGGGGAACTCCTCGACGCCTCGCTCGACCTGCTCAACGAGGGCGGGCACTTCATCGAACTCGGCAAGACCGACCTCCGCGACCCCGGCGACCATCCCGGGTTGCACTTCCACGCCTTCGACCTCTCCGAGATCGATCCCGCTCACCAGCAGGGCATGCTGACCGATCTCACCGGCCTCTTCGAGCGCGAACGGCTCACCGCGCTGCCGGTCACGGCGTGGGACATCCGGCAGGCCCCGGAAGCGTTCCGCTACCTCGCCAACGCGCGTCACACCGGCAAGCTCGTGCTCACCGTGCCCGCGGCGCCCGATCCGCGCGGCACCATCCTGATCACCGGCGGCACCGGCGCGCTGGGCAGCGTTCTCGCCCGGCATCTCGCCGCGCAACACCCCGACTGCCACCTCCTCCTGGCCGGCCGCCAAGGACCGGCCGCACCCAACGCCGACGCCTTGCGCGACGAGCTCGGCTCCCGGGTCACCATCGCCCCCTGCGACGCCACCGACCCGCACCAGCTCTCCGCACTGGTCGACGACATCCCCGCCGAGCGCCCGCTGACCGGCGTCGTCCACACCGCCGGCGTACTCCGCGACGCGCCGCTGCACGCCCTCACCGCGGAGCAGCTGTCCACCGTTGTCGAATCCAAAGTGGACTCCGCCTGGAACCTCCACCTCGCCACGCGGCACCACGATCTCGGCTTCTTCGTCCTCTACTCGTCAGCGGCAGGAATCTTCGGCAACCCCGGCCAAGCCAACTACGCCGCCGCCAACACATTCCTCGACGCACTCGCCCAACACCGCCACACCCATGGGCTCCCCGCGCACTCGCTGGCCTGGGGCCCCTGGAACACCAGCGACGGCATGACCCAGCACCTCACGCATGCCGACCAACAGCGCATGACGGGCATCGGCGCCCTGCCCTTCGATCCGGACGCCGGCGTGGCTGCCTTCGACGCCGCCTGCAGGCGACCGGCGCCGTTGCTCGTGCCGCTGCGCCTCGACACGTCGCGGCTTCGGAACGCACCGGCGATTCTCGGCGATCTCAAACCTCGGCAGGCCGCCGAACGGCGTCCGAACCGGACCTCGGAACAGCTCCTCGACGGCCTCGACGAGAACCAGCGCGAGCAGGCCCTCCTGCAGGTGGTCCGGCGCGAAGCCGCCGCCGTTCTCGGACATTCCGGGGCCGAGTCGATTCCGGCCGGCCGCGTGTTCCTGGACCTCGGGTTCGATTCGCTCACCTCGGTCGAACTGCGCAACCGGCTCGCCGCGGCGACCGGCCTGCGGCTGCCCACCACGCTGGCCTTCGACCACCCCACGCCCGAAGCGCTCGCCGCCCACCTCCACCAGCGGCTCCTCCCCCGAGCGCAGCAGGTCGCCACCCCGGCTCGTGCTTCGGCGTCCGACGAGCCCATCGCCATCGTCGGCATGGCGTGCCGCCTGCCCGGCGGTGTCCACTCGCCGGACGAGCTGTGGCGACTCCTCGCCGGTAACGCGGACGCCATCACCGGCTTCCCCACCAACCGGGGCTGGAACCTCGCCACGCTCTTCAGCTCCGACCCCGACAATCTGGGCACCAGCTACGCCCGGCGCGGCGGATTCCTGCACGAGGCCGACGAGTTCGACGCCGCGTTCTTCGGCATCAGCCCCCGGGAAGCCGCGACGATCGACCCGCAGCAGCGGCTGCTGCTGGAAACGTCGTGGGAAGCGCTGGAACACGCGCGCATCAACCCTGCGTCGCTGCCGGGTAGCCGGACCGGGGTGTTCACCGGCGTGATCTACCAGGATTACGCGGGGCGGCTCGCCGGCCGGGTGCTCCCGGAGTTCGAGGGCTACCTCGGCAACGGCAGCGCGGGCAGCATCGCCTCGGGCCGGGTGTCCTACACCTTCGGCCTGGAAGGCCCGGCGGTCACGGTGGACACCGCCTGCTCGTCATCGCTGGTGGCGATGCACCTCGCTTGCCAATCACTGCGGTCCGGGGAGTCGAGCTTGGCGCTGGCCGGGGGCGCCAGCGTCATGGCCACGCCCACCCCGTTCATCGAGTTCAGCCGCCAGCGCGGGCTCGCGCAGGACGGCCGCTGCAAGGCGTTCTCCGCCGACGCCGACGGAACGAGCTGGGCCGAAGGCGTCGGTATCGTCGTGCTGGAACGGCTGTCCGACGCGCAGCGCAACGGTCACCGCATCCTTGCCGTGATCAGGGGAAGTGCCGTCAACCAAGACGGCGCCAGCAACGGGCTTACCGCACCCAACGGGCCCTCGCAGGAACGCGTCATCCTGGAAGCGCTCAACAACGCCGGCCTCACGCCCGCCGATGTCGACGCCGTCGAAGCCCACGGAACCGGCACATCGCTGGGCGACCCCATCGAAGCCCAGGCGCTGCTGGCAACCTACGGCCAGCACCACACCACCGAACGCCCCCTGTGGCTGGGATCGCTGAAATCCAACATCGGCCACACCCAAGCAGCAGCAGGCGTCGCAGGCGTCATCAAGATGATCCAAGCCCTCCAGCACCACGAACTGCCCGCCACACTCCACGCCGACGAACCCTCGACCCACATCGACTGGACCAGCGGCACACTCGCACTACTCACCGAACCCCAGCCCTGGCCCGAGGCCGACCGGCCACACCGCGCCGCCGTCTCCTCCTTCGGCGTCTCCGGCACCAACGCACACCTCATCCTCGAACAAGCACCACCAAACGAGTCCACACAGGACGATTCTGTCCCGGCGATCGTGCCGTGGATGATCTCCGCAAAAACACCAGACGCCCTGACAGCACAAGCACAACGGCTGCACACCCAGCTCCGCGACCGGCACGACTGGACGCCCACCGAAGTGGCCTGGTCACTGACCACCACCCGAGCCACCTTCGAACACCGCGCCGCGATCCTGGGCTCCGACCGCGAGGAACTGCTGGCAGGACTGGAAACCCTCGCCCGCGCCGGGGAAAGCGCGTTCGTGGCAAGAGGCGTCGCAGCAGGCGATCCGGGTGTGGCGATGCTGCTGTCCGGGCAGGGCAGCCAGCGCCCCGGCATGGGACGCGGCCTGCACGAGGCGTACCCCGTATTCGCGCAAGCCTGGGACGAAGCCTGCGCGCATCTGGACCCGCTGCTCGGACTGGACCAGCCGCTCACCGACATCGTCTTCCACGGCAAGCCCGACGAAGTGGCGGACACACTGATCGCACAACCTGCGCTGTTCGCACTGCAAGTCGCGCTTTTCCGGCTACTCGAACACCACGGCATCACCCCCGACCACCTCGTCGGCCACTCCATCGGCGAACTCACCGCCGCCCACCTCGCCGGAATACTCACCCTGGCAGACGCGACCGTCTTGCTGGCCACCCGCGCCCGCCTGATGCAAAACCTCCCCACACACGGCGTCATGGCCGGCATCAACGCCAGCGAACACGAGCTCACCGACGCTCATCCCGAGCTCCTGGACCCGCAGAGCGGCGTTTCCATCGCCGCGATCAACAGTCCGCAGTCCACAGTGGTCTCGGGCGACGCCGACCCCGTGCGCGCCATCGCCGAGCACTGGCGAAACCGGGGGCGCACCGCCCGAGAGCTGCACACCAGCCGGGCCTTCCACTCACCCCACTGCGACCAGATCCTCGACGAACTAGAACACACCGCCGACCAGCTGACCTACCACCCACCGAAGATCCCGATCATCTCCACCGTCACCGGAACCCCCACCAACGACATCACCACCCCCGCCTACTGGGCCCGCCAAGCACGCCAGCCCGTGCGCTTCGCACCCGCCCTCGCCTGGCTCCACCAGAACCACACCATCACCCACCACCTCGAACTCGGGCCCGACACCACCCTCACCACCCATGCCCTGACCAGCCACGACGAGACGCCTAGCCTCCCCACGCAGCAACCCGGTGCCGACGGTGCCGCCGGCTACCTCGGCGCACTCACCCACGCCCACACCACCGGCCTCTCGCCGCACTGGCCCACGGTCCTCGCCCCGGCCCGGACCGTCGACCTGCCCACCTACGCCTTCCAGCGCCAGTCCTTCTGGCTCAACGCGCCGGACGACCACGGCGCCGAGACCGGCTCCGATGCCGGTTTCTGGACCGCAGTGGAGGACAACGACCCCGGCGCGGTCGCGAAGGCCCTCGACATCGCCCCCGAGACCCCGCTGCACGAGGTCCTGCCCGCCTTGTCAGCGTGGCGACGCCGTCGGCGCGACGCAGTCACGTTGAACTCGTGGCGCTACGAGGTCCAATGGCATCCGGCCACCACGCCGGAGAATCCCCCTGCGTTGCAGGGGATTTGGCTGATCATCAGCGCACCCGACACCGACCGGGGCGTGCTCGACACCGTCGCGCAGGCCATGTCCGGGGCCGAGACGCGCCCGATCCTGATCGACGATCAGCCCTCCCGGGGCGAGTTGGCCGACCTTCTCCGGGACGAAGCTCCGACCGGCATCGTCGCGCTGCCCGGCACGGTCGCCGCCACGATCACGCTCGTCCAGGCGCTCGGCGACGCAGGCGTCACGGCCCCGTTGTGGTGTCTGACGCGCGGCGCGGTCGGGGTCGACGAGCACGACGATCTGCCCGACCCCGAGCTCGCGGCGCTGTGGGGTCTGGGCCGGGTGATCGCGCTCGAACACCCGGACCGCTGGGGCGGGCTGGTCGACCTGCCGCTCCGCCCTGACCGCCGGGCCGCCGCGTCCCTCGCCGCGATCCTCGCCGACGGCGCGGAGGACCAGGTCGCGATCCGGTCGGCAGGCGCCCACGTCGCGCGGCTGGCCCGGGTCACCGCAACGACCGATTCCCCCTGGCAGCCCGACGAAGCCGTCCTGCTGACCGGGGCTTCGCCCGGCGTGGATCGCCTGACCGGGCTGCTGGGCGAGCACGGCATCGACACGGCCCCGGACCCCGGGCGCACTGTGTTCCACATCGTTCCCGGTGAAACGGCCACCGGGCTCCTGGCCACCACGGACGCGGCGGACGTCGAAGCGGCGGTGCGGCGGGCGGTCACCGAGCTCGCCCAACTCGACGAACTGCTCGTCAACGGACGGATCGAGACGCTGGTCGTCCTCTCCGCCGTGACCGACGCCTGGGGCGCCGAGGGCTACGCGGCCGGGGCCGCGACCAGCGCCTGGGCCGACGCGCTCGTGCGTCGGCGCAGGGCCGCCGGGCTGCGCGCGGTCTTGGTCGAGTGGGGCCCGTGGGACGACTCGGACGACGCCGAGGCCGCCCGGCGGCGGGGTCTGCTCGGAATGTCCCCGGAGCTGGCCATCGCCTCGTTGCGGCAGGCCATCGGCAACGACGACCACGTCGTCGCCGTCGCCGACGTCGACTGGAACCGGTTCGTCGCGTCGAACCCGTCCCGCTGCTTCGCCGGCCTCGCCGAAACCGGTCACGACACAGTCGCAAGCTCCGACGAGCCGCACGCCGCGCTGCGCGAGCGGATCGCCGGGCTTCCGGGGAAGGAACGACGCCGGGCCGTGGTGGAGCTGGTGCGCGGCGAGGTCGCCGCCGTGCTGGGGCATGCCGATCCGGCGGCGGTCCCGGCGAGCCGGCCGCTGCAGGAGCTCGGCTTCGAGTCGCTCACCGCCGTCCAGTTGCGCAACCGCCTCGCCAAGAGCACCGGGTTGCGGTTGTCGGCGACGCTTGCCTTCGACCACCCGACGCTCGCGGCCCTCGCCGACCACGTCCTCGGCCGGCTCATGCCCGGGGCGCCTGCCGCCGCACCCGTTGCCGCGCAGGCGGCCGCGGGCGAGGCCATCGCGATCGTGGGCATGGCGTGCCGGTTGCCCGGCGGCGTGGATTCGCCGGAGGCGTTGTGGGACCTGGTCGGCTCCCGGACCGACGCGATCACGGCGTTCCCGGCGAACCGCGGCTGGGACCTCGCCGGGATCTTCGACCCCGACCCGGACGCCGTCGGCAGGACCTACGTCCGCAGCGGCGGATTCCTGCACGACGCGGCGGCGTTCGACCCGGAGTTCTTCAGCATCAGCCCGCGGGAAGCGCTGGCGATGGACCCGCAGCAGCGGCTGCTGCTGGAGACCTCCTGGGAGGCGTTGGAGCGCGCGGGAATCGACCCGGCGACGCTGCGGAGCACACCGACCGGCGTCTTCGCGGGAACGAACGGCCAGGACTACGCGGCGGTGCTGCGGCGCAAGCCGACGCCGGGCGAGCTGGAACCGTTCGTCGGCACCGGCACCACGGCCAGCGTCCTGTCCGGCCGCGTCGCGTACATCCTGGGGCTGGAAGGCCCGGCGGTGACCGTGGACACCGCGTGCTCGTCGTCGCTGGTGGCGATCCACCTGGCGTGCCAGTCGCTGCGCTCCGGCGAGTCGAGCCTGGCGCTCGCCGGAGGCGCGAGCATCATGGCCACGCCGGACGTGTTCATCGAGTTCAGCCGCCAGCGCGGGCTGGCGCAGGACGGCCGCTGCAAGGCGTTCTCGGCCTCGGCGGACGGCACCAGCTGGTCCGAGGGCGTCGGGGTGGTCGTGCTGGAACGGCTCTCCGACGCCGAGCGCAACGGGCATCGCGTGCTCGCGGTGGTTCGCGGTAGCGCGGTGAACCAGGACGGCGCCAGCAACGGTCTGACCGCGCCCAACGGGCCGTCGCAGGAACGCGTGATCCTGCAAGCGCTGGCCAACTCCGGACTCACCCCGGCCGATGTCGACGCCGTCGAAGCCCACGGCACCGGGACGTCGTTGGGCGATCCCATCGAAGCCCAAGCACTGCTGGAGACCTACGGCCGGCACCACACCGCCGAGAATCCCCTGCTGCTGGGGTCGTTGAAGTCCAACATCGGCCACGCCCAGGCCGCCGCAGGCGTCGCTGGCGTCATCAAGACGGTGCAGGCGCTCAACCACGAAGAACTGCCCGCAACGTTGCACGCCGACGAACCCTCACCGCACATCGACTGGACCAGCGGCACACTCGCACTACTCACCGAACCCCAGCCCTGGCCTGAAAACGACCGGCCACGCCGCGCCGCCGTCTCCGCCTTCGGCGTCTCCGGCACCAACGCCCACCTCATCCTCGAACAGCCGTCCCAGGTCGCGGAGCGCACGGCGACTGCGGATCCTGGCGGCGCGCTCGTGCCATGGGTCATCTCCGCAAGGAATCCGGAATCTCTTGAAGCACAAGCAGAGCGACTGCACTCACGGCTGATGGAGAACCCGGACTGGTCGCCCGCCGAGGTGGCGTGGTCGCTGGCCACCGCGCGGACCGCCTTCGCACACCGCGCCGCGGTCTTCGGCAGCGATCACGAGGAACTGTTGGCAGGCCTGAAGAATCTGGCTCATTCCGGAGAACACCCCGGCGTAGCACGGGGTATCGCGGTAGACGAGCCCGCTGTGGCCATGTTGTTGTCCGGCCAGGGCAGCCAACGTCCCGGCATGGGACGCGGCCTGTACGAGGCGTACCCGGTCTTCGCCCGATCCTGGGACGAAGCCTGCGCACACCTGGACCCGCTGCTCGGCTTGGACCGGCCGCTCACCGACATCGTGTTCCACGGCCAAGACACCGAGGTCGAGCAGACACTCGTCGCGCAACCCGCACTGTTCGTGCTGCAAGTGGCACTGTTCCGACTGCTCGAACACCACGGCATCACCCCCGACCACCTCATCGGCCACTCCATCGGCGAACTCACCGCCGCCCACCTCGCCGGCGTACTCACGTTGCCCGACGCGGCGCGCCTGCTGGCCACCCGCGCCCGGCTGATGCAGAACCTCCCTGCCCACGGCGTCATGGCCGGGGTCAACGCCAGCGAGCAAGAACTCACCGAGGCACATCCCGAACTCCTCGACCCGGACAGCGGCGTTTCCATCGCCGCCATCAACAGTCCACGGTCCACAGTGGTCTCCGGCGACCCCGAGCCGGTGCGGGCCATCGCCGACCACTGGCGGAACCAGGGCCGCACCACCCGGGAACTGCACACCAGCAGGGCCTTCCACTCACCGCACTGCGGGCCGCTGATCGCCGAAATGGAACGGACCGCCCGCGGCCTGACCTTCCACCCACCGAAGATCCCGGTCATCTCCACCGTCACCGGAACCCCCACCAACGACATCACCACCCCCGCCTACTGGGCCCGCCAAGCACGCCAGGCCGTCCGCTTCGCGCCCGCGCTCGCCTGGCTCCACCAGAACCACACCATCACCCACCACCTCGAACTCGGGCCCGACACCACCCTCACCACCCTCGCCCGAACCACCCACGACACACCCGGCCACGCCACGCTCGAACCCGGCACCGACGACACCACCGCGTACCTCGCCGCCATCACCCACGCCCACACCACCGGACTCAGCCCCGACTGGACCGCGGTCCTCGCCCCTGCCCGAACCCTCGACCTGCCCACCTATCCCTTCCAGCGGCGGGACTTCTGGGCGTCGCCGGAGCCGTCGAGCCGCGCCGAGGATCTGGGCTTCGAGAGCACCGGCCATCGGCTACTCAGCGCGCGCATCGACGTGCCGCAGACCGGCCAGACGATCTTCACGGGACAGATCACGCAAGACGCGCCGCTGACGGGCACCGCCGTCCTCGACATGGCGCTGCACACAGCCAACCGGCTAGGGCACGTGCTCGACGAGTTGACCATCCACAATGGATACTCACAGGACCGCGCCGCGCTACAACTGGTCACCACGCCAGGCGACGACGACAACCTCGCGCTGACCCTCCACGCGCGCTGCGGGGACGGCGATTGGACCCTGCACGCATCCGGCCGCCTTCGCAGCGCCGCTCCGGCCGGGGCGGACCCCGCGCCGGTCGATCTCCAGGACTTCTACGACGAGATCGCCGACGCCGAAGCCCACCAGGCCGGAACTGCGGGCTTGCAGGCCGCGTGGCGCTACGACGGCCCCACCGAGGTGCGACTCGACGTCGTGGCCGAGTCCGGTCTTCCGGTGGCGGCCGTGCGGCTCGACCTGAAGGCCCTCACCGCGGGCCCGGCCGCCCCCGACCGCCTGTTCCGGCTCGTCTGGCGGCCCCTCGCCCAGCAGGCCGAGGCCGTGGACCTGGGCTGGATCGCGTCCGGGCAGGACCCGGTGCCCGACAACGACGTCGTCGTGATCGATCAGCGCGATCACCCGGATCCGGACGCCGGCATCCCGGCGCTCGTGGGCCGCCGGACCCAGCAGCTCCTCGACCTCGTGCAGGCCTGGCTGGGCCGGGAATCCGGGTCGCGGCTCGTGCTGCTCACCCGCAACGCGGTCACCGTCCACCCCGGCGAAGCACCGGACCTCGGCACCGCGCCGCTGTGGGGGCTGCTGCGCCCCGCGCAGACCGAGCATCCCGACCGGATCCTGCTGATGGACGTCGACGATCCGGATGCGGCACCCGAGACCATCGGGCGGGCCGTCGCAACCGCGCTGCACCACGGGGAACAGCAGGTCGCGCTCCGGGACGGGGAGCTGTTCGCCCAGCGCCTGGCGCCCACCGAGCCGGCCGATGACGGCTCCGCTAGCGGACTCGACCCGGACGGCACCGTGCTCATCACCGGCGGCACCGGTGCTCTGGGCAGCCTCGTCGCCCGCCACCTAGCGGCGGCGCACCGGGGGCCGCTGCTGCTGGTCAGCCGCCAGGGACCGGCCGCCTCCGGCGCCGAGCAGCTCCTCGCCGACCTGGCCGCGCTCGGCGCCGAGGCGGAGATCGCCACCTGCGACCTCACCGATCCGGCGGCCCTCACCGGGTTGCTCGACGGCATTCCCGATGAACATCCGCTGACCGGTGTCATCCACACCGCCGGCGTCCTGCGGGACGCCCCGGTGCACGCCCTCCGGCCAGACGACCTGGCGGCAGTGCTGGCCCCCAAGGTCACGGCGGCGTGGAACCTGCACGAGGCCACGCGGCGGTACGAACCGGACGTGTTCGTCCTGTTCTCCTCCGCCGTGGCGATCTTCGGCAACCCGGGGCAGGCGAACTACGCCGCGGCGAACGCGTTCCTCGACGCCCTCGCCCAGCACCGGGGCGACCTCGGTCTGCCCGCGCACGCCCTGGCCTGGGGGCCGTGGCAGGTCTCCAGCGGCATGTCCACCGACCTGAGCGAGGTGAACCTGGCGAGGATGACGCAGGCAGGCATCGTTCCGCTGCAACCCGACGACGGCCTCCGGCTGTTCGACGAGGCCTGCCGGACTCCCAGCACGCACCTGCTCCCCCTGCACCTCGATGCGACGACCCTGCGCGCCTACGCCCGCGCCAATCCCGTTCCGCCGCTGCTGACCGACTTCCTCCCACCGCAGCGGGCACAACGCTCCGCTGCCGAGCCGCTGCACCGGCGGCTGGCCGGAATGCCGGAGACGCAGCAGTTGGAGGCACTGCTGGACCTGGTGCGGGATCAGGTGGCGGGCGTGCTCGGCCACACCGGCCGGGACGACGTGCCCGAGGAACGGCCGTTCCTGGACCTCGGCTTCGACTCGCTGACCGCCGTCGAACTCCGCAACCGGATCACCGCCGCCACGGACCTGCCGCTGGCCACGACCCTCGTCTTCGACCACCCGACGCCCGCCAAGGTCGCCGCCCTCCTGCACCGGAAGTTCTTCGGCGAGCCGACCGACATCCCGCCGCAGGACGGCCGACCCACCGCGGAGCCCGCGGCGGACATCGACGCCATGGACGTGGAAAGCCTGGTGCAGAAGGCATTCGAGAGTAGCGGGCGCTAGCCCCCGGGAACCAAGGGACCGAAATGGAAACCTCACGGGACAAGCTCGTCGAAGCGCTGCGGCTGTCGCTCAAGGAGAACGAGTCGCTGCGCCAACAGCACCAGCAGGCCAAGGAACCGGTAGCGATCGTCGGCATGGCGTGCCGGCTGCCGGGTGGCGTCCGCTCACCGGAGCAGCTCTGGCGGCTGGTGAGCTCCGGCGCGGACGCGATCTCCGGCTTCCCGGTCAACCGCGGCTGGGACCTGGACGCGCTGTTCGACCCCGATCCCGATGCCGCCGGGAAGTCCTACGCCCGCCACGGCGGATTCCTGCACGAGGCCGACGAGTTCGACGCGGCGTTCTTCGGCATCAGCCCCCGCGAGGCGGTGGCGATCGACCCGCAGCAGCGGCTGCTGCTGGAGACGTCGTGGGAGGCACTGGAGCACGCCGGGATCGCACCGGCGGCACTGCAGGGCAGCCGGACCGGCGTGTTCGCAGGCGTGAACTACCAGGATTACGGCGGTCGCCTCGCGCTGTGCATCCCGGCGGAGTTCGAGGGGTACCTCGGCCACGGCAGCGCGGGCAGCATCGCGTCCGGCCGCGTGTCCTACACCCTCGGGCTGGAAGGCCCGGCGGTCACGGTGGACACCGCGTGCTCGTCGTCGCTGGTGGCGATGCACCTCGCGTGCCAGTCGCTGCGGTCGGGCGAATCGACCCTCGCGCTGGCGGGTGGCGTCACGATCATGGCGACGCCGACCCCGTTCATCGAGTTCAGCCGCCAGCGCGGGCTCGCGCAGGACGGCCGCTGCAAGGCGTTCTCCGCCGACGCCGACGGAACGAGCTGGGCCGAAGGCGTCGGTATCGTCGTGCTGGAGCGGCTGTCGGAGGCCGTGCGCAACGGCCACCGCGTTCTGGCCGTGATCCGCGGCAGCGCGGTCAACCAGGACGGCGCCAGCAACGGCCTCACCGCACCCAACGGACCATCGCAGGAACGCGTCATCCTGCAAGCACTCGCCAACTCCGGACTCACCCCCGCCGATGTCGACGCCGTCGAAGCCCATGGCACCGGGACGTCGCTGGGCGATCCCATCGAGGCGCAGGCGCTGCTCGCCACCTACGGCCAGCACCACAGTTCCGAGCGGCCGGTGTGGCTGGCGTCGCTGAAGTCCAACATCGGCCACACCCAGGCCGCGTCCGGGGTGGCGGGCGTCATCAAGATGGTGCAGGCCCTCCAGCACGGTCGGCTGCCTTCCACCCTGCACGCCGAGATGCCCTCGCCCCACGTCGACTGGAGCGGCGGCAGCCTCGCGCTGCTCACCGAGCCGCAGGCGTGGCCCGAGGCCGAGCGTCCGCGCCGCGCCGCCGTCTCCTCCTTCGGCGTTTCGGGCACCAATGCCCACCTCATTCTCGAACAGGCACCACGAGATGAGTCCACACAGGACACCGGGATCGCCGGCGGGAACGCAGACGACCCGGTGCCGTGGGTGATCTCCGCGAAGACACCGGAAGCCCTTGCGGCACAGGCAGAACGCCTGCTTTCCGACCTCGGCGAGCGGGACGACTGGGCGCCTGTCGAGGTGGCCCGGTCGCTGGCCACCGCCCGCACCCACTTCCCGCACCGAGCCGCGATCGTCGGTGATCGCCGGGAACTGCTGTCCGGTCTCGACGATCTGGCCCGGGGGCGGGACGGGATCATCCGCGGCCTGGCAAGCAGCCGCCGCAGCCGCGTGGCCATGCTTCTTTCCGGGCAGGGCAGTCAGCGCCCCGGCATGGGACGCGGCCTGTACGAGGCGTACCCCGTATTCGCGGCGGCCTGGGATGAAGTCTGCGCGCACCTGGACCCGCTGCTGGGACTGGACCGGCCGCTCACCGACATCGTGTTCCACGGCCAGGACACCGAGGTTCAGCAGACGCTCGTCGCACAACCTGCGCTTTTCGCTCTGCAGATCGCGTTGTTCCGGCTACTCGAACACCACGGCATCAGGCCCGACCACCTCGTCGGCCACTCCATCGGCGAACTCACCGCCGCCCATCTCGCCGGAGTGTTCACGCTGGCAGACGCGACCGTCTTGCTGGCCACCCGCGCCCGCCTGATGCAAAGCCTCCCCGCACACGGCGTCATGGCCGGCATCAACGCCAGCGAACACGAGCTCACCGACGCTCATCCCGAGCTCCTGGACCCGCAGAGCGGCGTTTCCATCGCCGCGATCAACAGTCCGCAGTCCACAGTGGTCTCGGGCGACGCCGACCCGGTGCGGGCCATCGCCGAGCACTGGCGAAACCGGGGGCGCACCGCCCGAGAGCTGCACACCAGCCGGGCCTTCCACTCACCCCACTGCGAGCAGATTCTCGACGAACTGGAACGGGCGGCCGACCAGCTGACCTACCACCCGCCGAAGATCCCGATCATCTCGACCGTCACCGGGACCGTCACCGACGAGATCGCGACGCCCGCCTACTGGGCCCGCCAAGTACGCCAGCCCGTGCGCTTCGCGCCCGCTCTCGCCTGGCTCCACCAGAACCACGGCGTCACCCATCACCTGGAGCTCGGGCCCGACAGCACCCTCACCACCCTGGCGGGCACCACCCACGACACACCGGGCCACGCCACGCTGAATCCCGACTCCGACGACACCACCGCGTATCTCACCGCGCTCGTCCGCGCGCACACCACCGGGCTCAGCCCCGACTGGGCCGCGCTCCTGCCACCGGCCCGGACGCTCGACCTGCCGACCTACGCGTTCCAGCGCCAGCGCTTCTGGCTCGACCCGCCGACCACCGAACGCCCCGAACAACTCGGCATGGCCACCACCGGCCATCCCTTCCTCACCGCACGGATCACCACCCCCCACACCGGCGAAACCATCCTCACCGGGCGGATCTCGCTCGACTCGTGCCCCTGGCTCGCCGACCACACCGTGCAGAACAACGTCCTGCTCCCCGGGACCGCGTTCCTCGACATGGCCCTCCACGCCGCCGCGCAGGTCGGGTGCCAGCTCGCCGACCTGAGCATCCACGCGCCGCTCGCGCTGCCCGACCACGGGCACGTCGCGCTGCACATGGCCATCACCGCCGACGGCGACTCCGGCCGGCGGACGTTCACCCTCTACTGCCGGTCGCAGGACGTCTCGGCCGACGAGGTTCATCCCGAGGAGTTCTGGACGCGCCACGCCACCGGCACCCTCGTGCCCGACGACGTCCCGCACGCGGACGACGCGTTCGCATCGTGGCCGCCGGAAGGCGCGATTCCCGTTGACACCGCCGACCTCTACGACCGGCTGACCGACCTCGGCTTCGACTACGGCCCGGCCTTCCGGGGGCTCCACGCCGCCTGGGAACGCGATGGCGAGGTCTTCGCCGAGATCGAGCTCTCCGAGCAGCACGACACCCGGGAGTGGGCGGTGCACCCGGCGCTGTTCGACGGGGTCCTGCACACCACGTTCCTGCTGGACTGGAGCGGCGACGACGACCGGATCCGGCTGCCGTTCTCGTGGACGGACGTCCGGCTGCACGGCCGGTGCCCGTCGCGGCTGCGGGTGCGGACGTCCCGCACCGGCACCGACGCGGTGCGGATCACCGCTGCGGACGAGTCCGGGCACCCGGTGGTGGAGGTCGAGTCGCTGACCCTGCGGCCGCTGGCCGGGGCGCCGCGGCGCGCCGAATCGGGCCGCCTGTTCGAGCTCGACTGGCTGCCGATCGCCGACGACCGGGCGGCCGATCTCGACTCCGATGTCGTGCTGCTCGACTACCGAAGTGCCGGGGCCGACGCGGACGAAGACATCCCGGCGCTGGCCGGGCGGCTCGCCGACGAGCTGCTGATCCGCGTCCAGAACTGGCTGCGCGACGGCGAAAAGTCCGGTGAGCTGCTGGTGGTGCTCACCGATCGTGCGGTCGCCGTCAGCGCCGAGGAGGCCCCGGATCTGGCGACCGCGCCGCTGTGGGGGCTGCTGCGGTCCGCCCAGTCCGAGCACCCGGGCCGGATCCTGCTGGTCGACGTCGATTCCGGCGCCGACGCCGGCACCGTCGAGCGGTTGATCGCCATGGCCGCGAGCCACGACGAACCGCAGCTCGCCGCGCGAGGCGACGCGGTGTTCGTGCCGCGGTTGACGGCCTCGGCACCGGCCACCGGATCGGTGGAGCTCTCCGGCGGGACCGTGCTCATCACCGGCGGTACCGGTGCCCTCGGCAGCACGCTGGCCCGCCACCTCGCCGCACAGCACCCCGACTGCCACCTCCTCCTGGCCGGCCGCCAAGGCCCGGCCGCCCCCAACGCCCAAGCACTTCAGGACGAACTCGGAGCGGCGGTCACCATCGCCGCCTGCGATGTCACCGACCCGCACCAGCTCGCCGACCTGATCGGCGGCATCCCCGCCGAACGACCGCTGATCGGCGTCGTCCACACCGCCGGAGTTCTCGACGACAGCCCCGTCCACGCGCTCACGCCTGAACGGCTCGCCACCGTTCTCAAATCCAAAGTGGACTCCGCCTGGCACCTCCACCTCGCCACGCAGCACCACGACCTGGCGTTCTTCGTCCTCTACTCGTCGATCGCGGGGATCTTCGGCAACCCGGGCCAGGCCAACTACGCCGCCGCCAACACCTTCCTCGACGCGCTGGCCCAACACCGCCATGCCCACGGCCAACCCGCGCATTCCCTCGCCTGGGGCCCCTGGAACACCAGCGACGGGATGACGAGCGGCCTGGACCAGGGCGACGTGGAACGCCTCACCCGCGCCGGCGTCATGCCGCTGGCGGAGGCCGACGGCCTCGCGCTGTTCGACGGCGCACTGCGTTCTGCGCGGCCGAATCCCGTGCCCCTGGACCTGGACCGCGCGGCGCTCAGGCGCTACTCGCGCTCGGCGTCCCTCCCGCCGCTGTTCAGCGAGCTGGTGTCCCGGCGCACCGCCGGCCAATCCGGCGCACTCACCCAGCAGCTCGCGGCCCTGCCCGACCGGCAGCGGCACAAGGCCCTGCTGGATCTGGTCCGGACCCAGGCGGCGGCGGTGCTGGGCCATGCCGGTGCGGCCGCGATTCCCGTCGACGGCCCGTTCCTGGACCTCGGGTTCGACTCCCTCACCTCGGTCGAACTGCGCAACCGGCTCGCCACCGCCTCCGGCCTGCAACTCCCCACGACCCTCGCCTTCGACCACCCCACCCCGGAAGCACTCGCCGCCTACCTCGACGGCCAGATCCTCCCCCGAGCTCAGCAGGCCGCCGCCGCGCCCGCTCGCACCGCCGCCACCGACGAGCCCATCGCGATCGTCGGCATGGCGTGCCGCCTGCCCGGTGGCGTGCACTCGCCGGACGAGCTGTGGCAGCTGGTCGCCTCCGGCACCGACGCCATCACCGGCTTCCCCACCAACCGCGGCTGGAACCTCGCCACCCTCTTCGACCCCGACCCGGACAACCCCGGCACCAGCTACACCCGCCACGGCGGATTCCTCCACGAGGCCGACCAGTTCGACCCCGTGCCCTTCAACATCAGCCCCCGCGAGGCCGCCGCGATCGACCCGCAACAGCGGCTGCTGCTCGAAACGTCCTGGGAAGCGCTCGAACACGCGGGCATCGCCCCCCAGGCCCTCCGCACCACCAGCACCGGCGTGTTCACCGGGATCATGTACCAGGACTACGGGGCCCGGCTGGTCCACCACATCCCGCCGGAGTTCGAGGGCTACGTGGGCAACGGCAGCGCGGGCAGCATCGCCTCCGGCCGCATCGCCTACACCTTCGGGCTGCAGGGCCCCGCCATCACCGTCGACACCGCCTGCTCGTCGTCGCTCGTCACGATCCACCTGGCCTGCCAGTCCCTCCGCGCCGGCGAATCGACGCTCGCCCTGGCCGGCGGCGCCACGGTCATGTCCACGCCCACGGTGTTCGTGGAGTTCAGCCGTCAGCGCGGGCTCGCGCAGGACGGCCGCTGCAAGTCCTTCGCCGCGGCCGCGGACGGGACGAGCTGGGCCGAAGGCGCAGGCGTCGTGGTGCTGGAGCGGCTCTCCGACGCGCGGCGAAACGGCCACCGCGTGCTGGCGCTGGTGCGCGGCAGCGCGGTGAACCAGGACGGCGCGAGCAACGGGCTCACCGCGCCCAACGGGCCATCGCAGGAACGGGTGATCCTGCAGGCGCTGGCCAATGCGGGGCTCCGCCCGGCCGACGTCGACGTGGTCGAAGCGCACGGCACCGGGACGTCGTTGGGCGATCCCGTCGAGGCCCAGGCCGTGCTGGCGACCTACGGGCAGCATCACACCGCCGAGAAGCCCTTGTGGCTGGGGTCGCTGAAGTCCAACATCGGCCACAGCCAGGCCGCCGCGGGCGTCGCGGGCGTCATCAAGATGATCCAGGCGCTGCACCACGAAGAACTGCCCGCCACGCTGCACGCCGACGAACCCTCACCACACGTCGACTGGAGCAGTGGCAGCGTCGCGCTGCTCACCGAAGCGCGGCCGTGGCCCGAAGGCGACCGTCCGCGCCGCGCCGCCGTGTCCTCCTTCGGCGTCTCCGGCACCAATGCCCACCTCATCATCGAGCAGGCGCCGACAGAAGGGTCCACAAAGGACGAATCACCGCTTGCTGTTCCGTGGATCGTCTCCGCGCAGAGTCCCGAAGCGCTCCAGGAACAGGCGGCGCGGCTGCTCGCTCGTCTCCGGGAGGACGCCGACTGGACACCGCAGGCGGTCGGCTCGTCGCTGAGCTCGCGGGCGAGCTTCGACTGCCGGGCCGCGGTCCTGGGTGGCGACCGCGAGGAACTGCTGGCCGGGCTGGAGTCCGTCGCCCGCGCCGGGGAAGACCCCGGTGTGGTGCGCGGTATCGCGGTCGGTGATCCGAGCGCCGCGATGTTGTTGTCGGGCCAGGGAAGCCAGCGGCCCGGCATGGGCCGTGGGCTGCACGAGGTGTTCCCGGTGTTCGCGCAGGCCTGGGACGAGGCGTGCGCGCACCTGGACCCGCTGCTGGGGCTGGACCGGCCGCTGTCGGAGATCGTGTTCCACGGCCGGGACGAAGAGGTCGAGCAGACGCTCGTCGCGCAGCCCGCGCTGTTCGTGCTGCAGGTGGCGCTGTTCCGGTTGCTGGAACACCACGGCATCACCCCGGACCACCTCATCGGCCACTCCGTCGGCGAGCTGACCGCCGCCCACCTGGCCGGGGTGTTCTCCCTGCCGGACGCGGCGGCGCTGCTGGCCGGGCGAGCCCGGCTGATGCACACCCTGCCCGACACCGGTGTGATGGCCGGGATCCAGGCCGGTGAGGACGAGCTCGCCGAGGCGCATCCCGAGCTCCTCGACCCGCGCAGCGGCGTCGGCATCGCCGCGATCAACGCGCCCCGGTCCACCGTCATCTCCGGCGACCCCGGCCCGGTGCGGGCCATCACCGACCACTGGCGCGGCCGGGGCCGCACGGTCCGGGAACTGCACACCAGCCGGGCGTTCCACTCCGCGCACTGCGATCCGCTCGTCGACGAGCTGGCGCGGATCGCCGAACAGCTGACCTACCACCCGCCGGCGATCCCGATCGTCTCGACCGTCACCGGGACCCCCACCGACGACATCGCCACCCCGGAGTACTGGGCCCGCCAGATCCGCCGGCCGGTCCGCTTCCACCCCGCGCTCACCTGGCTGCACGAGAACCACGCCGTCACGCACCACCTGGAGCTGGGGCCCGACGCCACCCTCACCACCCTCGCCCGGTCCGCTCGCGACACGCCCGCACTCCCCACCCTGCAGGCCGGCACCGACGACGCCACCGCGTACCTCGACACCCTCGCCCGCGCCCACACCACCGGCCTGTCGCCCCGCTGGGCGGCGCTGCTGCCGCAAGGCCGGGTCCTCGACCTGCCCACCTACGCGTTCCAGCGCCAGCGCTTCTGGCTGGAAGCGCCGCCCGGTGGCGCGGCGGAGCACCTGGGCATGACCGCCGCCGCGCACCCGCTGCTCCCGGCCCGGGTCGAGTCGCCGGACACCGACGAGATCGTCTTCACCGGGCGGATCTCGCTCGACACCCACCCCTGGCTGGCCGACCACGCCGTGCAGGGCATCGTGCTGCTGCCCGGCACGGCCTTCCTCGACATGGCCGTCCACGCCGCCGCGGAACTGGACCAGGAGCTCGAAGACCTCACCGTCCACACTGCACTCCCGCTTCCCCGGCACGACCACATCACGCTGCGCCTGATCGTCAAACCGGACGGCGGCACCGGCCGTTGCGCGCTGAACGTGTTCTCCCGTCGCGACGACGGGCCGTGGACCAGCCACGCCACCGGAACCCTCGGTGCGATCGATCCGGCGCCGGAACCGGACCTCGCCAACTGGCCGCCGGCGGAGGCGGCGCCGATCGACGTCGGCGACCTCTACGACCGCCTGGCCGACCTCGGCTTCGACTACGGCCCCGCTTTTCAGGGGCTCCACGCCGCCTGGCGACTCGGCGACGACCTCTACTCCGAGGTCGCGCTGCCGGAGGACCACGGCACGGGCACGTGGGGCATCCACCCGGCGCTGCTGGACGCGGCCCTGCACACCGCGTTCCTCGCCGAGGACGGCGAAGGCGCGCTGCCCTTCTCCTGGAGCGGCGTCCGCTTCCACCACGGCGGCGCCTCGCGGCTGCGCGTGCACCTGCGCCGCACCGGTCCCGAAAGCCTGCGCCTCGACCTCGCCGACGAAACCGGGCAGCCCGTCGCCGCGATCGAATCCCTGGCCCTGCGGCAGCTGACGATGCCGGTCGATCCAGACCGGCAGGGCAGCCTGTTCCAGCTCGCCTGGTCCCCGCGCACGTGGGACTCCACCGTCGCGAGCCAGCGGTGCGCGTTCCACCGCCCCGGCGACGAGTTGGCCCTGGACTCCGAGGTCGTGGTCCTGGACTTCCGGTCGACGGACGACGATCTCGCTTGCACCGCAACGAGATTGACGCACGAGGCGCTCGCGCAAGTGCAGTCGTGGCTCGCCCGGGAGTCATCCGCCCACCTCGCGCTGCTCACCGAGGGCGCGGTGGCGGTGCGCCCGGGTGACGTCCCCGATCCGGCCGTGGCGGCCGTGTGGGGCCTCTTGCGCCCGGCGCAGAACGAACACCCCGGCCGCATCCTCCTTCTCGACGTGGACGCCGCGGCGCAGAACGAGGCCGTCGAGCAGGCGATCTCCGACGCGCTGCACCACGACGAGCCGCAGATCGCGGTCCGCGACGGTGCGATGTTCGTACCGCGCTTGCGGCCCGCGCCGGAGCCCGGCGAGGCGGCCGCACCGGACCCGAACGGCACGATCCTCATCACCGGCGGTACAGGAGCCCTCGGCAGCGCCCTCGCCCGGCACCTGGCCGCCCGGCACACCGGCCGCCTGCTGCTCGTCAGCAGGCAGGGCCCCGCCGCCCCCGGAGCCGAGACGCTCGGCCGCGAGCTGGGCGCGTCGGCCGACATCGTGGCCTGCGATGTCACCGATCCCGAGGCCCTGGAACGGCTCCTGGACAGCATCCCCGACGACGAGCCGCTGACCGGTGTCATCCACACGGCGGGCGTGCTCGACGACGCGCCCGTCCACGCCCTGCGCGCGGAGCAGTTGACCGCGGTGCTGCGGCCCAAGGTGGACGCCGCGTGGAACCTGCACCGGGCCACGCTCGGCAACGACCTCGCTCTCTTCGTGTTGTTCTCCTCCGCTGGCGCTGTGCTCGGGAACCCGGGGCAGGCGAACTACGCCGCCGCGAACACCTTCCTCGACGCACTCGCCGAATACCGGTGGGCCCACGGCTTGCCGGCGCAGTCCCTCGCGTGGGGCGCGTGGGCTTCGCCGGAGGGCATGGCGGGGCAGCTCGACCGGGCCGCAGCGGAACGCGCGGGCCTGCGGGCGTTCGACCTCGACGAGGGGCTGCGCCTGTTCGACGACGCGTGCCGCACGCCGCTGCCCTACCTCGTGCCGCTCGGGCTGGACATGACGAGCCTGCGTGCCCACGCCCGAGCCCAAGGCGTTCCGCCGCTGTTGCAGGAGCTGGTCCCGCAGCGACGCCGGAAGCCGGAAGCGCCCCTCCACCGGCTGGCGAACCTGCCGGAGCAGGAGCGGGCGCGCGCGGTGCTGGATCTCGTGCGCGGCCAGGCCGCCGCCGTGCTCGGCCACGGCGGGAGCCAGGACATCCCGGGCGACAAGCAGTTCCTGGAGCTGGGCTTCGACTCGCTCACCGCCGTCGAGCTGCGCAGCCGCCTCATGGCCGCGACCGGGCTGAGCCTGCCGACCACCGCCGTCTTCGACCACCCGACTCCCGCCCGGCTGGCCGAGCACATCCGGGGCGTCCTGACGAACGCGGGCACCCGGCGCACCGTCGTCGCGTCCCGGAGCTCCGATGCCGAACCGGTGGCGATCGTCGGCATGGCGTGCCGGCTCCCCGGGAACGTGAACTCGCCGGACGAGCTGTGGGAGCTGGTGAGCTCCGGCACCGACGCCGTCACCGGATTCCCCGCCGACCGCGGCTGGAACCTGGACGACCTCTTCGACCCGGACCCGGGCGCGGTCGGCAAGTCCTACGCCCGGCACGGCGGATTCCTGGACTCCCCGGCGGCTTTCGACGCCGCGTTCTTCGGGATCAGCCCGCGCGAAGCGCTGGCGATGGACCCGCAGCAGCGGCTGCTGCTGGAGACCACCTGGGAAGCGCTCGAACGCGCCGGGATCGACCCCGAGGCGCTGCGCGGCACCAGCGCCGGGGTGTTCCTGGGCATGATGTACCAGGACTACGCCACCCGGCTGGCCGGTCGTTCGCTCGGGGAACTGGAAGGGTTCCTCGGCAACGGCAGTGCGGGCAGCGTCGCCTCTGGCCGCGTATCCTACACGTTCGGGTTGGAGGGTCCGGCGGTCACCGTCGACACCGCCTGCTCGTCCTCCCTCGTCGCCATGCACCTCGCCTGCCAGTCGCTGCGATCCGGGGAGTCGACACTCGCCCTCGCAGGCGGAGTGACCGTCATGGCATCACCCGGGATCTTCATCGAATTCAGCCGCCAACGCGGCCTAGCGAAAGACGGGCGCTGCAAAGCATTCTCCGCCAACGCCGACGGAACCGGCTGGGCCGAAGGCGCCGGCGTCATCGTCCTGGAACGCCTCACCGACGCACAACGCAACGACCACCACATCCTCGCCGTGATCCGCGGCAGCGCGATCAACCAAGACGGCGCCAGCAACGGCCTCACCGCACCCAACGGACCCTCGCAGGAACGCGTCATCCACCAGGCACTCGCGAACGCGGGGCTCACCCCATCGGACATCGACGCCGTCGAAGCCCACGGCACCGGGACCTCACTGGGCGACCCCATCGAAGCCCAAGCACTCCTCGCCACCTACGGGCAGCACCACACCACCGAACGCCCCCTGTGGCTGGGATCGCTGAAGTCCAACATCGGCCACACCCAAGCCGCCGCAGGCGTCGCAGGCGTCATCAAGATGGTCCAGGCCCTCCAGCACCGCGAACTGCCCGCAACGTTGCACGCCGACGAACCCTCACCGCACATCGACTGGACCAGCGGCACACTCGCACTGCTCACCGAACCCCAGCCCTGGCCGGAAAACGACCGGCCACGCCGCGCCGCCGTCTCCGCCTTCGGCGTCTCCGGCACCAACGCACACCTCATCCTCGAACAGCAGGAGTCCACACAGGACGATCCGGAATCCGGCTCGTCCGAGATCACTGTGGTGGATCGCGCCGGCGACGACGTCGTTCCGTGGGTGATCTCCGCCCGAAGCCCGGAAGCCCTTGCAGCACAAGCAGAACGACTGCACGGCCACCTGGCGCTCGATTCCGGCTGGACGCCGTCGAAGGTGGCGTGGTCGCTGGCCACCACCCGTGCCGCGCTCGAACACCGAGCCGTGATCGTCGGGCGCGGCCGTGACGAACTGCTGGCCGAACTCCACACCTTGGCCCGCGGCAGCGACTCCCCCCGGATCGTCCGGCGCACCGGGGCCACGACACCGGACCCGGACCGCGTGGTGCTGGTCTTCCCCGGTCAGGGCGGCCAATGGCCCGGCATGGGCCGCGAACTGCTCGACACCAACCCCGTGTTCACCGCAGCCCTCAACGAGTGCGACCAAGCGCTATCGGCGTACCAGGACTGGTCGGTCGCGGAGCTGCTGCGCAGCGGGGACGAGCTGGAACGGGTGGATGTCATCCAACCCGCGTTGTTCGCCGTCATGGTGTCCCTGGCCCGGGTCTGGCAGTCCTACGGGATCCGGCCCGCCGGCGTCGTCGGCCACTCCCAAGGAGAAATCGCCGCCGCGCACATCGCGGGCGCACTCGATCTCGACCAGGCCGCCCGGGTGATCGCGTTGCGGTCGCAGCTGATCCACACGCACCTCGCCGGACACGGCAGCATGCTCTCCACCGCACTGTCCGTCGACGGCCTCAAGTCGTACCTCGACTCGGAACGCGTTTCAGTCGCCGCGATCAACAGCCCCACCGCCACCGTGCTCTCCGGCGACACCGACGCCATCCGCCGCCTCCACCAGGTGCTGATCGAGCAGGGCATTCGAGCGCGGCTGCTACCGGTGGACTACGCCTCCCACAGCCACCACGTCCACACCCTTCAACAGCAACTCCTGGAAAAGCTGGCCGGACTCACCCCGCAGGCCGGCGAAATCCCGTTCTATTCCACCGTCACCGGCGAAGCATTCGACACCACCGGACTCGACGCCGAGTACTGGTACACCAACCTCGCCACCACCGTGAACTTCCACGACACCATCACCCGGCTGAACGCCGCCGGGCACCGCGTCTACCTCGAACCGAGCCCACACCCCACGCTCACCCACCACATCGACCATCCCGACGCGATCACCGCGAACACCCTGCAGCGCGACCGGTCCGACACCGACACCCTCCTCGCCAACGCCGCCCGCCTCTGGACCCACGGCACGCCGATCGCCTGGGCCGAGGTCCTGCCCGCCGAGCGGCACATCGCGCTCCCCACCTATCCGTTCCAGCGCGAGGACTTCTGGCTGACCGTGCCCAGCGCCGCGGGCGAACCGGCGCAGCTGGGGCTGACGGGCACGGGCCACCCGCTGCTCGCCGCGCGGACGGAGGTGCCGGACACCGGGGAGACCGTGTTCACCGGGAGCGTCTCGCTCGACACGCACCCGTGGCTGGCCGATCACGCGGTGAACGGAACGGTCCTGCTCCCCGGCACGGCGTTCCTCGACATGGCGCTGCACGCCGCCGCGCAGCTCGGCTACGAAGGCGTCGAGGAGCTCACCCTCCACGCTCCGCTCGTGATGCCCGTGGACGGCCGGCTCACCGTGCATCTGACCATCGCATCCGGCGAGCCCTCCCTGAGCCTGCATTCGAAGGACGAGAGCGACGGTTCCTGGACACGCCACGCCACAGGCGTGCTCCTCGAAAGCGCGCTCGACGACGAAGAAGACGTGTTCACCGCGTGGCCACCGCCGGGCGCGACACCGATCGACGTCGGCGATCTCTACGACGCGGTGTCCGAGCACGGCTTCGACTACGGCCCGGCGTTCCAAGGGCTCCACACCGCCTGGCAGCTCGGCGATGGCGTCTACGCCGAGATCGGGGCCGACGCCCTCCGGAGCGCGGACGGGTGGGCGGTCCATCCGGCCCTGCTCGACGCCGCCCTCCACACCGCGTTCGTCGGGCAGGCCGAGGACGCCGAACCCCGAGTGCCCTACTCCTGGTCCGGTGTGCGCCTGCACCAGCACGGCGCGGCACCGGCGCGTGTCCGCATGACCCGCGCCGGCGCCGACACCATCCGGATCAGCACCGCGGACGACACCGGCCGCCTGGTGGCGACCGTCGAGTCGTTGACGCTGCGCCCGCTGCCCTCCGTGCGGACCGAAGCACGGGGCGGCCTGTTCCAGGTCACCTGGGCGCCCGTGGCCGAAACGGTCGACGACGCCGAACTCCCGGAGCTCGTCCTGCTCGACCACCGGGCCCCCGGCGACGGCGGAACCCCGCCGGAGCTGGTGGAACGGCTGACCCTGCAGGTCCTCGAAGCGGTGCAGGACTTCCTGAGCCGCGCCGAGACCACTGCCGCTCGAATGGTGCTGCTCACCCGCGGCGCGGTCGCGGTCGACGAGTCCGAAGCTCCGGATCCGGCGACCGCCGCGTTGTGGGGGCTACTGCGCTCAGCGCAGACCGAGCACCCGGACCGCTTCCTGCTCGTCGACACCGATCGGCTCGGTGATGACGACGCGGTGCACCGGGCGATCGCAACCGCGTTGCGGCAGGACGAACCGCAGATCGCCTTGCGCGGCGACGCAATTGTCGCGCCGCGCTTGACGTCCATCGATCCGCAGGACGACGTCGCCCTGCCCGGCAACGGCACCATTCTGATCACGGGCGGCACCGGAGGCCTCGGCAGCGCGCTCGCCCGCCACCTCGCCGCCCGGCACACCGGGCACCTGCTCCTGGCGAGCCGGCAGGGCCCAGCCGCGCCGGGAGCCGCCGAGCTCCACGACGAGCTGCAGGCCCTGGGAGCAAGCGTCAGCATCGCGGCCTGCGACTTCACCGACGCCGATGCCGTGCGGGAGCTCCTCGGCAACGTCCCGGCCGAGCACCCCCTCACCGGCGTCATCCACACCGCCGGCGTCCTCGACGACGCGCCGGTGCACGCCCTGCGCCCGGAGCAGCTGGCGGCCGTCCTGGCCCCGAAGGTCACCGCCGCGTGGCACCTGCACCAGGCCACTCGCGACCACGACCTGGCGATGTTCGTGCTGTTCTCGTCCGCGGCCGGGGTCTTCGGCGCTCCCGGCCAGGCCAACTACGCGGCGGCCAACGCCTTCCTCGACGCCCTCGCCCAGCACCGGGTCGCCCACGGCGCTCCGGCCCGCTCCCTGGCGTGGGGCACGTGGAACACCAGCCAGAGCATGACCGAGCACCTGTCCGCCGCCGACCGGGATCGCATGGTCCGCTCGGGTGTCCTCCCGCTCGAACCCGACGAAGGCATGCGGCTGTTCGACGCGGCCTGCGGCACGACACTGCCTGCTCTGGTGCCGCTGCGGCTGGACACCGGGGCGCTGCGCGCCCTGGCGCGGTCGTCCACCCTTCCGCCGCTGCTGAGCGATCTCGTTCCGCACCGGCGTCGGGGCACCAACTCCCGCTCCCTCGCGGGACGACTGGCCGGAATGTCCGAAAAGGACGGCATGCGCGTCCTCGTGACCCTGGTGCGCGACAACGTCGCGATCGTGCTCGGTCACGGCAGCCCGGACGGGATTCCCGCCGACCGCGCGTTCGCCGAGCTCGGTTTCGACTCGCTCACCGCGGTGGAGCTGCGCAACCGGCTCGGGGCGGCCACCGGCCTGCGGCTGCCCACCACCCTCGTCTTCGACCACCCCACGCCCGGCGCGCTCGCCGCGTTCCTGCTCGGCGAGCTGCTCACCCGCCGTTCCCGCACGGTGGTCACGCGCGCGGCCGCCGACGAACTGATCGCCGTGGTCGGCATGGCCTGCCGCCTGCCGGGCGGCGTGGATTCGCCGGAACGGCTGTGGGATCTGGTGGCCTCGGGCACCGATGCGATCTCCGGTTTCCCCACCGGCCGAGGCTGGGACCTGGACGCGATCTTCGACCCGGACCCCGATGCGTCGGGGAAGTCGTACGTCCGGCACGGCGGGTTCCTGCACGACGCCGACCAGTTCGACCCGGCGTTCTTCGGCATCAGCCCGCGCGAAGCGCTCGCCATGGACCCGCAGCAGCGACTCCTGCTGGAAACCACCTGGGAAGCGTTGGAGCGCGCGGGCATCGACCCGACCGGCCTGCGCACCAGTGCCACCGGTGTCTTCACCGGGCTGATGTACCAGGACTACGGGATCCGGTTCGCCGGGCAGGCGCCGCCGGAGGCGGAGGGATACCTCGGCAACGCGGGCAGTGTCGCGTCCGGCCGGATCTCCTACCTGCTGGGCCTGGAGGGACCGGCGGTGACCGTCGACACCGCGTGCTCGTCGTCGCTGGTGGCGATGCACCTGGCGTGCCAGTCGCTGCGATCGGGCGAATCCGCGCTCGCGCTGGCCGGCGGGGCCACGATCATGGCGACGCCCGGGATGTTCATCGAGTTCAGCCGCCAGCGCGGGCTCGCGCAGGACGGCCGCTGCAAGGCGTTCTCCGCGGATGCCGACGGCACCGGCTGGGCCGAAGGCGCGGGCGTGGTGGTGCTGGAACGCCTCTCCGATGCCGAGCGGAACGGCCACCAGGTCCTGGCCGTGATCCGCGGTAGCGCGGTCAACCAGGACGGCACCAGCAACGGGCTCAGTGCGCCGAACGGCCCGTCGCAGGAACGCGTGATCCTGCAGGCGCTGGCCAACGCCGGGCTCACGGCAGCCGACGTCGACGCCGTCGAGGCCCACGGGACCGGGACTTCGCTGGGCGATCCGATCGAGGCCCAGGCGCTGCTGGCGACCTACGGTCAGCACCACAGCGCCGAACGACCGTTGTGGCTGGGATCGCTGAAGTCCAACATCGGCCACACCCAGGCGGCGGCAGGTGTCGCGGGCGTCATCAAGATGATCGAGGCCCTCCACCACGACGAGCTGCCCGTCACGCTGCACGCCGACGAACCATCGCCGCACATCGACTGGAGCAGCAGAACTCTCGCGCTGCTCACCGAGCCGCAGCCCTGGCCGGAAAGCGACCGGCCGCGTCGCGCCGCCGTGTCCTCCTTCGGCGTCTCCGGCACCAACGCGCACCTCATCCTCGAACAGCCGGCTATCGGGTCCACAAGGGACGATTCTGGTGAGGCCGTGTTCGTGGACACCATCGAGGGGCTCGGTGGTGTGCTGGTGCCGTGGGTGATTTCCGCCAAGACACCGGACGCCCTGGGCGACCAGGCTGCGCGCCTGCACACCTACCTCCGCGATCAGGACGACTGGAATCCACCGGACGTGGCGTGGTCGCTGGCCACCACCCGGGCCGCGTTCGAATACCGCGCCGTGGTGCTCGGCGGCAGCGCCGACGAGTTCCTGACCCGGCTGCACTCCTTCGCCGGTGGCGAATCGTCGCCGCGCCTGGTGCGCAACGCGGACCCCGTGGCGGCCGATGCCGACCGCGTGGTGCTGGTCTTCCCGGGCCAGGGCGGCCAATGGTCCGGGATGGGCCGCGAGCTGCTCGACACCAGCCCGGTGTTCGCCGCCGCCATGGCCGAATGCGATCAGGCGCTGGCGAGGTACCAGGACTGGTCGGTCACCGACCTGCTCCGCAACGGAGCCTCCCTGGAACGCGTGGACATCGTCCAACCGACGCTGTTCGCCGTCATGGTCTCCCTGGCCCGGCTGTGGCAGGCACTCGGAGTTCAGCCGGCGGCCGTCGTCGGCCACTCCCAAGGAGAAATCGCCGCCGCGCACATCGCCGGCGCCCTCGACCTGGACCAAGCCGCCCGCGTCGTCGCCCTGCGGTCCCAGCTCATCCACACGCATCTGGCCGGACACGGCAGCATGCTCTCCGCCCCGTTGTCCCTCGACGACCTCAAGCCCTACCTCGACGATCGGGTCTCGATCGCCGCGATCAACAGCCCCGCCGCCACCGTGCTCTCCGGCGACACCGACGCCATCCACCACCTCCACGCCACGCTGACCAACGAGGGCGTCCGTTCGCGGCTGCTGCCCGTGGACTACGCCTCCCACAGCCACCACGTCCAGAACCTCCGGCAGCCGCTTCTAGAGCAACTCGCCGGGCTCACTCCACGAGCCGCCGAGATCCCGTTCCACTCCACCGTCACCGGCGAACCACTCGACACCACCGGACTCGACGCCGAGTACTGGTACACCAACCTCGCCACCACGGTGAACTTCCACGACACCATCACCCGGCTCCACGCCACCGGACACCGCTTCTACCTGGAGCCCAGCCCGCAGCCCACGCTCACGCACCACATCAACACCACGGCCGCCGATGTCGTCACCGCGACCAGCCTCCACCGCGATCACCCCAGCACGGACACGGTTCTGACCAACGCCGCTCACCTGTGGGCGCACGGCACACCCATCGCCTGGGAAGCGGTCGTGCCCGGCCGCGAACGCGTCGCGCTCCCCACGTATCCCTTCCAGCGCGAGCGCTTCTGGCTCGAACCGGCCGCCGACCACGCGACGGCAGCAGACGCCCAGGACGACACCGGGTTCTGGGAAACCGTCGAGAGCCGAGACGCAACCGCACTCGCCGCCGCCCTCGACATCGACGAGGCCACGCCGTTCCGCGACGTGCTGCCCGCGCTCGCCGCCTGGCGAGACCAACAACGCCACGACACCACAGCCCACACCTGGCGCTACGACATCACCTGGGAAGCTCTTCCCGAACCGCCCGCCGCGACCCTCACCGGGACCTGGCTCATCATCACGCCGCCCGATCCGGCGCAAGTCGTGACCGCGGCGATCAACGCACACGGCGCGCAAGCGCACGAACTGGTCATCGACACCGTCGAGCCCCTCGACCGCGATGCCTTCGCGGAACTCATCCGCCGTGAAACCGAGGACATCGCACCGCTGGCCGGGATCATCTCGCTCCTCGCCGTGCCCGGCGAAGAATCCGCAGAGGACACAACGGCGGAAACCGCGGTTCGCGCGGTCACATCCACCGTGGCTCTCATCCAGGCCCTGGGCGACCTCGACATCTCCGCGCCGCTGTGGTGCCTCACCCGGGGCGCCGTCACCACCGGCCCGCACGACCCGCTCACCCACCCCGCGCACAGCACCGTCTGGGGGCTCGGCCGCGTCACCGCGCTCGAACACCCCCACCGCTGGGGCGGGCTCATCGACCTCCCCCGCACACCTGACCACCGCACCGCCATCCGGCTCGCCGCGCTCCTCCACGACCGGACCCAGGACCAAGCCGCCATCCGGCCCACCGGCACCCACATCGCACGGCTCGCCCGCACTCCCAAACCCAGCACCGGCACCGCACCCTGGAAGCCGACCGGCACCACCCTGGTCACCGGCGGCACGGGCGGCATCGGAAGCCAGGTGGCGCGCTGGCTGGCCCGGCTGGGCGCCCCGAACATCGTGCTCGCCAGCCGCCGCGGCGAGAACGCGCCCGGCGCCCGCGAACTCCGGGAGGAACTGGCCGAACTGGGCAGCCGCGTCACGATCGCCGGCTGCGACGTCACCGATCGTGCCGCCGTGTCGGAGCTGCTCGAATCCGTGCCGGAAGAGTTCCCGCTGTCGGCCGTGTTCCACACCGCGGGCACCCTCGACGACGCCACCATCAACACCATCCGGCCCGAGCAGATCGCCCACATCCTCCGCCACCGCATCGACAGCACCGCCCACCTCCACGAGCTGACCCGGCACCAGGACCCGCTGATCGTCCTGTTCTCCTCCATCGCCGCCACCTTCGGCGCCCCCGGGCAGGGCAACTACTCGCCCGCGCACGCCTACCTCACCGCGTTCGCCGAACACCACCGCCACAACACGATCAGCATCAACTGGGGCCTGTGGCACGACCAGGGCATGGGCGAGATCCACAACACCGGTATCCGCCACGGCATCCAGCCCATGGCACCCGAGACCGCGCTGCACGCCCTCCACACCGCCCTCACCCACCGGCACACCGCGCAGATCATCACCGACGTCAACTGGGACCGGTTCCACGACGCCTACACCGCCACCCGCCCGAGCCCGCTCCTCGCGCACTTCGCCCCCGCCGCCGAGAGCGCCCGGCCCACCAACACCCTCCGGCAAGAGCTCGAAGGGCTCCCGCCGCAGCAGCGACACGCCCACCTGCTCGACCACATCACCCACCACACCGCCGAGATCCTCAACCACCCGGACCCCAACGCCATCCCCACCCACCACACCTTCCACCACCTCGGCTACGACTCCGTCACCGCGATCCAGCTCCGCAACCAGCTCACCGCCACCACCCAGGTGCCCCTGCCCACCACGCTCATCTACGACCACCCCACGCCCGCCCAACTGGCGACGTTCGTCCTGTCCCAGCTGGTTCCCGACAGTCCACAGTCGACTGTCCAGGCCGCGTCGCGGGAGGTCGCGGCGGACGAACCGATCGCGATCATCGGCATGGCATGCCACTTCCCCGGCGGCGTGAACACGCCCGAGCGCCTGTGGGAACTGGTGCGTTCCGGCACCGACGCGATCACCGGGTTCCCCACCAACCGCGGCTGGAACCTCGACGACCTCTTCGACCCGGACCCCGACGCCGTCGGGAAGTCGTACTCGCGGCACGGCGGTTTCCTCGACAACCCGGCGGGATTCGACGCGGCCTTCTTCAACATCAGCCCGCGCGAAGCGCTCGCCATGGACCCGCAGCAGCGCCTGCTGCTCGAAACCACCTGGGAAGCGGTCGAGAACGCCGGGATCGACCCCGACTCCCTCCGCGGCGCGAACGCCGGCGTGTTCACCGGCACCAACGGGCAGGACTACGCGGCCGTGCTGCGCCAGGACCACGAGCAGTTCGAGGGATTCGTCGCGACCGGAAACACCGCGAGCGTCATGTCGGGCCGCATCTCCTACACGCTCGGCCTGGAAGGCCCGGCGGTCACGGTCGACACCGCGTGCTCGTCGTCGCTGGTGGCGATGCACCTGGCGTGCCAGTCGCTGCGGTCGGGCGAGTCGGGCCTGGCCCTGGCCGGGGGCGCGACCGTGATGGCCACGCCCGGCATCTTCCTGGAGTTCAGCCGCCAGCGGGGCGTGGCGCGGGACGGCAAGTGCAAGGCGTTCGGATCCGGCGCGGACGGCACGGTGTTCTCCGAGGGCGTCGGCGTGGTGGTGCTGGAACGGCTCTCCGACGCCCAGCGCAACGGTCACCGCGTCCTGGCGGTTGTGCGCGGCAGCGCGGTGAACCAGGACGGCGCCAGCAACGGCCTGACCGCACCCAGCGGGCCTTCCCAGGAACGCGTCATCGAGCAGGCGCTCGCCAACGCCGGGCTCGCCCCCGGCGACATCGACACCGTCGAAGCGCACGGAACCGGGACGGCTCTCGGCGATCCGATCGAGGCCCAGGCGCTTCTCGCCACCTACGGCCGGCACCACACCAAGGACCGCCCCCTGTGGCTGGGGTCGTTGAAGTCCAACATCGGCCACACCCAGGCCGCCGCAGGCGTCGCCGGGATCATCAAGATGGTCCAGGCGCTCCACCACGACGAACTGCCCGCCACGCTGCACGTCGAGACGCCTTCGACGCACGTCGACTGGAGCGATGGCAGCGTCGCTCTCCTATCGCGACCGCAGCCCTGGCCGGATGCCGGCCGGCCTCGCCGGGCCGCCGTGTCGTCCTTCGGCGTCTCCGGCACGAACGCCCACGTCATCCTGGAACAGCCATCGCCTGGCGAGTCCACGAGGGACGATTCGGCTGAGCCCCAGGATGTCGGCAGCACGGTGGTTCCGTGGGTGGTTTCCGCCAAGACGCCGGAGGCGCTCGAAACGCACGCGAAGCGCCTGCACACCCACCTCAGTGGCCAGGACGGCTGGGAACCGGCGGATGTCGGGGCGGCTCTGAGCAAGCGCAGCGCATTCTCGCACCGCGCCGTCCTGCTCGGCGAGGACCGCCAGAACCTGTTGCGACACCTGGCCGATCTCGCCAGCGGCGCCGAAACACCGGGCATCATCCGGCCTACGCAGATTCCCACCCGCAGCACCGACCGGATCGTCATGGTCTTCCCCGGTCAGGGCGGCCAATGGCCCGGCATGGGCCGCGAACTGCTCGACACCAACCCCGTTTTCACCGCAGCCCTCAACGAGTGCGACCAAGCGCTATCGCGATACCAGGACTGGTCGGTCACCGACCTGCTCCGCGACGGCGATGTCTTGGAACGGGTGGATGTCATCCAACCCGCGTTGTTCGCCGTCATGGTCTCCCTTGCCCGGGTCTGGCAGTCCTACGGGGTCCGGCCCGCCGCCGTCGTCGGCCACTCCCAAGGAGAAATCGCCGCCGCGCACATCGCGGGCGCACTCGATCTCGACCAGGCCGCCCGCGTCGTCGCCTTGCGATCCCAGCTGATCCGCACCCGCCTCGCCGGACACGGCAGCATGCTCTCCACGGCACTCTCGGTCGACGACCTCAAGTCGTACCTCGACCCGGAACGCGTTTCAGTCGCCGCGATCAACAGCCCCACCGCCACCGTGCTCTCCGGCGACACCGACGCCATCCACGATCTCCACCGTTCCTTCAGCGAACAGGGAATCCGATCGCGGATCTTGCCCGTGGACTACGCCTCCCACAGCCACCACGTCCAACAACTCCAGCAACCACTACTGGAACAACTCGCCGGACTCACCCCGCAAACCAGCGAAATCCCGTTCCACTCCACCGTCACCGGCGAAGCATTCGACACCACCGGACTCGACGCCGACTACTGGTACACCAACCTCGCCACCACCGTGCACTTCCACGACACCATCACCCGACTCCACACCACCGGACACCACGTCTACCTCGAACCCAGCCCGCACCCCACGCTCACCCACCACATCAACCACCCCGACGCGATCACCATCACGACCCTTCGCCGGGATCACGACAGCGGGCACCAGCTGCTCGCCAACGTCGCTCTCGCGCACACCCACCACGTCGCCGCCGACTGGACGCCGCACTTCCCGAGCCCCCGGCACCTCGACCTGCCCACCTACGCCTTCCAGCACCAGGACTTCTGGCTGTCGCCGCGCTCGTCCGCCGGCGATCCCGACGGCCTCGGCCTGACGGCCACCGGGCATCCGCTGCTCACCGCCCGCACCGACGTGCCCGGCACCGGCGAAATCCTGTTCACCGGCAGGGTTTCCGCTCGGTCCCACCCGTGGCTGGCCGAGCACGTGGTCCAGGGCCGAGTGGTCCTCCCCGGCACGGTGTTCGCCGAGATGGCGCTGCTCGCGGCCGGGGACCTCGGCGGCCACGAGGTCGAGGAGCTGGTCCTGCAGAGCCCGTTGACGCTGTCCGGCGACGATCAGGTCACCCTGAACCTCGTCGTCGCCTGCGACGAGTCGGGCCACCACGCCATCACGATCCACTCCCGGTCCGGCGACGACGACTGGGTCTGCCACGCCACGGGAACGCTCGTCGCACAGGGCGCTTCCCCCGACGAGGAACCGGTCTTCGAGACCTGGCCGCCGGGCGGCGCAACCCCGGTCGACGTCGCCGGTCTCTACGACGATCTGGCCGACCACGGCTTCGAGTACGGGCCCACGTTCCAAGGGCTGCACAGCGCGTGGCAACGCGGGGACGACATCTACGCCGAGGTCGGTCTCGGCGAGGACCACCGGGGCGACTGGGTCGTTCACCCGGCGCTGCTCGACGCCGCTCTGCACACCGCGTTCCTGATCGGTTGGGACACCGGTCTCCGGTTGCCCTTCTCGTGGAAGGGAGTTCGCGCGCACCGCGGCGCCACCCGGCTTCGGGTTCGGTTGCGCCGGACCGGAGACGCACTGCAGGTCGTCACCGCCGATGACCGCGGCCGGTTCGTCGCCGGTATCGACTCCCTGACCCTGCGCCCGGTGGCCGGCCCGGCGCACGACCCGCTGTTCCGCCTCTCCTGGCTACCGCACGGCCTCGCGGAGGAAGCCGCCGCAGCGCAGTGGGTGCGCATCGAACCGGACGCGAACCTGGACGAGCTCCGCGGTCGGCCGGTGCCGGATGTGGTGGTCGCCGACTTCCGCACCGAAGAGCGGTGCGACTCCGGTGTTCCGGGCGCGGTGGCGCGCTCGGCGCAGCAGGCCGTGGATCTGGTGCAGTCGTGGCTGGCCCGCGAGGAATTCGCCTCGACCAGGCTGGTCCTGCTGACCCGGAACGCGGTTGCGGCGCAGCCGGGAGAGGTTCCGGACCTGGTCACCGGCCCGCTGTGGGGCCTGCTGCGCGTGGCGCAGAACGAGCACCCGGATCGCATCCTGCTCGTCGACACCGACCTCGGCGCCGATCTCGACGATGTGCTGGGGCGGGCCGTCGGCATGGCGCTGCGTCACGGCGAGTGGCAGCTCGCGGTGCGGGGTGACGCGATTCTCGTGCCGCGCCTGACCCGCGCCCAGGAGGCCCTCATCCCGCCCGAGGGGCGTGCGTGGCGGCTGGACGTGACCGAGCGCGGCAGCATCGACAACCTGCACCTCGCGGCGTTCCCGCAGGTCGCAGGGCCGCTGGAAGCCGGTCAGGTCCGGGTCGCGGTGCGGGCCGTCGGCGTGAACTTCCGCGACGTCCTCAACACCCTCGGCATGTACCCCGGCACCCCGCCACTCGGTGCGGAAGGCGCCGGCGTCATCGCTGAGATCGCCGGCGACGTGCCCGGCCTGCGGGTCGGCGACCGGGTGTGGGGCATCCTGCCCGGTGCGATGGGCCCGCTCGCGATCACCGACCACCGGCTGCTCGCCCGCGTACCGCAGGACTGGACGTTCGCCCAGGCCGCCGCCACGCCCGCGGTGTTCCTGACCGCCTATCACGCGCTGCACGGCCTGGCCGAGGTCCAACCCGGGCAGAAGGTCCTCGTGCACGCCGCCGCGGGCGGTGTCGGCATGGCCGCGATCCAGCTGCTCCAGCACTACGGCGCCGACATCTACGCCACCGCACACCCCAGCAAATGGGCGACCCTACGAGAACTCGGCATTCCTTCGGATCACATCGCCTCGTCCCGCACCACGGACTTCGCAACGCAGTTCCCCTCGGTCGACGTCGTCCTGAACTCAGTGACCGGCGAGCTCCTGGACGCTTCGCTGGAGCTGCTCACGCCCGGCGGGCACTTCATCGAACTCGGCAAGACCGACCCCCGAGACCCCGCCGAACACCCCGAACTGCACTACCACGCCTTCGACCTCACCGAAGTCGACCCGGCCCACCTGCAGGCCATGCTCGGCGACCTCACCACGCTGTTCGATCAACGCCGGCTGACCCCCTTGCCGGTGACCGCCTGGGACATCCGCCGGGCACCCGAGGCATTCCGGCACCTCAGCAACGCCCGCCACACCGGCAAACTCGCACTCACCATCCCCACCACGCCCGACCCCCACGGCACCATCCTCATCACCGGCGGCACCGGCGCCCTCGGCAGCGTCCTCGCCCGCCACCTCGCCGCACAACACCCCGGACACCTCCTCCTGGCCAGCCGCCAAGGCCCAGCCGCACCGGGCGCCAAGGGCCTCCGCAACGAACTGACCGCCCTGGGCGCGAAGGTCACCATCACGGCCTGCGACACCACCGACCCCCGCCAGCTCGCCGACCTGATCGACGGGATCCCCGCCGAGCACCCGCTGACCGGCGTCGTCCACACCGTCGGCGCACTCCGCGACAGCGCCCTCCATGCGCTGACCGCCGGACAACTCGCCGCAGTGCTGGAATCCAAAGTGGACTCGGCATGGCACCTGCACCACGCCACCCGGCACCACGACTTGGCGTTCTTCACCGTCTACTCGTCCGCCGCGGGAATCCTCGGCAACCCCGGCCAGGCGAACTACGCCGCCGCCAACACCTTCCTCGACGCCTTCGCCCAACACCGCCACGCCCGCGGACTTCCCGCCCAGTCCCTCGCCTGGGGCCCCTGGGACACCACCACCGGCATGACGGAGCACCTCAGCCACACCGACCGGGACCGCATGGCCGCCGGCGGCGTGCTGCCCTTCGGCCCCGATGACGGCATGGCCGCCTTCGACGCGGCCCGCGACCTGCCCGATCCGCACGTCATGCCGCTCCGCCTCGACGGCAAGGCCCTCCGGTCCCGCGGCGATGCGCTCCCGCCGCTGTTCGGCGAGGTCATCCGGCGCCGTGCCCAGGACGGTCGCCGCGGCAACGGACCGGAGCGCGAAGCGCTCCTCCAACGGCTCGCGAGTCTGCCCGAGGCCGAGCAGCGCCGAACCCTGCTGGAACTGGTCTGCTCCCGCGCCGCCGTCGTCCTGGGCCACGCGGACGCCGGGGCGATCATCGCGGACCGGCCGTTCCTGGAGCTCGGTTTCGACTCCCTCACCGCGGTGGAGCTGCGCAACCGGCTCGCCACCGCCACCGGCCGCCACCTGCCGACGACGCTGGTCTTCGACCACGCCACCCCCGCCGAACTGGCCGATTTCCTCCGGAAATCGCTGGAAACCCCGGAAAGTCCGGTCCCGCCGCAGCGCTCCGGTGAAGGGTCCGGCCCGGTGGACGACGAACTCGTCCGCTCCTACCGGCAGCTCGGCGACCTGGACCGGTTCGACGAGGGCATCGAGCTGCTGAAGATCATGTCGCGGCTGCGCCCGGCCTTCGACGCGGGAGACCCGAGCGCGGCGGTGGAGCCCGTGCCGCTCACGCGCGGCGGAACCGGGCCGGGGCTGATCTGCTTCCCGTCCCTCGTCGCGCCGACCAGCCCCTACCAATTCGCCAGGTTCGCGTCGGTGTTCCGCGACCAGCGCCCGGCTCAGGTGCTGCCGACCCCTGGCTACCAGAACGACGAACCGCTGCCCGCGACGCTCACCGCCGCCATCGAGACCCAGGCCGACAAGGTCCTCGACTGCGCCGGCGGCGAACCCGTCGTGCTCGTCGGCTATTCGTCAGGCGGCTGGTTCGCCTACGCCGTCACCGCGCTGCTGGAACAGCGAGGCGCCGCCCCGGCGGCACTGGTGCTGCTCGACAGCCCCGCGCCGGGAGGCGGCTGCTTCGTGCAGATGGCCCGGGTCGCCCACCGGCTCGACGGCACGCTGCCGAACCTGCGCACCGACCAGGCGCAGCTGACCGCGATGGGCGCGTACCTGCGGCTGTTCGAGGACTGGACGCCCGGCCCGGTGTCCACACCGCTGCTGTTCGTCCACCCGGAGCGGGAAACGCCCGATTTCCCGCGGAACCTGTCCGCCGACGCCACGCCCGATGACCGGCACGTGCTCTTCGTGCCGGGTGACCACTTCACCATGATCGACCGCTACGCCGAGCAGACCGCGTCGCTCGTGGACGGTTGGATCACCACGAATTTCGAGCACCGCGACGAGTGCTCGAAAGTCCGCTGAGAGAAAAGGATCGCCGATGACTCTGACCTCCGAATCCACCACCGCGCAGCCCGCCGACAGCCGCCTCGGGCTCGCCGCCCGCGATCACCTCATGCGGGGCTACGGCGAGCCGACGGACGGGCCGGTGTCCATCATCACCCGCGGTGAGGGGCCCTACGTCTGGGACGAACAGGGTCGCCGCTACCTCGACGCGGTCGCCGGCGCGTTCGTCGTGCAGGTGGGGTACGGGCGGCCGGACCTCGCCGCCACCGCGGCGCGGCAGGCAGCCGAGCTCGCCTACTTCCCGGCGATGGAGCACGCGCCCCGCCCCGCCGTGGAGCTCGCCGAGCGGCTCGCCGCCGCGGCGCCCGGCGATCTCAACCGCGTGTTCTTCACCTGCGGCGGCAGCGAAGCCGTCGACAGCGCGTGGAAGCTGGCCCGCCAGTACTTCGCGCTGACCGGGAGAACCGGCAAGCACAAGGTGATCAGCCGCGAGTGGTCCTTCCACGGCAGCACCTACGCGGCCGTGGCGATGGGCGGTTTCGCGCTGCTGCACCAGATCTTCGAGCCGCGCGGGCCGGTCAGCCGCAACGTGGCAGACCCGTACGACGCCGAGGAGATCAGGGCGGCCATCGAGCAGGAGGGCCCGGAGTCGGTCGCCGCGGTGATCCTGGAGCCGCTGCCCCACCCGAGCGCCTGCGTGGTGCCGCCGGCGGGCTACTTCGCCCGCGTCCGCGAGATCTGCGACCAGTACGACGTGCTGCTGATCTCCGACGACATCGTGGACTCCTTCGGCAGGCTCGGCCACCTCTTCGGCTGTGACCGCTTCGGCTTCCAGCCCGACATCATCTGCTGCGCCAAGGGGATCACCAGCGGCTACGCGCCGCTCGGCGCGACGATCGCGTCCGAGCGGCTGCTGGAACCGTTCCTGCCGGAGCACGTCATGTTCGCCCACGGCTACACCTTCAGCGGCCACCCGGTGTCGACCTCCGTGGCCATGGCGAACATGGACATCCTGGAGCACGAGCGCGTCTACGAGCACGTACTGCGCAAGGAGGCGGCGCTGCGCAACACGTTGGAAGGTCTGCGGAAACTGCCGGTGGTCAACGACGTGCAGGGTGCCGGCTTCCTGTTCTCCCTGGAACTGATCAAGGACAACGCGACGCAGGAGCCGTTCTCGCCGGAGGAGTGCGAGCAGCTCATCGACCGGCGGCTGCGCCGCGAGCTGTTCGAAGCGGGCCTGCACATCCGGTGCGGGGACCACGACAAGCCCTACATCCACCTGGCGCCGCCGCTGATCTGCGACCAGCCGGAGTTCGACGAGATCGCGGAGGTGCTGCGGTCCGTGCTGCCCCGGCTGTCGGCCTGGGTCTGAGGGCCGCGTGGGGGGGGGGGGGGGGGGGGCCCCCCCCCCCCCCCCCCCGCTCCCTCCTCCCGACCACGCCCCCACGCCACCACAAACCCTCCCCCCCCCCCACGTCCCCCGGCCACCCCCCCCACCCCTCCCCCCCCA
>NZ_JBWKKH010000001.1:396262-713421 GCF_056431645.1 Saccharopolyspora sp. NPDC045839
TTGTCCTCGTTGGGGGGTGTAAAAAAGGAGGGTGTGAAGGGGGGGGGGGGGGGTGTGGGGTTTTGTCTTCCCTGGCTGGTTTTTTGGGTTTGGGGGGGGGGGGGGGGGGGGGGGGCCCCCCCCCCCCCCCCCACCGGCCGAGGTCAGCTCGTCCGGAGCGGGCCCAGGCGCACCGGGAGTTCCTCCACTGCGCGCATGTAGCCGGGCCGCCATCGCAACTTCTCGACCGGCACGGCCAGTTCGAGGTTCGGGTAGCGCACGAAGAGCGAGCCGAGGCCGATCTCCATCTCGACCTTGGCCAGGGAAGCACCGAGGCAGTAGTGCATTCCCCGCCCGAACGCGACGTGCCCGTTCTCCGCGCGGTCGAAGTCCAGCACGTCCGGCGAGGCGAAGCGCTCGGGGTCGCGGTTCGCGGCGGCCAGCGACGCGAGCACCCAGGAGCCGGCGGGGATCGTGGTGTCGTCGAGCTGGATGTCCGCCGTGGTGAAGCGGAAAACACCCGGCGTGGACGGCCCGTCGTAGCGCAGCAGTTCGTCGACGTGGGCCGCCAACGCGGTGGGATCTTCCCGCACGGCGGCGAGTTCCGCCGGGTGGTCCAGCAGGGACAGCACGCCGAGCGCCAGCGAGTGGGACGTCGTCTCGTGCCCGGCGACGAACAGCAGCAGCGCCACGCCGGCGAGCTCCCGATCGGCCACTTCACCGCCGGCACCCGTCACGAGCGCGCTCAGCAGGTCGTCCTCCGGATTCCTGCGCTTGGCGTCGAGCAATTCCTCGAAGTAGGCGTAGAAGGAGTTCACGGCGGAGACCACCTGGGGTGCCTTTTCCGGGTCTCCGACGAATCCGAGCGCCTGGTTGGTCCACTCCCGGAACTGCACGGCGTCCGCTTCCGGAATGCCGAGCAGCGCGCACAGCACGGACACCGGGAACGCATAGCTGTAAGAGCGGACGAGGTCGACTTCGTCCTCGCCGTGCAACGCATCCAGCAGCCTGTCGGCGATGGCCCGCACCTGCGGCCGCAGCGCTTCCACACGGCGCGCGCTGAACTCGCGCACCACCAGTTTGCGCAACCGGGTGTGGTCGGGCGGATCCATGTTGATGAACAGTCCCTGCCGGATGGACCGGAACGCCTCGGCCACCTCCGGAGCCACCTCGTCGGCGCCGCTGCGCTCCGGCGAGAGGTCGCAGCTCACGTGAGGACTGGACAGCACGTTCACGACGTCGGGATAGTGCGTCACCACCCAGCACTCGCGCCCGTCCGGCAGGACGACCGGTTGCGCCGGACCGCTCTCCCGCCAAGCCGCGAGGCACGGGTGGGGATTGGCCAAGAACTCGTCGCTCATGGACAGTTCCACCGGGCCGGCCACGTCGCTCGTGCCCATCTTTCCTCCTGTAATCCGATGCTCGAACATTCGGTGAGAATTGCGGACGACGAACTCGATGCTAGGTGTCCCGAAATGCCCCAGCAACGGCCGAGAATCGCCGACACCCGGTATTCCACCGGTTCACCCCAGCGGATTATCGACACCCGCACGCGACGCGACGAAACGGCGCCGCTGATCCACTTTTCCGAGGCGATTCCACGATCAGGTCGAAGTCGTTTCCTCGGTTGCAGCACCCCATTCCGCTGCAATAGCGTGCAGTGCGGTCCCCAAAAACTCTTCCGGCCCGGCACGGCCGGATCGCGCCGAAACGAATTCCGCAATCACCGCAGCCTCGAAGGCGAGACCCACGAGATGAACCGAGCACAGCGACCATCACCGGGCGCCGGTGAAATCCACGACGAGCACGGCGACGTGTTCACCGCGCTGCTGGACGGCAGCCTCCACTTCGGACTCTGGGACGACGGCACCCGCAGCATGCGGGAGGCCGCCGACAACATGACCGACCTGATGATCGAGAAGCTGGCGGTCGAGCCGGCGCGGTCCGTGCTCGACATCGGCTGCGGCATCGGGGAACCCGCCGTCCGCCTGGCGCGCGCCAGGAACGTCGACGTGGTGGGCGTCAACGTCAGCCGCCAGCAGCTCGCCGCGGCGACCGAACGCGCGACGGCGGAAGGCCTGCAGGACCGGGTGCGCTTCGCGTTCGCCGACGCCCTGGACCTGCCCTTCCCGCCGGAATCCTTCGACGCGGCATGGTTCTTCGAGTCCCTGCTGCACATGCCCGACCGCCGCCGCGCGCTGTCGCAGGCCGCACACGTGCTGCGCCCCGGCGGCAGGCTCGCCGTCGCGGACTTCATCCGGCGCGGCGCCGACCTGGACGAGCAGACCGCCGTCGAGGAACGGTTCGCCGGGTTCCACATCTCCGCCATGCCGACGCTGGAGGACTACGCCGAGGCGGTCGCGGACGCCGGCCTCGTCATGGTGGAGGCGATCGACGTCTCCGACCGCAGCTGGCGGCAGACCCTGGCGGTGGTCCAGGAGAACATCGCCCGCCTGCAACACACCTTCACCACCCCGTCCGGCCAGGAGGACTACTGGGCCGAGGCGCGCGAAACGCTGCCCAGGATCGCCGACGGATCGGCGCTGGGCTACGCGGTGTTCGTCGCGGCCAAGCCGCGCGGCTGACCGGGGCTCACCGCTCGGGCGCCGGCACGTCGCCGGTGCCGGTGTCCCGCACGGTGATCGCCTCGACCGGGCAGGACTCCGCCGCGTCGGTCACCTCCTCGGCCGGACCGGCCTCCGACCGGCGCGGGCAGGAGACCCCCTCCACCAGCTCGAAGTGCTCGGGCGCGATCCCGACGCACAGCGCGGAGCGGATGCAGGTATCGGCGTCCACCTCGATCGACCAGCTCACCGGACGACCGTTCGGGCGGATTCGGCGCGGGTCACGCCCAGTTCAGCCGTGTTCCACGCGATGTCCAGGCGCGACGGGCTGTAGAGAATCATCCCCTCCCCCCACACCACGTCGTCCTCGTCGCCTGCGAAGCGCAGGCCGGGCAGCCGGTCCAGCAGCGTGCGGAGCCCGACCTGCAGCATCAGCCGGGCGAGCTGCGCACCGATGCAGAAGTGCGGGCCGTGCCCGAAACCGAAGTGCGGGTTGTCCACCCGGGACAGATCGAGACGATCGCCGTCGGCGAAGACCGCCTCGTCGCGGTTCGCCGACCGGATGTCGACGACCACCGGCTCACCGGCGCGGATCGTCACCCCGCCCAGTTCCACATCTTCCTTGGCATAGCGCGGAAGCCCGCCGACGAAGCCCAGCGGCAGGTATCGCATCAGCTCCTCGGCCGCCCGCGGGACCCGATCGAGGTCGGCGAGCAACCATTGGAGCTCCCGGGGATGGGTCAGCAATGCGTACGCGGAGTTCGCGAGTTCCGTCGAGGTGGTCTCCTGCCCGGCGACCAGGAGTGTGATCGCGAGCCGCGCCATCTCCTCTTCGGTGAGCTTGTCGTGCTGGTCACGGGCCTGGATCAGCACGCTGATGAGGTCGTCCTCGGGTTCCGCTCGCCGTCGCTCGATCAGTTCGGCCATGTAGCCGGCCATGAGGCTCATGCACTCCTCGGTCTGCTCCGGCGTGAATCTGTCGGTCGCCATGAACCCGTCGGACCACACCCGGAGTTCGGCCTGCCGCTCATCCGGTACACCGAGCAGCTCGCAGACGACCGTGATCGGGAACACCCGGGCGAACCCCGCGACGAAGTCCACCGGCGGCCCTTGCTCGATCATGCGGTCCACGAACCTGCCGGCGATCTCCTGGACTCGCGGGCCCAACTGCTCGACCCGGCGCTGCGTGAACGCCTTCGCGACGAGTTTGCGCAGCCGGGTGTGCTCAGGCGGGTCCATGGTCAGGATGCCGCCCTGGTTCTTCGTCGGCTGGGTCCGTGGCTCGTCGTGGTCGAGCACGGCCGCGCAGCCGAACCGGGAATCGGTCAGCACCACCTTGACGTCCTCGTACCGGGTCGCCAGCCAAGCGGGTTCCCCGTAGGGGAACTGGACCCGGCACACCGGCTCCTGCGCGCGGAGCACCGCGTAGAGCGGGTCGACCTCCAATCGCTTCTGCTCGCTGAACGGGAACTTCCTCGGTTCCGACATGCGACGCTCCAAGTGCCATCGACCGTTGCCGACGCGTAAGTTACGGCCTGCACCACCGTCCTGCCTGGTTCGCCACTCGATCGAAGAAGGACATCCCGGCGGCCACTTCCCAATGTTCGCGACCTGTTCAATTTCGTTGTGCTGCAACCACTTCCCCGCAACACTCGTCATGCCACCCATCCGGTACCACGGGGTGAACCTGTTGCACGGCCAGGTATTCCCGACCTTCCGCTCCCAACACCGCGCGCATCGCCACAACAATTCGACGATCGGTCGTTAATGGTGTGCGCCGTCGCTGTCGCCCGGCCTAAGCTGCTTCTCGATCATTCCGGCGAACCCTGGAGGAAGTCCTTGGCAAGCGATGCGCTGACCGCAGTCATCACCGGTGCCGCGAGCGGGATCGGGCAGGCACTGGCCGAGGCGCTCCACGCCAGGGGCACCGACCTGGTCTTGGCCGACGTCGACGCCGACGCGCTCTCCGCGACCGCGGAGCGGCTCGGCGCGACGGGGGTGGCGGCCGATGTCTCCGACCCGGCCGCGATGAGCGCCCTGGCCGCGCAGGCTCCGCAGGCGCGCCTGATCTGCCTCAACGCCGGTGTGGTGGGAGCGTCGCTGGGCGCGCCGTGGGAGGTGCCTGCCGACGAGTGGGACCGCGTGTTCGCCATCAACGTCGGCGGCGTCGTCAACGGGCTGCGGGCGTTCGTGCCGGGCCTGCTCGCCTCCGGTGAGCAGGCCCATGTGCTGATCACCGCATCGCTGGCGGGCCTCACGGTCTTCCCGGGCGGCGGGGCGTACGGACCGTCGAAGCACGCCGTCGTCGCCGTCGCCCAGCATGCGGCGATGGCCCTGGCCGGCACACCGGTTCGGGTCACCATGATCTGCCCGGCGCTGGTCTCCACCGGCATGTCGCCGGACGGGATCGAGCCGGGCCTCGTCGCGCACGAGGCGCTGCGGGCCGTCGACGACGGCGTCTTCGCCGTCGTTCCCTCCGAGTGGCAGGCGGCGGTCGTCGCGCAGGTCGAGCAGATCGCGTCCGGGCACCGGCCCACGCCACCCACCCCGCAGTCGGCATGAGCCACAACAACCACGCTCGGCCAACCGAATCGGCCACCTCCGGGCAGGAGGTCGATCACGCCATCCGCCGGCTGGTGCACGGCGACGATCGGGGCGAAGGACCCCGAAGTCGCTTGCGTGCTCGCAGCCCCGAGCTAACGGCGAATCGTCTCGAACACGGTGGCCGGAACCCACTCCGCCACCGCATCGCCCTCCGCCGGACTGTCGACCCTTTTGAGTGCGAGACCGGCTGCCTCGAAAAGGGATTCATACTCCGGCAACGTCCGCACCTTCCCATCGACCCTGGCCAACTGCCGCAAATGGATCGCGTCGAACAGCTGCGCCGACTCCTCGCGGTACAGCCAATCGATGACGACCACTGGAGTTCCAGGCTGCGCTGCCTCCCGGCACCGCGACAGGATTCGCGCGCAACTCTCGTCATCCCAGTCGGACAGCACGCACTTCAACAAATAGACGTCACCCCCTTCGGGAACCTTTTGGAAGAAGCTACCGCCGACGAACTCGACGCGAGAACTCAATCCACGCTCCGCAATGATCCTTCGCGCCCTTTCGACTGCGTGCGGCAAATCGAACAGAACTCCGGCGACATCCGGGTACTCCGACAAAATGCGGGACAAGAATGTGCCATTGCTGCCGCCGACGTCCACGACCTTGCGGTGCTCGCGGAATGAGTACCGGGACAGCACCGAGTCGGCCACCATGCCGGACAGCTCGCTCATGAAATCGGCGAATGCGGCCGCCTCTTCCGGGTTTTCCTGATAGTACGACCACAACCCCTGCCCAAGCGCGTCTTCGGTGTGCGATCGGCCGTGCAGCACAACGCTGTGCAGCATCTCCGCGGGACGGCAGATTCCAGGCGATGTGAGCATCAACACGATGCTGCGATACGCACCCCCATCACGCCGAAGCAGGGTGAGCATCGGAGTTTCCGCGAATCGATCCGCATCGACCCGCTGCACGAGACCGACCGACTCGGCGTTGTTGAGGAATGCGGACACCGCTTTGACGTCACCGGCCCCGATCGCCGCGGCCAAGTCGGCCGCCGTACGAGGCCCTTCGGCGAACTCATCGGCAACTCCCAATCTGGCCGCAGCGCCGAGGAGATGAAAGTTCCACTGCGCGCCGAGAATGGCGTCCAAATCGTCCTCGGGTTTTCCCATGTTCAACCTCCGATGTCGACGACGAGAGGCTAACCGCAAATTCAGAGCCGCCGCGAGCGCCAGAATCGACAAATACCGGAATGGGTGCGATCTCTGCGGGAACTCACCTCGCCACGCGGTTGGCGGCCGGCTCACCTCATGCCATGGCGAGCACGTCGGCTCACTCGCTGTGCACGACGTCGTGATCGGGGAAACGCTCGCCGAACAGCCGCAGCAGCCCCACCGCCTTCACCGCGGTCTCCTCCCATTCCTCGTCCGGGTCGGACAACGCGGTGATCGCCCCGCCCACTCCGAAGCTCACCCGTCCCGCGTCAACCACCAGCGTGCGGATGACGATGCTGTGATCCGTGGCTCCGTTGAGGGAGAAGTAGCCGAGTGCGCCGGAGTAGATTCCCCGCGCACCTTCCTCCAGTTCATCGATGATCTGCATCGTGCGGATCTTGGGGGCACCGGTCATCGAGCCTCCGGGAAAAGCCGCCCGCACGCAGGACACCGCTGAGGCATCCGCCCGCAGTCGCGCTCGGACGGTGCTCACGAGCTGGTGCACGGTGGCGAAGGACTCCACGTCGAACAGCTCGTGGACGTGCACCGAACCCGGCTCCGCACAGGTACTGAGGTCGTTTCGAACCAGGTCGACGATCATCAGGTTCTCAGCGCGATCCTTTTCACTGGCCCGCAGTTCCTCTCGAAGTCGCCGGTCCTCGCGCAGATCGTCCGAGCGGGGCCGGGTTCCTTTGATGGGCTTGGATTCCACCACGCGATCGGCGGAGATCCGGAGGAACCTTTCCGGCGAGGTGCTCAAGACCGACAACGCACCGAACCTGAGCAGCGCGGCGAACGGCGCTGGACTGTGCGCGCGCAGGAAGCGATAGCCGTCCCACGGATCGACGGCCGCACGCCCATGGGCCATGTTCGTCAGGCATACCTCGTAGGTCTCGCCCGCCCGGATCTGGCGCTGGCACTCCTCGATGAGGTCGAGGTAGTGCTGCCTATCGTGGCGCAATTCGAGACCCTCGGCCGCTGTCGACGGTGCGGGTTCCCGCAGGGCCGCGCCGAGCGCGCACATCGCGTTCCACTGCGCTTCCGTCTCCCGCATCCATTGCCTGGCAGCGGTTTCGTCGTCCACTTCGGCCAAGGCCAGCAAGTACGCCCGGCGCTCATGATGGTCGAAAGCGACGGCGTGCGGCGCGAAGATCATCGTGACATCCGGAGTCTCGGCCCGATGTGCACGGCGTCCGCCGCACTCGGACTTCAGCTCGTACCCGAGGTAGCCGACCCACCCCAGGGCGAAGTCGAACGGCAAGGGCGGGACATCCACCACCAGGGAATCGAGATCGGCCTCGAGCCAGTCCAGGAAAGCTCCCCGGATTTCCTCCTTTCCAGCCGCGGAGCGGACGACCGTCGTGCCGCGCCACGTATCGGCCTCCACTACTCGGGCGAGCCGGCCCGTCGCATCACCCATGAACGAGAATCGCCCGTTGGCACCGTCGGAGAGACTGCTGTCCAGCCAGAACGAGTACTCGCTGCATCGAAAGAACTGGTCGAACACGCGCTCTGGATCACACCAGTCCGCCAGTTCCTCGACGATGACCCGGAATCGCGCGCTGGGCGGAGTGCGATCGGGGACAGTGCTGCGCTGCCGTTGGCGAGGTAGTCGCGTCCGTCTTCCCGTCGTGCGCTGCCATTGCCTGGTCAGGTCGGTGAAGTTCCGCAGCATGCGATCGCCGTACGCCGTGCAGATCGACTCTGGGTGGAACTGGACTCCCCACTGTGGGCGGTTCCGGTGGTGAACAGCCATCAGAACCCCGTCCGGAGTCCAAGCATCCGCGACGAGATCGTCAGGAAGTTCAACCACGACCAGGGAATGGTAGCGAACCACGGAGAAAGGTGAAGGCACGCCGGTGAAGAGCGACTCGCCGCCGTGGACGACCGGCGAGAGCCGGCCGTGACGCACTTCAGCCGCAGGACCGACCTTCCCGCCGTATGCGGAGCACAATCCCTGATGGCCCAAGCACACGCCCAGCAAGGGCAAATCGGCGTACTGGACGATGTCCGCACTGATGCCGAAGTCCGACGCCCGCCCGGGATGGCCTGGCCCTGGAGACAGGACCACGTTGTCGAAGTATTGCAGGCCCTGCAGCCGAAAACTCGGATCGTCATTGCGAATGACCTCGCACTGCTCTCCGTTGGCTTCAGCAAGGTAGTGGGCGAGGTTGTAGGTGAACGAATCATAGTTATCGACGATCAAGGTCCGCATGCGTCGACCTTCCTGCAGAATTCCGGGACTGGGACACGCGCGTCCATTCTGGATTCCTCGCGTCACAGCGGCGAGCCGAGTGGTGGGTGACGCGTGTCTCCCGAGCAAGACTCAGGCGCGCATCGCGGCATTTCCCGATGCGCCTGGGTCCCGGCACTGTAAGACCTGCCGATCAGTTCGCCCGATCGACTGTCCCCCGGGTTGATTTCGTTGAAACCGAGCAAAGTTCGCGACAAACCGAACGGTTACCCGATGGAGGTTCGTTCGGCGAATCGAGTTGCCCGCCAACTCGGCAGCTGCCTATAAAAGTGAGATCGAAACCAAGGCAAAGAGCGGACTGGGCGAATTCATGGCCGAACTCGACGGCCTCATCGAGGGGCACTGATGACGATTCGGGATCAGCCGACGATTCCCCGCATCCCCGCGGAACGCGCGCAGCGGTACCGCGCGGACGGGTGGTGGCAGCCCGTGACGTTGGACCGACTCGTCCTGCGCCACGGCAATCGCGTCCCGTCGAAGTGCGCGCTGGTGGCCGGCGACCGGCGAATGACCTACGGTGAGCTGGCCAACTCCGTCGATCGCGCGGCCGCGCTGCTGACGTCGAGGGGCATGCGTCGCGGCGACGCAGTCGTGGTGCAGCTCCCGAACAGCGTCGAATTCGTCGTCCTCGTCCTCACTCTGATGCGCATCGGCGCGCTCCCGATGCTGATCCTGCCGGCACTGCGGGGATACGAGATCGAGCGCGTCCTGCGGTTGGTCCGGCCCCGCGCGATGGCCCTGCCGCACCGCATGCCTCGGTTCGATCATCTCGCGATGGTGCAGGAACTGCGTCCCCGGCACCCGTACCTCGAAACCCTGCTGCTCACCGGCGAGCCACCCGCGGGCCCTGACATCGTGGATCTGTCCGAACTGTGCGATCCCGCGAGCGCTTCCGCCCGTGCGGCGGTGCCGGCGCACCAACCACCGGCCTCCGAGCCGCACGACGCAGCCTTGCTACTGCTTTCCAGCGGCACCTCCGGGCCGCCCAAAATGATCGCCCGCACGCACGAGGACTACGGCCACGTCATTCGAACCGCGTCCAAGACCGCCGGGCTCGATGCCGATTCGGTCTACTTCGCGGTCATGCCCGCCGCCCACACCTTCACCTTGGCCTGTCCGGGAATCCTGGGCACCCTCGCCTTCGGCGGGCGGGTCGTGCTCGGCAGCGCCGAAGACCCACGGCGGGCATTGCGGCTGATCGAGCGGGAGCGGGTGACGCACTGCGCCGTGGTTCCGGCACTGCTCGGCCAGTGGTCGACCGTGCTCCGCTCGGATCACTTCGACATCTCCAGCCTCGCCGCGGTCCAGGTCGGGGGCGCCAAGCTGGACCCTGCCGGGGCCGAACAGGCCCGGTCGGTGCTGGGCTCCGTGGTGCAGCAGGTCTACGGCATGACCGAAGGGCTGGTCAACTCCACCCGGCTCGACGACCCCGCAGAGGTGGTTTCGTCCTCGCAGGGCAGGCCCGTCTCGGCCGCCGAGGAACTGCTGATCGTCGACGACGCAGGCGAACCAGTTCTGCCAGGGCGAACCGGGCAGCTCCTGACCCGTGGCCCGGCCACGATCGCCGGGTACTACCGGGACGAAGCGGCCACGGAAAACGCCTTCACCGCCGACGGTTTCTACCGGACCGGCGACCTGGTCCAGCTGCTGCCGAGCGGGAACCTGGCGGTCGTCGGGCGGGTCAAGAACGTGATCAACCGCAGCGGCGAGAAGGTGTGCGCCGAGGAATTGGAGCAGCTCCTCCAGGAGCTGGACGACATCGCCGAGGTGGCCGCCGTCGCCGGGCCGCACCCAATGCACGGCGAGATCGTATGCCTGTACGTGGTACCGGCCGGCGAGAAACTCCCCGAGCTGCGAGAACTGCGCCAGCACCTTGAATCCCGCGGGTTGGCCAGGTACAAGCTGCCCGAGCGCCTGCAACTCCTCGATGCGATGCCGTTGATCGGAGTGGGCAAGCTGGACCGCGCCGCACTTCGCGAAGCCGCCGCGGCTGCGGAGCGAACGAGAACCGAGCGGCGGTCGGCGCACTCGAAGTCAGACGGCGGTGAACTCCAGGGGGTGGCGGGCGAGGGGGTCGCCCCGACGCGCCGCCCGCAGGCGCTCGGCACGTAAATCGGCAAATCCTGTCCCGGTGTTCGAGAATCCGCCGACCGCTCAACAGCCGACCGCATTTCCTGGTCCGGCGAGGATCGCCGCATCGACCGCCGGGCTGAACCGGTCAGGGCAGCGCGGCGCCGCGGGCCGTGATCCAGAGCCTGTACCACTCCTCGTGCGTGAGGTCGGGTTCCCGCTGCGCCGCGTCGCGGCAGGCGCGGATCCGCTCCGGCTTGGCGCTGCCGATGACCGGCGCGATGCTCGCCGGGTGGCGCTGCAGCCACCACAGCACGATCGTTTCCGCCGTCGTGCCCTTCTCCTCCGCCAGGGCCGCGACGAGCTCCGCCGTCGCTCGCTCGGTCGGCGTTTCCTGGCCGCCGGTGAACCGGCCGCGCGCGAGCGGGCCCCAGGCCTGCAGGGAGATCCCGTTCGCCCGGCAGTGCTCGATCGTGCCCAGCGGGAAGCCGATCGACGCGGCTTCGGCGGTGTTCACCAGCACCCCGGCCTCGCACCAGTCGCGCCGGTGCAGGCTCATCTCCAGCTGGTTGGCGACCAGCGGAACGCCGAGGTGCGCCTGCAGGTGCGCGATCTGGGCCGCGCTCATGTTCGACACCCCGAAGCGCCGCACGAGGCCCTGCTCGTGCAGCGACATGAGCGCCTTGGCGACGTCTTCCGGGTCCGCCAGCGGGTCGGGCCGGTGCAGGAGGAGCACGTCGATCACGTCGGTGCGCAGTCGGGCGAGGCTCTCCTCCACCCGCGCGACGATGCTGTCGCCGCGCAGGTCGTAGATCCCGGGCCGGTCGCCCTCGGCCTGCCGGATGCCGCACTTGGTCTGCAGCACGACACGTTCGCGCAGCCCGGGCGTGCGGGCGAGCACCTCGCCGAAGGCCGCCTCGGCCTTGCCGCGCCGGTAGATGTCGGCGTGGTCGAACGTGGTGATCCCGATCTCCAGCGCCGCCTGGATCGCCACCTCGGCCGCGTCGATGTCGGCCGCGATGAGGGGTTCGGCATCCCAGCTCCCGCCGAGCCCCATGCACCCGTACAGCACGCGATCCGCGCTCGTCTCCGTCGTCACCAGGCCATCCTTTCACGGAGGTCACCGCGCCCGGCCGGGGCTGCCGCGACGACATTCGTCCACAATGGACGATCGAAGGGCGAGGAAGGTCATCCGCGCGCCGGGCCGGTTCAGGCGCACGGCCCGTTGATCTTTCGGTCTCAGCGGGTCTCGGCGGCTGCTCGCCGGCGGACGGTGCGCTCGAGGATCCCGAGAGTGGCCTTGAGCGCGGACTCGGGGACCACCGGGAAGACGATGCGCTCCTTCCACTCCTCGTCGATCTCCGACCAGTCGTAGTAGGAGGTGACGAGCGTGCCGCCCTCGGCCGGCTCCAGGCGGTAGCCGTAGATGTGGCGGGCGTGGGGCCGGAGCCGGCCTTCGACGGTCCAGGCGATCTCCTCGTCCGGGGTGAGCGTGGTGATGACGACCTCGACGTCGTACTTGCCAAGGGGGACATCCCCGAGGGCGTCCCGGTCCATGTGGACCAGGAATCGGTCGCCGGACTGCTCGACCCGTTCCCCTTCGGCGTCCATGAGCATTCCCGACGCGTCGATGTCCACGTGGCCTTTCGGGTCGGTCAGGACCTCGAAGATGTCGCCGACCGGGGCGGGGATGAGCCGGGAAACCTCGATCCGTTCGGCGTCTTCGCCCACGCGCGGCGTTTCCGCCGTACCGGTCAGGGCGGCAGGGTCGCTGGCGCTCATAGCGTCGTCCTTTCGGGCCGTGCTGCGGGAGTGGCGGTGTTCCGGCCGGCGGAAGCCCTTTGCGTAGAGGCACCACGGTCGCCCACCAACAAATCGACCATAACACAAATAATCGATTTTCCACCGGATCGTCTACGCTGACGGGATGCCCCGGACGGCCCACACCTCGACCTCGTCGGGAAAGCAGATGCTCTCCGAGCAGGTCTACGCACACCTGCGAGACGCGATCATGCGCGGGAATTACGCCCCCGGCGAGGCCCTCAAACCGCAGGACCTCGCCAAGGAACAGGGTGTGAGCCTGGCTGTCGTGCGCGAGGCGCTCGTGCGGGTGGTCGGCGACGGCCTCGCCGACCGGTTGCCCAACCGCGGCTTCGCCGTCCCCGCCTTCTCCGACCGCCGCTGGCAGGAGATCGCGGAGGCCCGCCGGACCATCGAACCGCTCGTGCTGCGCATGTCCATCGAGCGCGGTGACGTCGACTGGGAGGCCCGCGTGCGCGCCGCCCACCACCGCCTGAGCCGCACACCGGCGTTCGCGCCGGAGGAGGGCGAGTACATCAGCGGCGCATGGTCCGAAGCGCACCGGGTCTTCCACCGCACTTTGCTGGAGGGGTGCGGCAACCCCGTCCTGCTGGAGACCTTCGACCGGATGTGGTCCGCGAGCGAGCTGGCTCGCCGCTGGTCGGCGCACCGAACCCCGGGCCGGGACCACCTTGGCGAGCACCAGCGGCTGGAGGAGGCGGCGCTGGCCCGCGACGCGGACGCCGCGGCCGAGGCACTGGCCCGGCACCTCACCCTGACCGCGGCCGGCCTGACCGGCCGCACGCACCACGAACCCGCGGAAGAAGCCTGATCCGCCTCATCGACCTGGCCCGGCAGGTTCCGCGTCGGCCCGGCTCGGCGCATCCTCGGGATGGCGTCCGCAATCTCCTGCTGAGCGAGGGATCCACGATGAGAGCAGCACGCTTCCACGGCCGTGGCGACATCCGCATCGACGATGTACCGGAACCCGCGCCCCGCCCCGGTACCGTCAAGGTGGCGGTCGAGTGGTGCGGGATCTGCGGCACCGACCTGCACGAATACCTCGAAGGCCCGATCTTCGCGCCGCGCGCGGGCGCCCCGCACCCCCTCACCGGCGAAACCGTGCCCCTCACGCTCGGCCACGAGTTCGCCGGAGTCGTCAGCGAGCTCGGCGACGGGGTGCGCGACCTGCGGGTCGGCGACCGCGTCGCCGTCGAGCCGTACCTGGTGTGCGGGCGGTGCGACCCCTGCCTGCAGGGCCGGTACAACGTCTGCCGCAGCCTGGGTTTCGTCGGGCTTTCCGGCGGGGGCGGCGGATTCTCGCAGTTCGTCGTGGCCGAGCGCCGCTGGATCCACCCGCTCGGCGAGCTCGGCACCGACGTCGGGGCGCTCGTCGAGCCGCTGGCGGTCGCCTACCACGCGGTGCGGCTCTCCGGCGCCCGCCCGGGGCACACCGCCGCGGTCTTCGGGACCGGCCCCATCGGCCTGGTGACCACCGCCGCGCTCCGGGCGGCGGGCGTCGAGCAGGTGATCGCCGTGGAACCGGCGGAGGTGCGCAAGGCCAAAGCGCACGCGGCCGGCGCCGAACACGTGCTCGATCCGTCCACAGTGGATGCCACTGCGGCCGCGCTGGAGCTGACCGGGGGCCGCGGCGCCGACGTGACGTTCGAGTGCGCCGGGATCGACGCCGTGCTGAAGTCGGCGATCCGCGCCACGCGTGCCGGCGGCACCTGCGTGAACGTCGCGATCTGGGGCCACGAGGCCGCGGTCGCGATGAACGATCTGGTGTTCGGCGAGATCAACCTGGTCGGCAGCCTCGCCTACGCCGGCGACCATCCCGCGACCATCGAGATGATCGCCGGCGGCCTGGTCGACCCGTTCCAGTTCATCACCGGCCGCATCGGCCTCGACGACATCGTGGCGAAGGGATTCGACGAGCTCGTCGGCAACAAGGAGGCCAACGTCAAGATCCTCGTCCGGCCGGAGTGACCCGGGCTAGTAGTCCAGGGCCGCGAACCAGTCGCCCCGGCCCCGGGGCGTGAGGTCGAGGAGGTGCCAGACCGGGCTGAGCAGGTCGATGCCGCGCTCATCGATGTCCTCGGCCATGCGCGGGTGCGCCGAGTAGAAGTGGCGGACCGATCCGCTGCCGTCGCGGGTGAACACCGACACCGTCGAGTCCTGGATGCCATCCGCGTCCTCGCTGCCGAGGTCGTACTTGAACGTGCTGGTCCCGGCGCTGAGCAGGCGGAGGTTCGTCCACCCCCGCTGCCGGGCGTGCGCGCGCAGCTCCGGCAGGCCGGCGGCTGCCACGACGGCGAGGTCGACGTTCTGCGCGACGTGACGGGCGACGCCGTTGAAGCCGTCGAGCCACATCGTGCACATGGGGCACGGCTCGGTCTGCTGCTTGCCGTACATCAGGTGGTAGATCACCAGATCGCGGCCGGGCCCGGTGAACAGCTCGGCCAGCCGCACGGTCCGCACCGGCTCGTCGCCCGCATCGAGGTCCGCGGGGCCTTCTTCGAACGCGTAGTCGTCGACGACCGGCCCTGGCGGCAGCCTGCGACGCAGGTCGGCGACCTGCTCGCGCTGGCGCATCAGCTCGATCTCGGCCTGGCGCAGTTCCTCGCGGGCGCCGGCGTACTCGGCCGGTTCCGCGGTGAGGTTGGTGTGGCGCATCGCTGACTCCTGGACCACCGACGGCAGTTGCCCCTGCCATTGTCCGCCGCCCGCGGGCGGCGGCCAAGTTCGGCGCTGACAGCCGGTAGTCACGAAGGTGATCCAATGTGGACATTCCCGGGATCGCGGCGGTTCGGGGACGGTGGCGGAACGGATGCCGAACAACCCCTGAACACCTGGCGAAGGAATACCGCCACGGCATGGATCCGGCGGACAACTCTCCGCCGGCGAGATCTCATGGGGTCGGGCGCGGACCCACGACGCCATCGCCGCAGCGGGATGAGGATGGACGAGCAGACCACGACTACCAGGACGAGCACCGCCGAGCGGGTCGGCGACCTGCTCACCGCGTGGGTCGACCGGCTTCCCGCCCGGCTGCGCCGGGTGCTGTCCCGCGAACTCGTCGGGTTCCTGCTGCTGGGCGGGTTCACGTTCCTGATCGACCTCGGGATCCTGGCGGCGCTGCGCGCCTGGACCGCGCTGCCGCTGCCCGTCGCCGTGACCGTGGCGTACGTGGCCGCCTTCGGGCTGAACTTCGTGCTCAACCGCACGGTCAACTTCCGGTCGCACGCCCCGGTCGGCGGCCAGGCCCTCCGCTACGCGGTGGTGATCGCCTGCGACTACCTGCTCACGATAGGCGTGACCACGGGGGTTTCGGCGCTGGGCGTCGACTTCCGGCTGTCGCGGATGGCCGCCGGGGCGTGCGTCGCGGCGTTCACCTACACCGCATCGCGGTGGTGGGTGTTCCGGGAGAAGTCCGGCTGAACCGCGCCCTTGGCATACTGGGCGCGGTGTCCCGCAAACTGCTGATCTTGCCGGTCGCGGCAGGACTCCTCGTCGGCGCGGTGCTGTTCGGCGCGCTGCTCTTCCTCGGCCCCTCCCTCACCTTGCACGAGGCGGTGTTGCACGAGGAATCGTCCCAGGATTCCGGGGTGACCTACGAGTACTCGGGTTCCCGGTGGGCGAGCGAGCTCTACCTGGTTCGGGTCACCCGGCTGACCGGCACCTGGCACGAGCTGCGGATCGGCCCGGGCGCGGCCGACCACTACTACCCGGTGCGGCTGCGGTTCGGCTCCGGCGAGCCGCGGATCCGGTCCGTCGAGTGGCGGCCCGACGAGGTCGCGGTGACCTTGGAGTCGGGCGACTCCGTGCACGTGCCGGCGGACAACTTCCGCAGCGTCCGCTAGCGCGCCCGGCGCCCCAGCGCGCGCATCGCGAGCGCCCCGAGGATCGGGCCCGGCGCGAGGACGAGGAAGGCGAAGCGCCAGCCGACGAGCGCCGAGAGGACCGGCACGAGGTTGATCGTGACCACCGTCAGCAGGAAGCCGATCGCGGTCTGCGCGGTCAGCGCCGTGCCGATGTAGCGGGAGTCGGCGACCTCGCTGAGGGCAGTGGAGAACACACCGGAATCGGCGATCACCGACGCGCCCCAGACCGTGAGCAGCGCCAGGAGCAGCGGCCACGACGCGTCGAACACCAGTGGGGACAGCAGGCAGCACGCGCCGCTGACGACGAGGGCCGCCCCGGCCGCCGGAGCTCGCCCGAAGCGGTCGGCGGCCCAGCCGCCGAGCAGGCAGCCGAGGACGCCGGCAACGCCGATGGCCGCGAACGAGACCAGGCCGACGGTCGCCTCCCCGCTCCCGGTGCTCGCGGCCACGAACGACGGCAGCCACGTCCACAGCGCGTACAGCTCCCACATGTGGCCGAAGTAGCCGAGGTTGGCCAGCCTCGGCCCGCGCTCCCGGAACATCTCGAGCGCGTACCGCGGCCGGTGGGTCGCGCCGCCGCCGGACAGGTGCGGTCCCGGCCGCACGAACATCGCCGCCAGCACCGCCGCCCCGACCCCGATGGCGGCCGCGGTGATGAGCACGCCCTGCCACGGCAGGCCGTCGAGGCCCTTGATCAGGTGCGGCAGCGCGGAGCCGACGGTGAGCGCGCCGATGAGCACGCCGAGCGCGAGCCCGCGCCCGGCGGCGCCGAACCACGAGGCCATCAGCTTCATGCCGACCGGGTAGACCCCGGCGAGGAAGAAGCCCGCGCACAGTCGGCACAGCACCGCGGGCCCGAAGCCGTCGGCGAACAGCGGCACGGCGACGGTCGCGGCCGCCGCGCCGAGCGCGGAGCAAGCGGCCACCCGCTGCGGCGGGAAGCGGTCGGGCAGGTTGGCTGCGGCCGACACGATGGCCCCGGCGACGAACCCGACCTGCACCGATGCGGTCAGCCAGACGGCCTGCACGTCGCTGATGTGCCATGCCTCGCGCAGCGCGGGCACGACGGCGGAGGCGGAGAACCACATCGCCATGGCGAGCACCTGCACGGCGGCGATCAGCCCGAGCTGGACGTACCGGTTACCACTTGCCATTCAACTGCCGCTTTCCGAGAAGGCTCCCGCGTCACTCGAGGCACGACCGCCACACGAGTTCGGCCCGCACCACGTTCGCGGACGGTCGCATACTTCCACAGGCGGATGCGCGCGGTCACGCGGATGTGCGGCCGCTCAGCTGTACGCGGTGGGTTCGGGCGGCTCGCCGGTGAGGTAGTGGGCGCCGAGCTCCCGGGCCTTGTAGGCCACCGGGTCGTGCAGCGTCAGGGTCCGGGCATTTCGCCAGAAGCGGTCGAATCCGAAGGAACCGGCCGTGGCCCTCGCACCGAGGAGCTCGAAGATCCTGGCCGTCGTCTCGTTGACGGTCCTGGTGGCGACGATCTTCGCCGCGGAGATGGTCGCGGCCGCCGCGCCGCGCCGCCCTGCGGTCAGCTCGGCGCCCTGATCCGCCGCGTCCTGCAGCGCGGCCGTGCCGCGGTCGGCGAGCAGCCCGGCCGCCCGGACGCTCGCGACCAGCTCGCCGTAGCCCGCCAGGACGTACGGGTCTTCCGTCGCGGCGGCCGCGCCGCTGAGCAGCCAGGGCCGGGCGCGGCGGCGGGTGTAGTCGGCGGCCTCCGCGAGCGCGCCTTCGGCGATCGCCACGCAGATCTGGGCGAGGACCGCCTGGAACGCCAGCGATGTCAGGGAGATCCGGACGTCACCGCTCGGCGGCGAGCCCAGGACGTCGTCCGCGTCGATGCGCACGTCGTCGAAGACGACGCTGCCGCTGGCCGACAGGCGTTGCCCGATGTTGTCCCAGTCGTCGGGGTGGCCGATGCCGGGCGCGCGGGCGTCCACCAGGAAGGTGCGGATCTCGCCGTCGTCGTCCCGGGCGCTCGCGATCAGCCGGTCCGCGACGGCGGCACCGGTGGCGAACGTCCGCCGGCCGTCGACCAGGAAACCTCCGTCCACAGTGGTCATTTTCAGCCCCGCTTCCGCCGTGTTGGGCGGGCTGCTCACGCCCGCCCAGAACAGCCGGTGCTCGGCGCGCATCCGCGCGGCCACCTCGGGGTTCCCGAACAGCCCGGCCCGCCACAGGTGCAGGTAGTGGTACCCGAGCAGGTGCCCGATGGACGGGTCGGCCGCCGCCACGATCCTGGTCACCGCGTGCGTGGTCACGTGGTCGTCCGGCGGGATGGCGAGCAGCCCCGACGTGCGGAGCAGCTCGATCTCGTCTACCGGCCGCCGGTTCGCGCGGTCCCGGTCGGCGGCGTCGGCCCGCAGTCGATCGGCGACCGCCTTCGCACTAGCCAGATCCATGTCTCTCCTCGAAATCCTCTCGGCGCCGCAACACGATGACCAGCAGCGGCGGCAGGAGCGCGCACTGCGCCGCCACCGCCAGCCAGAACAGGTGGGCGTTGCCGGCCCCGTCGAACGCGCCGTAGCCGAGGCCGCCGATGATGCCGCTGGCGAAGGCGCCGATCCCGGCCGCGAGGCGCTGTTGCCCGAACACGACCGCCGGCGCCCGCCCGGAGCGGGCAAGGGATTCGAGGTCGTTCTTCAGGAACAGCACCACCTCGCCGAGGCAGATGGCCAGCGCGCCGGCCAGGATCGCGGCTGCGCCGCCGAGCGCCAGCGCGGCCGTGCCGGTCGCCATCGCGGCGAAGCCGATCAGCATCGCCCGGGAGTAGGGCAGCCGCCCGATCCAGCCGGCCAGCAGCGGCTGCACCACCACCAATCCCAGCGAGTGGAGCATCAGCGCGATGCCGTAGAACACTGTGGACACTCGCGGAACGGCGTAGACCGCCAGGTAGTTGTAGAAGAACATGTGCAGGTACAGGGTCAAGGCGGTGATCGCGAACGGCAGCAGGGGAATTCCGGCCAGCACGCGGTCCGGCTTCCCCACCGGCCGGTCGGCGCCCCGCTCCGCGGGCAGCAGCGCGTGCCCGATCGTCACGACGGCGAACAGCACCGCGACCGTTGCGAACAATGCCGCCGAGTCGTCGAGCACGAACGGCGCGGCGGCGACCGGCCCGAGCGCGATTCCGCCGTTGATCGCCGAGTTCCCGGCCGACACCAGCAGCGGACGGCGGTCCTCCTCGACGCCCAGCAGTAGGTACGCCTTGTTCGCCGGGAGGTAGAGCGCCGCGCCGCAGGAGGTCAGCACCAGCGCGGCGATGGCCGCGGCCGGCCAGCGCAGCCCCACGACGAACCCGGCGAACCCGGCGGTGCGGATCACCAGTGCCAGCACCATGGTCCGCTGCAGGCCGATGCGCTCGGCGACGGCCGCGCCCACGATCGCCCCGGCGAACTGCACGAGCGAGGCGACCGCGAGGACGACGCCGACGATCCCCAGGTTCAGGCCCAGGCGCTGGTGCAGCACCACCGACATGTACGGCAGCACCGCGAACCCGCCGAGCGCGATGAAGAACGAGCTGACCAGCAGGAACCATTGCCGGTGGGTGAACGAGGCCACCTCAGCGCCCGGTGACGACCGGGTGCACGCCGCCGGCGGCGCTGAGCGCGCGGTGCAGCGCGAGTTCGGCCGTCGCCGCCTCGGCCAGCACGATTCCGGTGCAGGCGCGCTGGTCGCCGAGGCTCTCGATGCGGTTCCCGATCGTCATCGTCGGATACCACTCCGGGCTGCCGGGGAACCCTGTCAGCCGCTCGATCCCGGCCATGCCGGTGAACGTGCCGGTCCGGTCGGGGTAGACCAGCACGAACGCCACCGCAGGGCCGGATCCCGTGGTGGCGTCGAGGAGTTCCGGTTCCTTGCCGAGCGCCATGTCGACCATCGCTTCGTAGACGTTGGTGCCCAGCGACCGGCACAACGCCTCCCCCACCATCGCGCCGCCGATCCGGCCGTTGATCTCGACGAGTTCCGGCCCGTCGGCGGTGAGCACGAACTCGACGTGCGCGAACCCGCCGCGGTGACCGGCGACCGCGAGCACCCGCGACACCCACTGCTCCAGTTCGGCGCGGTCCGCGTCCGGGAACGCGACGGGGAACGCGGCCGCTTCCTCCCGCACGTGCTGCTGCCGCGACAGCTGCCTGCTGTGGACTCCCAGCAGCCGGGTCCGGCCCGCCCAGGTGAGCGTTTCCGCGCTGTACAACGGCCCGGCGAACAACGGCTCGGCGAGCAGCCGACCGAACAGCTTCTGGTCGGCTGCTTCCTCGACCGCGCTGCGCAACTGGTCCTCGTCGTGCGCCAGCCACACGTTGCGCGAGGAGGTGCCCGCCGAGTCCTTCAGGACCGCGGGCAGGCCGACCTCCCGCCGGACGAGTTCGGCCGCCGACGAGCCGCCGGGCACCGCGATGGCCGTGCCGCGGCTGAGGCCGTGCCGGTGCATCAGCACCCGGACGGCGCGCTTGTCGCGAATGGTGCGCGCCGCCTCGGGATCCGGGCCCGCCAGGCCGAACCGGGCCGCGAGCTCGGCGCCCGGCAGCAGCCAGGTGTCCGTGGAGTTGATCAGGCCGTCGAGCGCGGGAAGCCGTTCGAGCTCGGCGGCGCAGGCTGCCATGTCGCGGGTGTCGACGTCGACGACGTCCAGCGCGCCCGGGTCGAGCCGCGACAGCTCGTGCCGGTAGATGTCGCGGTTGCCGGTGAGCAGGCACAGCCGCTGCCCGGCGCGGTCGGCGGCGTCCACCAGGCGCCCCAGGCCGAAGGTCAGGGCTTCCAGCGCTGCGATCGTCATTCCACCGGCTCCTGTCCGCTCCACCGCCGGCGCGCCCACTCCATCGCCGACCAGGGCGGCGCGAGGTCGTCCAGCGAGTTGATCTCCTTCGGCCGCAACCCGGCGGGGTCCAGCGCCTCGCGGTGCCGGGCGAAAACCCGCTCCACGTAGCGGTGCCCGGTGTCCGCGCCGATGACCAGGTGCGTGCCCTCCGGATGCCGCGCCGACTCCCAGCCGGCGACCAGGTGCGCCGCGCCGGTCGACAGACCCGCGAACACGGCGTGCTCGCGCAGCAGGCCGACGGCGCCGGCCATCGCGTGCCGGAAGTCGACCCAGTGCACCGAGTCGTAGAGGTGGTGGCGCACGTTGTCGAACCAGATCGAGCTGCCGATCCCGGCGATGATCGCATCGGGATCGCTGTGGCCGTCGCTGCCGAACGTGACGCTGCCGAAGGGCTGCACGCCCAGCAGCCGCACCTCCCGGCCCCGCCCGCGCAGCGACTCGACGAGCCCGCCGGACGAGGCGCCGGTGCCGACCGCGGCGACCACCGTCAGCGGCCCGTCCGGCAGCCCATCGGTGACGAGGTCGGCGAACTCCCGGTAGCCCAGGTAGTGCACGCCGTCGTGGTACTGGCGCATCCAGTGCATCCCGGGGCGCTCCGCGAGGAGTTGCCGCACGCGCTCCACGCGCCGCCGCTGGTCGAGCCGGAGATCCTGCGAGGGCGGCATCTGGTCCACGGTCGCGCCGAGGACCTCCAGCTGCGCGCGCATCGAGGAGTCCACTGTGGTCGATGCGACGATGTGGCAGCGCAGGCCGTAGCGGTGGCAGGCCATCGCCAGCGCCAGCGCGTAGATGCCGCTCGAACTGTCCACAAGGGTCTGATCAGGCCGGATCGTGCCGCGCTCCAGGAGGGTTCGCACCGCGCCGAGCGCGGCGTAGACCTTCATGGTCTCGAACCGCGCGAGGACGACGTTGCCGCCCAACCGGATCAAGGAGGGCGTCTTGAGCGCGTCGGTGATGTGCTCGTGCACCGTCGCCGCGGCGGCGGGGGCTGTCGCGGTCACGGCCTCACCGCCCGATCGAACGCAGGTAGGCGGCGAGGTCTTCGGCTCCCTTGACGTTGCGCGGCCCGCTGACGGCGTCCCCGTAGGACAGCACGAAGTAGCGCTTCTGCTGCACTGCGGGCACCGACCGCATCGCGGGCAGCGATTCGAGGAACGCCTGCTTCTCCGCCGCGGACTGCCCCGCGTAGTCGATGATGACGATCACCTCGGGTTTCGCGGCGACGACGGACTCCCAACCGACCGTCGTCCAGCCCTTCCCCACGTCGGCGAGCACGTTCCGCCCGCCCGCCGCGGCGATGATGTCGGTCGGCGCCGCGTACCGGCCCGCGGTGTAGGGCTGGTCCGCACCCGAGTCGTAGACGAAGACCGGGACGGGTTCGCCGACGACCGGGCCGCTCCCCTTCACCTTCGAGATGCGTCCCCGCAGCTCGGAGACGAGTTCGGCGGCCCGCTGCTCGACGCCGAAGATCCGGCCCAGGTTGTGCAGGTCCGCGTAGAGCGCCTCCAGCGGCGGCACCGGCTGCTTGTCGCCGTAGTCCCAGCACGTTTCGGTGTGCACATAGCTGCGGATGCCCAGTTGGCCGAGCAGTTGCGGGGTGATGCCGCGTTCCTCGCTGAACCCCGAACCCCAGCCGGCCAGCACCCAGTCGGCCTGGGCGTCCACCACGATCTCCCGGGTGATCCGCGAGGTCCCGAGCCTGGGCACGCGAGCGTAGTCGTCCCGCCACGGCGAACCGGCGATCGAGGGCTCGGCCTGCGCGTTCATCACGTACCCGCGCATCCGGTCCGCCAGCCCCAGGGCGAACATCTTCTCCGTGCCGCTGACGTCGTAGGACACCGGCCGCTGCGGGCGCGGATAGGGCACCGGCACGCCGCAGTTGGTGACCGTGACCGGCGCCGGGCCGTTCTGGGCCGCCGGTTCCACCGACGCGCCGCAACCGGTGGCCAGCAGCGCCGCGACCAGCGGCACTGCCAGCGACCGCCGCTTCGCGGATCGGATCATGATCGGGTCCCTTCGTAGTCGGCGCTGAGGTCGTAGAGCAGCTGCGGCGCGCCGGTGCGCGGATGGGTCACGACAGTGACCTCCACGCCGAACACCCGGCGGATCAGCTCGGCGGTGAGGACGTCGACCGGACTTCCGGTGGCGACCAGCGAGCCGCCGGAGAGCACCGCCAGGCGATCGCAACAGCTCGCGGCGAGGTTGAGGTCGTGCAGCGCGACGAGCACGGTGAGCCCCGAAGAGCGCAGGAACGACAGCAGTTCCACCTGGTGGCGCACGTCCAGGTGGTTGGTCGGCTCGTCGAGCACCAGCACGCGCGGCTCCTGCACCAGCGCCCGCGCGATCAGCACCCGCTGCCGCTCGCCGCCGGAGAGGCCGAGCACGCCGCGGTCGGCGAGGTGCACGATGTCGGCCCGCTCCATCGCCTGCCGGCACAGCTCGTGCTCCCGCTCGCTGAGGGCCTGGTTGCCGCGCAGGTGCGGGGTGCGGCCGAGGGCGACGACTTCCGCCACCGTGAAGTCCAGTTCGCCGCGGCTTTCCTGAGTGAGCGCGGCGATCGACCGGGCGCTCTCGCGCGGCGCCATCCCGGCCACGTCCGCGCCGTCGAGCAGCACCGCCCCGGCGGTGGGGCGCAGCGCCCGGTAGACGCAGCGCAGCGCGGTGGACTTCCCGCTGCCGTTGGGACCGAGCAGCCCGACGATCTCTCCACTGTGGACGTCGAGGTCGAGGCCGCCGACCAGCGTCCGGCCGGCGATCTCCACCGCCACCCCGTCCAAGCGCAACTCCATCTACCGGCCCCCGAACAGGTATCCGCGGCGCCGCAGCAGGGTGATGAACACCGGCACGCCCACCAGCGCGGTGATCACGCCCAGCGGGAGTTCCTCCGGGGCGAACAGGGTGCGCGAGACGAGGTCGGCCCACACCAGGAAGCACGCCCCGGCCAGCGGCGCCACCGCCAGCACCCGGCGATGGCTGGAGCCGACGACGATCCGGACCAGGTGCGGCATCACCAGCCCGACGAACGCCACCGCGCCGCTGACCGCGACGAGCAGGCCCGTGACCGCGGATGTCAGCAGGAACAGCCAGCGTCGCAGCGCCACCGCATCCACCCCGAGGCTCGCCGCCGTCTCGTCGCCCATCGACAGCACGTCCAGCGAGCGGCTGTGGCGGCTCAGCACCACCACGCACACCAGCACCGCGGTCGCCGCCAGCGGCAGCGATCCCCAGTTCGCCGCGCCGAGGCTGCCCAGCAGCCAGAACAGCACCGTCCGCGCGGCGTCGCCGTTGGGCGCGAGGAAGACCAGCACGCTCATCACGGCCTGGAACCCGTACGCCAGCGCGATCCCGATGAGCACCAGCCGCAGCGGGGTCATCCCGCCGCGACTGCTCGCGGCGGCGTAGACCAGCACCGATGCGGCCAACGCACCGAGGAACGCCGCCACCGACAGCGCGTAAACACCGAGGCTCGCGAACACCCCGAACACGACCACCGCCGTCGCACCCACCGACGCCCCCGACGAGATGCCCAGCACGAACGGATCGGCCAGGGCGTTGCGCACCATCGCCTGGATCGCCACCCCGACGACGCTCAGCCCGGCGCCGACCACCACCGCCAGCAGCACCCGCGGCGTGCGGACCTGCCAGACGATGCTGTAGCCGGTCACCTCGTCGGAGCGGATCGTGCCGCCCGTCAGCGCCGCGTGGAGGTAGCGCACGACCTCGTCCGGCGCCACCACCGTCGGCCCCAGCGCGATGCCCGCCAGCACCGACGCGACCAGCACCGCCGACAGCACGAGCACGACCGCGAACAGCCGCGCCCGGCCGCTTCGCGCGGGCGGGCGGGATGCTTCGACCGTCGATACGTCCCGGCCCTGCTGCATTCGGCATCCTCCTGGCGAATCCGTCGTCCCGTTAGTCGGGCGGTCAGCGCTCGAAGTTCCCGGGGAGATCAATCGCGCCGGATCCCGCGGACCACCAACCGCTTCGCGTGGTTGTCGTAGGGTTCCGCGCCGAAGCCGCCGAAGCACTCGACGTCCGCGAAGCCCGCCGCCTCGAACAGCGCGATCAGCTCCGCCGCGCTGTAGACGAAGCAGGTGATCGACGCGTGCTTCGCCGTTTCGCCGCGCACGAGCGTCCAGTCGGTCCGGAACCGGGTCCAGCCGTCGAAGACGGTGTCGCGCATGACGACCATGCCGTCGTCGAGCTCCACCACCTTCGGCGGCCCGACCCAACCGGCGTAGATCTCCTTGCCGAGCACGTCGACCAGCAGCTGCCCGCCCGGCGCCAACGACGCGTGCGCGTTGCGCAGCACCTGCAGGTTCCGCTCCGGGTCGTCGAAGTAGCCGAACGATGTGAACAGGTTCAGCACCACGTCGAACTCGCCCGGCCGCACGTAATCCAGCACGTCCGAACGCTCCAGCCGGGCCCGCACGCCCGCATCCGCGCACGCCTTCTCCGCCTGCGCCAGCAGCAACGGGCTCAGGTCGACGCCCGTCACCGGATATCCGCGGCGTGCGATCGGGACCGTGAACAACCCGATCCCGCAGCACTGGTCGAGAACCCGCGCCCCGGCGGGGAAGTCGAACAGCGGCGAGTCCGCCACCACCTCGGCCGCCAACGCGGCCCGCTCGGGCGAGAACATCACCGGCGAGAACACCGACCACAACTCGTCGTCCGCGTACCAGGCCATCCCGGCGGTCCTCCTCGAATCGATGCGCGCCGTCGACACACCTGTCGGACCGGGGGCGCCCGCGGTTCCCGCCGCCGGACGTGAAATTTCCCGTCGACTGGGAACATCCTGCAAGGGGCCTGTGCTCCTGGGCACACCGCGCAGGCGCCCGTACTCACAGCGTCAGCGGCCTACTAGCCTGCCGGGCTATGAGTCGCTCGGAGGCCGAGGACGCCCGCCTGACCAAACTGGCGCTGGCGGCGCGATCAGGTGATCGCGGCGCGTTGGAGGGATTCATCCGGGGCACCCAGCGCGACGTGTGGCGCTTCATCGCCCACCTCGCCGGCGTTCACCTCGCCGACGACCTCGCGCAGGAGACCTACCTGCGGACGCTCAAGAGCATCCGCCGGTTCTCCGGGCGTTCCTCGGCGCGCACCTGGCTGCTGTCCATCGCGCGGCGCGTGGTCGTCGACCAGGTGCGCTACGAGCGTTCCCGGCCCCGCACCGACGCCGGGGCCGACTGGGCCGCCGCGGCCGACCGGGGCGCGGGCGAGCGAGCGGGTTTCGAGGGCATCGTCGAGCTGAACATGCTGCTGGACGAGCTCGACGGCGAACGCCGCGAGGCACTGCTGCTCACCCAGGTGCTGGGTCTGTCCTACCAGGAAACCGCCGAGGTCTGCGGCTGCCCGATCGGCACCGTGCGGTCCCGGGTCGCTCGCGCGCGGGAGCAGCTGCTCGAGAAGACCGCGCAGCAGTCGGAAGGAACCGGTTGAAGCATCAACCCGCCGGGAACTCCGGCCGCCCTTCGAGCGACAGTATGGACGTGGACTGCTACACGTACCGCGAGGCGCTGTCGGCGAGACTGGACGGCGAGCCGGCGCCAGTGCCCGATGACCGGCTGGAGGGCCACCTCGCGGAATGCGCCGGTTGCCGGTCCTGGCAGCAGCGCGCGGCGGAGTTGAACCGAGCGCTGCGGGTCCGCCCGGTCGAACGGACACCGGACCTCGCGCATTCCGTGCTCGACGCCGCCCGCACGATGCGCGCCCCCGTCGCGCGCCGGTGGCCGCGGGTGCTGCTCGCGGCCGTCGCGCTGTGCCAGGTGGCGCTGGGCATCGCGCAGGTGCTGGGCGTGACGCACTTCGCGGGCCACGGCATGGGCGACGTCATGACCGGGCACCTGCTCAACGAGAGCACGGCGTGGAACCTGGCGCTCGGCCTGGGCATGCTGTGGACGGCCTGGCGGGTCCGCGCGAGCACCGGCCTGCTGCCGGTGATGGCCGCGTTCCTGTTGGTGCTGGGCGGTTTCAGCGTCTTCGACGTCATCAACAACGCGGTCCCCGCCACCCGCCTGCTCTCCCACGGCCTGCTCGTCGTGGGCCTGGTGCTGCTGCTCGTGGTGCGCCGCGACCTGTCGCGCTGGCGCCCGCGCCCAGGAGACGCGCAGAACCCGCGCACGACCACGACCGCGGAGGCACTTGAAGACCACGAGCCCGGCCCGAGAGCGGAGAACCACCGCCACCTGGGCCCGACGGGCTACCGCCGAGCGGGCTGAGCACTACGCATCGTCGGCGAGAATCCGCCGGAGGACTCCGGTTCGCCACCCGGATCCAGGAAACCACCGTGGTCGCCGAGGAATTCGACCAGCGGGACACCCAGCACCTCGGCGAACGCGCAGGCCCCCTGGCCACGGGGCCGTGAGTCTTTTGGGCTGCTATAGCCGCCCAGAAGACTCACGGCCCCGGGCATGCGGAAACGTCGCTCCACGAACGGAGCCGTCAGCCGAAGGTGATGAGCTGGCGGGCGACCTCGCCCCGCTTGAGGTTCTCGTAGGCCTCGTTGATGCCGGCCAGCGTGGTCGTGCCGCTGATCATCGAGTCGAGGTCGAGCTTTCCCAAGAGGTACATGTCGACGTAGCGGGGCATGTCGACGCGGAAGCGGTTCGAGCCCATCGTCGAGCCCTGGATCTTGCGCTCGCGGAGGAACGAGTAGCCGTCCAGCGAGATCTTCTCCCCGAACGGGATCATGCCGATGATCGTCGCCGTGCCGCCGGGCCGGAGCATCTGGAAGCTCTGCTCGGCGGCGCTGGCCAGCCCGACCGCCTCGAAGGAGTGCTCCACGCCGCCGGAGGTCAGCTCCAGCACCGCCTGCACGGCGTCCACATCGGACGCATCGACCACATCGGTGGCGCCGAACTTCGCCGCTAGGCGCAGCTTTCCCGGCAGGCGGTCGACGGCGATCACCCGGCCCGCGCCGGCGATCGCCGCGCCCTGGATCGCGGCGAGCCCGATCCCGCCGCAACCGATCACCGCCACGGTCTCCCCCGGCCGCACCCCGGCGGTGTTGAACACCGCGCCGAGCCCCGTGGTCACCCCGCAGCCGATCAGCGCCGCCTTGTCCAGCGGCATGTCCGGCCGGATCTTCACCGCCGCGTGCTCGTGCACCAGCATGTGCTCGGCGAAGCTCGACGTGTTCAGGAACTGGTGCATCGGCTCGCCGCCGCGGCTGAGCCGCTGCGGGCCGTCGGCCGGGCGCACCACGTCCTCCTTGGTGCACAGGTTCGGCCGGCCGGTGGTGCAGTACTCGCAGTGCCCGCAGAACACCGACAGGCAGGTGATGACGTGGTCGCCGGGCGCCAGGCCGGTGACCGCCGACCCGACCGCCTCGATCACCCCGGCCGACTCGTGGCCGAGCACCACGGGCAGCGGATGCGGGTACTTGGCCTCCATGAAGTGCAGGTCGGAGTGGCACACCCCGGCCGCGGCGGTGCGGATCAGGATCTCGTTCGGGCCGGGCGAATCGAGGTCGACGTCGCTGATCACGAGCGGTCCGGGGGCGGTCTCCAGCACTGCGGCCTTGCACTGCATGGTGTCTCCTGCCGTGAACGCGGAGGGGTTTTCTGGAATCTCCTTCTAACCCGGGATCGACCGGGGTGTCAACGACTGCTCGGGTGCGAGCGGCACGCCGGTGCCGGTTTCCTCGTAGTGCAGGCGGATTCCGTCGTCGGTGGTCGCGAATGGCATCCGTGCCTCCCGGTCGGGTGCCGCATTGTCACCCGTCGAACGCGGCTTCCACAACGCCGCACGCGGGGGTCGTACCCGGCCACTAGGCTTGTGCCAGACCTTGCCGCCGGATGTGGGGAGCGAACCCATGGCGATCGCCCGCGCCGATCGAGTCGACCGCGAAGCGCTGCTGGAGTTCCTGCGGCCCCGGCATCGGGGCGTCCTGGTCACCACCCGCTCCGACGGCCGCCCGCAGATGTCCCCGCTGACCTGCGGGGTGGACACCGAGGGCCGGATCGTGGTGTCGACCTACCCGGAGCGGGCCAAGACCCGCAACGCCCGCCGCGATCAGCAGGTGTCGATCTGCGTGCTATCCGACGAGTGGAACGGCCCGTACGTGCAGGTCGACGGCCGCGCCGAGGTGCTGGACATGCCCGACGCGCTCGACGGGCTCGTCGAGTACTTCCGGTGCATCTCCGGCGAGCACCCGGACTGGGCGGAGTACCGCGAGGCGATGGCCCGGCAGGGCAAGTCGCTGATCCGCATCCACATCGAGCGCTGGGGCCCGATCGCCACCGGCGGCTTCCCGCCCCGCCTCGCCTGACGGCGAACCCAAACCGCTGCGCTGGTTCACTCTCTCGCCGCAGTTTCAATTGAAACCGCGGACCACCGGTGTGTCGCACCACGACACGCCGGTGCCTGTGGACAACTTCCGCAATTTCAATGGAAATCAGAGGTCCGATTTCCATTGAAATTGCGGAAGAACGAGACCCCGGTGCGCATCGGCGTGATTTCCGGCAGGACCGGGAGGCGTGTCACACGGGGGCGGGCGTCCCTCGGAGGTGTGGGAGGGAGATCGCGAGGGCCGCGAGCCAGCCGAAGCCGACGACGAGCGTCAGGCGTTGGAGGAGGCCGCCGACCGGCATGAGCACCGGATTCTGGGCGAACCCGGCGCCGGCCAGCGCGAACCCGATGAGGAACACGACCGCGGTGCCGATCGAGTAGGCGGCCCAAGCCCGATGACCGGTGCGGGCGAGGCGGTAGCCGACCACGCAGCAAGCCGCGGGCAGCGCCGTGAACACCGGTGTCGAGAAAAGGTCGTGCAGCACACCGTGCGTGCTTCGCACGGCGGTCACCGGCGGCGTGCCCGGCGGGTAGCCGCTGATCGGGTCCGTCGCGAAGAATCCGGCGCCGATCAGCCCGACTCCCACCAGCGCGATCAGCACCGGTGCCCAGCGGCCACCGCCCAGCCGCCGCAGCGCGGGCCGCAGTCCGGTGGCGAAGGCGAGGACCAGCAGGCCGGTGACGATGAAGTTCACCGCCTGCATCCAGCCGGACTCCCCGATCGACAGGGAACTCACGGGATGCCGCAGCGGGCTGTAGCCCGCCCGGAACGCGCCCTCCACCAGGAACAGCACGACGAACAGCACCGCGCCGACCGCGCCGCAACCGAGCAACACCCGCTCGAAGCGCCGAATCCCCGCCATGGCGGCACAGCCTACGCCGGTGCTGCAATTTCAATGAACATCCTGGCCAGGCCCACGGCGTCGTGCGCGCTGGAGAGGGCTCGTGAGTGATTCTTCCGGTTCTAACCGGAATCCCCGCTCACGAGCGCCAGTCCACCCCACTCATTCGCCCCGACCAGGAGCGACGGGATCAAACCGCCGCAACGAAACTTCCGGACTCCGATGTGCCGCCTCCCGACACGCCGACGCCTGTGGACAACTCCCGCAATTTCCATTGAGCGTTTTTCATCCTGGTCGGTCCGCGGCTGCGGTCCCGAAGCCGTACGTCGATGAGGTGTCGCATGCGCCGCAGGCGCATAGCCCACCTACGACACCGGCACCGCCGCGGGTTCTCAGCGTTCGCCTGGCGAGGACGGCCCAGCCGCCGTGTATTGGCATACATAAGGCTGGGCACCCACAGTCCAGGCGGGCGCTGTAACTCCCGCAGGGGGGCCGCCACCCGCACCGCCACGCAAAACGAGGCTGGAAAAACCTCATTGAATCGGTTCGGGTGTTACTGGAGGGCTTCGCCCTTGCGGTCCGGTAGCAGGAACATCACCAGCATGTCCGCCGCGTACAGCACCGCCAGGAAGGCGATGGCGACCGCGAAGCTGGACGACTGGGCGATCAGCGCGAACACGATCGGCGCGAACCCGCCGACCGCGCGCCCGAGGTTGAACAGCACGTTCTCGGCGGTCGCACGCGCCGCCGTCGGGTACAGCTCGGCCATCAGCGCCCCGTAGCCGCCGAGCATGCCGTTGACGAACACGCCCATGACCGCACCGCCGACGAGCAGCGCGTACTGATCGGTGAGCTGGCTGTAGCCCAGCACCGACAGGATCGCCCCGGCCTGGAAGATCCAGAACGTGCGGCGGCGGCCGATCCGGTCGGCGAGCTGCCCGAAGATCCACATGCCAGCGGCCATGCCCAGCACCGTCACCGCGGTCCAGGTGCCGGATTTGGTGAGGCTGAAGCCGAACTGCTTGGACAGGTAGGTCGGCAGCCAGGTCATGATGCCGTAGTAGCCGAAGGTCTGCACCGAGCACAGCACCAGCAGCGCGATGCTCGACCGCGTCGTCCGAGCGTCGGCGAACAGCAGCCGCAGCGGGAAGCGCCGCCGTTCGCGCTCGATCTTGGTGAACGCCTCCGGTTCGGCGAGCCGGTTGCGGAGCACGAAAGCGATCAACGCGGGGATCGCGCCGATCACGAACAGCGTCCGCCAGCCCCACGCGGTCACGATCGGCCCGGCCGCCAGCGTGCCGATCAGCACGCCCGCCTGGCCTCCGACGCCGACCAGCGACGTGGCCCGCGCCCGCATCTTCGCCGGCCAGGTCTCGGCGACCAGCGCCATGCCCACGCCGAACTCGCCGCCGAGCCCGACTCCCGCGATGAACCGGTAGATCGCCAGGTCGAGGTGTCCCTGCGCCAGCGCGGTGAGGCCGGTGAACACCGCGAACAGGATCACCGACCAGGTCAGCGTCCGGACCCGGCCGAAGTAGTCGCCCAGGATGCCGAACAGCACGCCGCCGAGCACCGCACCGATGAGCGTCACCGTGGCCAGCGAGCCCGCCTCGGTCTGGGACAGCCCGACGTCGAGGCTGATCGCGGTCAGCGCGACGCCGAGGATGAGGTTGTCCATCCCGTCGATGCCGTAGCCGACCGCGGATGCGACCATCGCCTGCTTCGCGTAGCGGCTCGGTCGCTCATCGGAACTGCCCTGTTCGCGGGCAGGCGTCACCTGTCGGCCCATTCGACGACTCCTGGTCTGCGGAAGGGCACGGCGCGTTGCGGTGCTAGATTTCGCCGTGCGGATGCCGGGCATCAGCATCCACCGGACTTCCCGGCGGGTAAAGGCCGAGGGCTCCCGACGAGGCGCTCATCACTCCGGCTTGGACAGTCCATATTGGACATACGACGCATTTCGGAGGACAGCTCATGGCGCGCCGAACCGCGGACCCCTGGGACGGCGACCGGCCGCCGCACCTCCCGTGCCGCCGCGGGGACCTGCCGGAGATCTGCCTGCTGCCGGGCGATCCGGCGCGGGTGGACCTCGCCGCCGAGGTGCTGAGCTCCTTCCACGTCCTCGGGCAGAACCGGGAATTCCGCGCCGGAACCGGGCTTTTCGACGGCGTCGAGATCGGCGTCTGCTCGGCCGGGATCGGCGGCCCGTCCACCGAGATCGCGCTCGTGGAACTGGCCGGGCTGGGCGTGCGCACGGTGATCCGCATCGGAGGCATGGGCGCGATGCGCCCGGAGATCGAGCCCGGCACGCTCGGCATCGTGCGGCGCGCCCGGCGCGAGAGCGGCGCGGCGCGCCACTACTTACCGGACGGGGACGCGGTGCCCACCCCGGCCGTCGCTGAGGCGCTGGCCACTGCCGCCCGGCACCTCGCCCGGCCGTCGCGGCCGATCACCGTGCTGTCGACCGACTCCTACTACCTCGGCCAGGGCCGGCCGCTGGCGCGCTGGGAGGACCGCGCCGCGGAACGCATCCGCGAGGTCGAGCGGTCCGGCGTCGACGGAATGGACATGGAGGCCGAAACCGTGCTCGCCGTCGGGCGCGCGGTCGGCCTGTCGGTCGGAGCGGTCCTCGCGGTGCACGCCAACCGCGCCACCGACGCGTGGCTGGAGGAGTACCGCGATCCGCAGCTGGACGTCGTGCGGGTCGCGGCGATCGCGGCCACCATCCTCACCGGGCAGGACTCCGGCGAGCAAGACCTGCTTTCGGGCTCCTGAGGAAGCACCTCGGCCCGAAGGCATCCGGTGGCCGGTGGTTGGCGATTTCGCGCGAAATCGCCGCCAGAGCAAGTGCCGAGCCTCCTCGAGGAACCGCCTCGGCTGCGGGTCAGGCGGCGTTTTCGTAGGCGTGGGCGACGCGGTAGAGCGTCGCTTCGTCCCAGTGGCGGCCGATGAGCATCATGCCGATCGGCAGGCCGTCGCCGGTCCCGCAGGGCAGGCTCAGCGCCGGGTGGCCGGTCGCGTCGAACGGCGCGACGTTGCCGATCATCTCGAACGAGCGCCGCACGATCAGCTCGCGCGGGCCGTCCGCGGTCGGCAGCGGCGTCGCCTTCATCGGCAGCGTCGGCATGACCAGCACGTCGAACTCCGCCAGCGCCGCGTCATAGGCGGCGGTCAGGACGCGGGCCAGGTTCTGCGCCTTAGCGTAGGTGGTGCCGCCGTAGCGGCGCCGGAACAGGTTCCCGGCCAGCATCGACGCCTTCAGCGACTCGCTGAACTCGTCGGCCCGGTCCTGCCAGCCGCGCATCGCGGTCATCAGGCTCGTCACGTACTTGCCGCGCCAGTTCATGCCGGACCCGTTGCCCAGCAGCATCTGCCACACGGCCCCTTCGAGGGCGATCGGGCTCCAGATCGCCACTCCCGAGCTGTGCAACGGCACCGATGCCTCCGCGACCTTCGCGCCCAGCCCGGCCAGCACGCCCGCCGCCTCGCGGACCGCCTCGTCCACGTCGGATTCGGCGCCGGCCGTGCCGAATCCCTCGCGCACCAGGCCGATGCGCAGGCCACCGCAATCACCGGTGAGCGCCCGCGTGTAGCTGTCGGTGCGGGTTGCGGTCTGGCGCGGATCGAGCCCGTCCGGGCCCGCGATCGCCTCCAGCACCAGCGCGTTGTCGGCGACGTTGGCGGTGATCGGCCCGGCGTGGTCGATGGTGGCCTCGATCGGCATGATCCCGGTGTAGGGCACCAGGCCGTGCGTCGGCTTCATCCCGACCGCGCCGCACCACGACGACGGGATCCGGATGGAACCGCCCTGGTCGCCGCCGATGGCCACGTCCACCTCGCCCGCGGCGACCAGCGCCGCCGAGCCCGAGGAGGAGCCGCCGGCGGAGTGCGTCGGCTTGTGCGGGTTGCGGACCGGCCCGTCGGCGCCGGTGTGCGAGCCGCCGGAGAAGCAGAGGAACTCGCAGTGCGCCTTCCCGGCGATGGTGGCGCCCGCGTCGAGCAGCCGGGTCACCACCGTCGCGTCGACGTCCGGGACGTAGCCCTTCAGCGTCGACGAACCGTTCATCATCGGCACCCCGGCCAGGCAGATGTTGTCCTTGAGCGCGACGGTGCGGCCCGCCAGCGGCCCGTCGTCGCGGGTGCGCAGCTCGGTGCGCGCGTACCACGCGCCCAACGGATTGTCGCCGGGTTCGCTCCACTGCCGTTGCGGGATTTCGGCGACGGGCTCCTCGAACGCGTCCACCACGCGGTACGCCTCGACGTTCGCCGCGATGAGCGCCAGGTACGAATCCGTTGTCGCGTCGTCCAGTTCCAGCCCCAGTTCGGCTGCCGCGGCTTGCAGTTCGGCCCGATCGGGATCCGGCACGGCCATCGCTACCTCCCACGTCGCGGACCAGGCGAGGCTACGCAGGAGACCGCGGGCGGCGGTAGATCTTCCCGGGTGACAACGGGATCAGTGGTGGTGCGCGACCAGCTCGTGCTCGGCGCCCGCCGGGTGGGCGTGGATCGTCGCGCCGCCGAGTCGCGGCAGGGCGTGCCGCAGGCGGTGCTCGGCGTCGTGCGCGACGCGGTGCGCGTCGGCGAGGCTGAGTTCCGGGGCGACGTCCAGATCGGCCTCCGCGTGCAGTTCGTGGCCGATCCAGCGCATCCGCAGCCCGCCCACCGCGCGCACCCCGGGCGCACCGGCCAGCGCGAGCTCCGCCCGGCCGACCAGCTCCGGATCCACCGCGTCGAGGACCCGGCCGAGGACTTCCTTCGCCGAGCCCCAGAGCACCACGGCGATCGCCGCCGTGATCAGCAGCCCGATCGCGGGATCCGCCCAGCGCCAGCCCAGCGCGGCGCCACCGGCCGAGCCGAGCACGGCGAGGCTGGTGAAACCGTCGGTGCGCGCGTGCAGCCCGTCGGCGACCAGGGCGGCCGAGCCGATCTCCCGGCCCACCCGGATGCGGTAGCGGGCGACCAGCTCGTTGCCGGCGAAGCCCAGCAGCCCGGCGGCCGCGAGCCAGCCCAGGTGATCTACCTGCTGCGGGTCGACCATCCGCCGGATCGCCTCCCAGCCCGCCAGCGCTGCCGACGCCGCGATCACCGCGAGCACGACGAGTCCGGCGAGGTCCTCGGCGCGGCCGAGCCCGTAGGTGAAGCGGCGGGTCGCCGCGCGCCGGGCGAGCAGGAAGGCGACCGCGATCGGCACCGCGGTCAGCGCGTCGGCGAAGTTGTGCAGGGTGTCGCCGAGCAGCGCGACGGAGCCGGTGAGGGCCACCAGCACGGCCTGCCCGATGGCGGTGACCAGCAGCGCCGCGAAGGAGATCCACAGCGCCCGCATGCCCTTGCGGCTGGCCGCCAGCGGTCCGTCGACGGCGTCGGCGGCGTCGTGGCTGTGCGGCGTCACCGCGTGCTTCAACCCCGCCCAAGCGCTGCGGTGTCCATGTCCGTGGCCGTGGCCGTGGTGCGGAGGCTTCCCGGAACCCACGTGACCTCCTCCGGTCCGGCGAGCGGGGCACCCCGAACGATAGGCCTCCGACCAGGCATGCGACAACGCTGCTACTGGGAATCAGTTGCAGGAGAATGCCTTTTGCGGAAAGCCATAGCATCCAAAGTGGACTCGCCGCCCCGGGTCGGGTCATCCGTCGGGAGTGCGGACCCGACGCGCCTCCCTCAGCGGAGTCGGCGCACTGCGGCGCTGCCGCCGATCAGCAGGAGCAGCGCGGCGAGGGCCCAGCGACGCTTCTCCTTGGTGTCGTGGCCGACGGTCCCGCCGCCCCGCTCCGGCGTCGTCGGCGCGTAGCCGCCCGGTTCCGGCAGCGGCGGGAGCGGGGGCGGTGGCGGGGGCGGAGCCGTTCTGCTCGGAGGCTCCGGGCGGGGACTGGGCGGCGCCGAAGTCGGGGACGGAGTGGGCCGCGTCGTCGATGGCGTCGTGGATGCGGTCGTGGACGGCGGCGGGGTCGTCGGCAGCGGCGGTTGGGGCGATGGGTCGCGGGTCAGGCATCCGGTCGCGTCCGAACCCAGCATCGGTGGCAGGGCGGTCAGCTTCGCCACCGAACCGTCCCGGTCCACGCGGTACAGCCCGCCGGCCTCGTCGGCCGTGACGTACAGCGCCCGGTCCGGGCCGATCGCCATCGATCCGTACGTGCTCGGCGGCAGGCCCGGCGCGTCGGCCAGCTCGGTGACCCGCCCGCTGACCGGGTCCAGCCGCGCGACCGCCGCCGTGCCCCGGTGCGTCATCGACACCCCGTACAGCTCGCCGTCCACCGGGTCGACGTCGAAGTCGCCGAACCCGAACGGCCAGTGCGGCGACCGGATCGCGGTCGTCGCCAGCACGCTCAGGTAGGTCGGGCGGGTCGGGTCGACGTCCACCGCGTACAGGTAGGACCCCTGCCGCACGTACCAGCGGTTCCCCTTGACCGCACCGGCCGTCGGCGCGGCGAGCGGGTACCAGGGCGTGTCCACGCGGCCGGCCCGCACCGGCCCCAGGTCGTGCGTCCGGCCGGACCGGTCCAGCGTCACCACGTGGGCGCCGTCGGGGAACGGACCGGACGGGCCGGACGCGGCCATGCCGTACACCAGGCCCTGCGAGCCGGCGTACCCGAGCGCGTTCAGCCGGTGGTCCAAGGCTCCGATCCGGACGCTTTCCGCGGCGGGCAACGACACCCGGTACAGCGCGGAAGTCCGGCCCGGACCAGAGTTCCGGACCTGCAGCACCGTGCACCCGGGAGCCGCGCCCGCGGACACCACCCACGCCACCGACGCCGCCAGCACCGCGACCGCCGAAGCGGCCGACACCGCCGCGACCCGCCACCACCTCAACTTTGACCGAGCCGGTCTAGCGCCCACAAGAACGCGTCCGGGCCGATCTGCGATCCGCCGCTGAACGGGTTCTGCAGCTGGAAGATCGCGAACAGCAGCAGCGCCAGCGCACCGGCCAATGTGGACACCAGCACGATGTGCGGGAACAACCTGGTGCCACCGAAGAGGTTCGGCAGCAGCACGCACACCACGCTGCCCAGGATCAGCACGAGCCACACCACCGCGACCACGCCGCGGTCGAACGCCCTGGTGACCCGCTCGTGCCGCTCCTCGTAGACCTGGCCGAGCTGCGTGATCGCCTCGGTCTTGCGGTCCTCCTCGAACTCGCCGTCGGCCGGCGCCTGCAGCACCGCCGCGCGCAGCCGGTCGAGCTCCGCCCAGCCCGGCCCGATCACCTGCCCGCCCTGCTGCATGACGGGCCACTCCTCGCCGACGACCGTCTGCAGGTACCGCAAGCTGAGCTCGCGCGCCTCGTCCCCGGTCGGCGCGGGCAGCGAATCCACCGCCCAGGAAACCGAAACCAGGGCCTGCGCCTCGCGGTAGGCGCCCTCCCGCGCGTCGGCCACGGTGTCGAAGAGCGTCACCAGCACGAAGGCGAGCACCACCGCCTGCAGGCCGCTGACGATCGTGAAGACCTGGCCGGCCGCGTCGTTGTTGCTGGGGCGCCCCTCGTCCTGGCCGAGCCTGCGCACCAGGTAGCCGATCACCGCGGCGGCCACGGACGCGCTGAGCACCCAGATCAGCCCGCTGAGGTAGATGCTCATTCCGCACCTCCGGCGGCGGACCCGCCGCGCACCACGACCTTCCTGGGTTCCGGCACCAGCAGGTCGCCGACGTTGCACCCGAGCACCGAGCAGATGATCTCCAGGTCGTCCAGCTTCAGACTGGCCGGGGTCTTGGACCACAGCCCGGACATCTTCCCGGCGGAGATGACCAGCCCGTGCTCGGCCAGCTGCCGCTGCAGCTCGGTGGCCTTCCAGATGCCTCGCTGCGCCGCGACGAGCCGCAGGTTCCACTTCACGACGACATCTCCCCCCGACCTGCTCCGATCGACTGGACGCCGCACTCGCACACGATCCGCCGCCTCCCAAACTCAAGCCTGGACGCCGGTAACGCCCGGCCGACGAATTTTCAGAATTCCCGAAGAAGAACCGCCGAAGATCTCTGTTTCGACGTGGCCCGAACAGTACTACCGCACCACCGGAAAACAGATAACCCGATTCGTGGAATCCGGGATCACAGGATTCGTCGCCCACCCGGAGCAATCACCCGGTGGAATATTCCGAATATCGCGCTCGCGATTGGTGCACACGAGTAGCGAAACCGCCGAATATTGGAACGAATGCGGCAGATGATCACGCTGCGTTCCACGCAAGAGGCAATTCAGGTGATATCCGCAGTGCGACATTTGCGCCGGATCTGACCGGCACACGAAGCACGTTCGGGTGACTGTACGGTCGTGATCACTGGTGCTAACGTCGCCGTCGGCAACGAGAAAACATGCCGCAGAACCGGCGAGGATTCCCACCGGGACATTTCCATTCGGACATCTCACAATTCCCTGAACAATCACGGTTCAGCATTTCCTGCTCGCCTCTTTACGAACAGAGATGATTGGTGGTATTGGCGTGACTGTGACGGAACCGCTCAACACCGACGACGGCGATGCGCCGCAGTTGAGCCTGAGCACGGCGGCGGCCCGGAACCTGGCCACCACGACCAAGTCCGTCCCGCAGATGCAAGGCATCACCTCGCGTTGGCTGCTGCGGCTGCTGCCATGGGTGCAGGCCGCCGGCGGCGCGTACCGCGTCAACCGCCGCCTCAGCTACACCCTCGGCGATGGCCGGGTCACCTTCACCAACACCGGCGCCGAGGTCCGGGTCATCCCGCAGGAACTGCGGGAACTCCCGCTGCTGCGGGGATTCGACGACGACGCGGTGCTCGGCGCGCTCGCGGATCGCTTCGTGCAGCGGGAGTTCGAGCCGGGCCAGGTGATCGCCACCGCAGGGCAGGCCGCCGACCAGGTCGTGCTCATCGCCCACGGCAAGGTCAACAAGATCGGCACCGGCGAATACGGCGACGACACCGTGCTCGGCGTGCTCGCCGACGGCGAGTACTTCGGCGCGCACGTCCTGGCCGGCGACTCGACCACCTGGCAGGCGACCTACAAGGCGGTCACCCCCTGCACCGTGCTTTTCCTGCGCCAGCAGGTGTTCCGGGACATGAACGGCAGCTCCGAGGCGCTGCGCGAGCACATCCGCAACACGCTGTCCGCCCCGAAGGGCGCGCACAACGTGCACGGCGAGGCGGACATCGAGATCGCATCCGGGCACTCGGGCGAGCCGACGCTGTCCGGGACCTATGTGGACTACGAGCTCGCGCCGCGCGAGTACGAACTCAGCGTCGCGCAAACGGTTCTGCGGGTGCACAGCCGCGTCGCGGACCTCTACAACCAGCCGATGAACCAGACCGAGCAGCAGCTGCGGCTGACCATCGAGGCCCTGCGCGAGCGGCAGGAGGAGGAGCTGATCAACAACCGCGAGTTCGGCCTGCTGCACAACGCCGACCTCCGCCAGCGCATCCACACCCGCACCGGCCCACCCACCCCCAACGACCTCGACGAGCTCCTGACGCTCGTGTGGAAAGACCCCGGTTTCTTCCTCGCGCACCCGCGGGCCATCGCGGCCTTCGGCCGCGAGTGCAGCAAACGCGGCATCTACCCGCAGAGCATCGACCTGGGCGGCCACCAGGTGCCGGCGTGGCGCGGCGTGCCGATCCTGCCGTGCAACAAGCTGCACGTCGGCGACACCCGCACCAGCTCCATCCTGCTGATGCGCACCGGCGAGGAGAACCAGGGCGTCATCGGCCTGCACCAGACCGGCATCCCGGACGAGTACCGGCCCGGCCTGTCGGTGCGCTTCATGGGCGTCAACGAGCAGGCCGTCATCTCCTACCTGGTCAGCGCCTACTACTCGGCGGCGATCCTGGTGCCGGACGCGATCGGAGTGCTCGAACACGTCGAACTCGGCAGGGAGAGCTGAGCGACGCACAGCCCCCGGAGCGGGTGGCCGCGACCCGCCCGCTCCGGGCCCGCCAAGGACCTTTCCGCCGAGCAGCGCAAGGAGAAGTGACATCGTGACCGTGACAGAGCCGGACCTCGGCGTCGAGCAGGCCGCGCAGAGCCTCGGCACCGCGGCGGCGCGGAACCTGGCCACCACGACCAAGTCCGTCCCGCAGATGCAAGGCACCACCTCGCGGTGGCTGGTGCGGATGCTGCCGTGGGTGGACATCTCGGCGGGCACCTACCGGGTCAACCGCCGGCTGACCTACGCCGTCGGGGACGGGCGGATCACCTTCACCAACACCGGCGCGAACGTGCGGGTCATCCCGCAGGAACTCGGCGAACTGCCGCTGCTGCGCGGTTTCGACGACGATTCGGTGCTCGGTGCGCTGGCCGACCGGTTCGTGCAGCAGGAGTTCGAGCCGGGCCAGGTGATCGCCACCGCAGGGCAGGCCGCCGACCAGGTCGTGCTCATCGCCCACGGCAAGGTCAACAAGATCGGCACCGGCGAATACGGCGACGACACCGTGCTGGACGTGCTCGCCGACGGCGAGTACTTCGGTGCGCACGTCCTGGCCGAGGGCCAGGCCGCGTGGCACCACACGTACAAGGCGGTCACCCCGTGCATCGCCCTGACGCTGAACACCCAGGCCCTGCAGGCGGTGAACAACCAGTTCGACCGGCTGCGGGCGCACATCGCCGCCATCCGCGACAACCCGGCGCCGGCGCAGAACAAGCACGGCGAGGCGGACATCGGGATCGCCTCCGGCCACTCCGGTGAGCAGACCCTCGCCGGGACCTATGTGGACTACGAGCTCGCGCCGCGCGAGTACGAACTCAGCGTCGCGCAGGCGATCCTCCGCGTGCACAGCCGCGTCGCGGACCTCTACAACCAGCCGATGAACCAGACCGAGCAACAGCTGCGGCTGACCATCGAGGCCCTGCGCGAACGGCAGGAGCACGAGCTGATCAACAACCGCGACTTCGGCCTGCTGCACAACGCCGACCTCCGCCAGCGCATCCACACCCGCACCGGCCCACCCACCCCCGACGACCTCGACGAACTGCTCTCCCGCCGCCGCAAGACCCGGTTCTTCCTGGCCCACCCGCGGACCATCGCGGCCTTCGGCCGGGAGTGCAACCGGCGCGGCATCTACCCGGCGACCACCGAGGCGCAGGGCCGCCAGGTGCACGCCTGGCGGGGCGTGCCGCTCCTGCCCAGCGACAAGATCCCGATCAGCGATCGCGGCACCAGCTCGATCCTGGCGCTGCGCACCGGCGAGGACGACCACGGCGTCATCGGCCTCCAGCAGACCGGCATCCCCGACCAGTACCGCCCCGGGCTCAACGTCCGGTTCATGGGCATCAGCGAGCAGGCGATCATCTCCTACCTGGTCAGCGCCTACTTCTCCGCCGCGGTCCTGGTCCCCGACGCCCTCGGCGTGCTCGAGAACGTCGAAATCGCCCGCTGACACCGCGTTCGGACGCGGCGAACCACCTCGTGACCGGTGCGCGGAACGAGCCCGGAACACCGCACTGTCCTCTCGGACCGCGGTTTCAATTGAAACTGCGGTCCACCCCCACACTCCGCCACGCAAAGCGAGCCTGGAATTACCGCTTTTTGTCGAAGGGAAGTCGGATGGCCACGATTCAGCAGGACGCCAACCGGGCGGGTGCGGCCTATGAGGCGCTCACGCGCAGCCGCACGATGGTCGAGCCCGCCCTGCGGGCCGCGGTCGACCGGTTGCCCACCCGCATGCAGCTGATATCCGGCTACCACCTCGGCTGGCTGGACGAGCGCGGCAACCCGGTCCGCGCCGACCGGGGCAAGGCGCTGCGGCCCACGATGGTGCTGACCTCGGCCGCCGCCGTCGGCGGCGATCCCGCGGCGGCGGTTCCCGCTGCCGTCGCGGTGGAGCTCGTGCACAACTTCTCGCTGCTGCACGACGACGTGATGGACGGCGACGTCACGAGGCGACATCGCCCGACGGCGTGGACCGTGTTCGGCAGCGGCCCGGCCATCCTCGCCGGCGACGCCCTGCTTTCGCTGGCCGCCGACGTGCTGGGCGCGTGCCGGCATCCCGAGGCCGCCGCCGCGGTGCGGACGTTGAGCACCGCCGTGCTGAACCTGATCAACGGCCAGACTGCGGACCTCGCCTTCGAGGACCGGCGCAACGTGGAACTGGCCGAGTGCCAGCGGATGGCCCGGGACAAGACCGGGGCGCTGCTGGGCTGCGCCTGCGCGCTGGGCGCGATGTTCGGCGGCGGCTCGGCCGAGCAGATCGCCCGGATGCGCAGCTACGGCGAGCGGCTGGGCCTGGCGTTCCAGCACGTCGACGACCTGCTCGGCATCTGGGGCGATCCGGCCATCACCGGCAAACCGGTGTTCTCCGATCTGCGCACGCGCAAGAAGACCCTGCCGGTGGTCTCCGCGCTGACCTCCGGCACGCCGGCCGGGCAGCGGCTGGCCGCGATCTACCTCCGCGACCAGCCGCTGTCCGGCAGTGACCTGGCCCAGGCCGCGGAGCTGATCGCGCTGGCGGGCGGCCGCACCTGGAGCCAGCACCAGGCCGACGACCTGCTCGCCTCGGCCCTCAGCGATCTCCGCCGCTGCGACCCGGCGCCGCGCGCGGCCGAAGAGCTCGACGCCCTCGCCCACCTGGTGACCCACCGCGACCACTGACCGCGGCCCGGACCGCCGCGCGGACGAGCACGGCGGTCCGGCACCGGGGTTCAGCCGACCGACATTGGAGTGCAGTCATGCCGAGTCAACAGCGCACGGTGCTGCTCGCGGCGCCGCGCTCGTTCTGCGCCGGAGTCGACCGCGCCATCGAGATCGTGGAACAGGCGCTCGCGCTCCGCGGCGGCCCGATCTACGTCCGCAAGCAGATCGTGCACAACACGCACGTGGTCGCCGACCTGGAGGACCGCGGCGCGGTGTTCGTCGACGAGCTCGACGCGGTACCCGACGGCGCCACCGTGGTCTTCTCCGCGCACGGCGTTTCCCCCGCCGTGCGGTCGGAAGCGGAGCGGCGCGGGCTGGCGGTCATCGACGCGACCTGCCCGCTGGTGGCGAAGGTGCACGCCGAGGCGCGGCGGTTCGCCGGGCGCGGCGACACCCTCCTGCTCGTCGGCCACAGTGGACACGAAGAGGTAGAGGGCACGCTCGGCGAGGCACCCGGCCAGACGGTCCTGGTGGAGTCCGTCGAGGACGTCGCCGAGGTCGAGGTGCCGAACCCGAAGCGGGTGTCGTACCTGACGCAGACCACCCTCGCCGTCGACGAGACGGCCGGCATCATCGCCGCGCTGCGCGACCGCTTCCCGGCGCTGCGCGGCCCGTCGTCGGAGGACATCTGCTACGCCACCACCAACCGGCAGGACGCGCTGTCGGCGATCGCCGGGGAGTGCGACCTGGTGCTGGTGGTCGGCTCGGCCAACTCCTCGAACTCGCAGCGCCTGGTGGAGCTGACGCGCCGCCAGGGCACGCCCGCCCACCTCATCGACGACGCCGGCGACATCCAGCCGGCCTGGCTGTCCGGCGTCGGCACGATCGGCCTCACCGCGGGCGCCTCGGCCCCGCCGGGCCTGGTCGAGGACGTCATCGACCACCTCGCCCCGGCCACGGTCATCGAGCACGAGGTGACCCGGGAGAAGGTCCACTTCGAACTCCCGGCGCCCCTGCGCTGAGGGGCCGTTCCGGAACGAGGGTGCGGACGCGCGTGAAACGTGGCCGCCTGGACGCAGGGCGGCGATTTCGCGCGAAATCGCCAACCCGTCCGGCGCCGGGCGCCTTCGGGAGGGGCCGGTCTGAAGGACCCCCAAGTCACTCCTGCCCGGTGAAGCGCCGGGTTTCCGGCGGTGCCCAGCCGGGATCACCGCTGCGGGCGAAGCGCACCCACGCACCGTGCATGCGAGCGGCAAGACCCTCGGACGGCTCGGCCGGGCCGAGCAGTCCGCGGGGGCCGCGCAGTGCGGGAAGGTCCAGGCGGTCGAACACGTACGGCAGTTCCACCGCGTGCGCCGCCCCGAGAGTTCCGTCCACCGCGGACGATCGCCAGGCGAATTCGTAGGTGTAGGTCGGGCCCCGCCCGTGTGCCGCGTGCGCCTCGGCGAGCCGGCGGCTTCCCGCGCCGAACAGCGCGTCGCCCATGATCGCCGAACGCAGCTCGCCAGGGCTCGCTCGCGGATGCCGTGCCCGGTACCGCGCTACCAGTGCGGCCGGGTCGGCGTGCACCCGGGCCGCGATGTCGTGCACGTCATCGTCGGTCGAGGTAGCCATTCTTCCTTGCGGCGCAAGGTAGAGATTGCCCTCCTCGGTGTTCGTGCCGACGATGAGCGCGACCTCGGCACCGGCGCCGGCGGCCACTGCTTCGGCGGGCTGGCGGTCCAGCACCAGGCTGACCGCGCTGAGCCCGAGCAGCGGGTCGAACCGGTTGCTGGTCCGCAGGTCCAGGCCGCCGAGCGGCACGTCGACGAACCGTTCGTCCGGCACCCGGGCGAAGTCCGCGACGGTCGGCTCGACGCCCAGCGCGTCCGCTGCGGCGCGCGTGACCCGAGCCGCCTGCGCCCGGGAGAACGCGCCCAGCCCGTTGCCGCTCTGCACGATGGCGCGGTGGAACAGGCCCGCCGCTTCCGGACTGGCGAGCACCCCGCTCGTGATCGTCGCGCCGGCGGACTGGCCGAACAGCGTGACGTTGCCCGGATCGCCGCCGAATTCGGCGATGTTGTCCCGCACCCAGCGCAACGCGGCCACCACGTCGAGCAGTCCGCGGTTGGCCGGTGCGCCGGGGAGGTCGAGGAACCCCGGGATGCCCAGCCGGTAGTTGAGGGCCACCAGCACCACGCCGTCGCGGGCGAAAGCCGTTCCGTCGTGCAGCGGCGAGCGGGTGGAGCCGGTGATGAACCCGCCGCCGTGCACGAAGACCATGACCGGGCTGTTCCGGGCGTCCGGCGGGGCCCACACGCTGACGGTCAGGTAGTCCTCGCCAGGAATCCAGCCGGGCCCGAAGTAGGGCGACATGTCGAGCACCCCGAAGCCGTCCCGGCGCGGTTGGGGCGCGGTCGGCCCGGGCCGCGTCGCGTCCCTGACGTGTCGCCACGGTTCGTGCGGCACCGGCGCGGCGAACCGGGCGGCGCCGGTCGGCGGTGCGGCGTAGGGGATGCCGAGGAAGACGTGCGCGTTGCCGTCGGCGCGGCCGCGGACGGCGCCCCCGGTGGTGGTGACGATCGGGTCGGACACCCGTTTCTCCTGTTCTTCAGTCAGATTCGGGCGAACGGGGCCCATCCCCCGATGGCGAACCGGTCGCCCTCGCGGACGACCTCGGCGCCGCCGTGACCGCCGAGGTGCGCGGGCAGCACCAGCGCGTTCGCGTCGGCGGCCCAGCCGAGCAGCCGCCGCCGCGTGGCCCTGGCCTGGGCCGGGTCCTCGCAGAAGCAGCTGTTGGTGTCGGGTTCGACGAACTGCAGGGCGGTGTGCAGCAGATCGCCGACGAACAGCGCGCGGTCGCCGCCGGATTCGAGCGTGACCACCGACGATCCAGGGGTGTGCCCGGGCGCGAGGTCCAGCCGCAGGTTCGCGTCGATCCGGTAGCCGTCCTCCCACAGCACCGCGAGCCCTGCCTCGTGCACCGGCGCGACGCTGTCCTCGAAGACGTTCTGGTTGCCGCGGCCCAGGTTCGGCCGGTGGCCGTTCGCCGGGTCCCAGAACTCGAAGTCGGCCCGGGGCATGAGGTAGGTGGCGTTGGGGAACGTCGGCACCCAGCTGCGGCCGTCGAGGTAGGTGTTCCAGCCGACGTGGTCCACGTGCAGGTGCGTGTTGATCACGAGGTCCACGTCCTCGGGCCGCACCCCGGCCCTGGCCAGGTTGCCGAGGAAGTCGGTGTTCAGGTGGCTCCACACCGGCGAGTACGGCCGCTCCTTGTGGTTGCCGACGCCGGTGTCGACCAGGATCGTCCTGCCCTCGCTGCGCAGCAGCCACGTCTGGATGGCCGACACGCAATCGCCGGTGTGCGGGTCGAGGAAGTCCGGGGCGAGCCAGGGAGCGTTCCAGGCTCCCTCGGGACTCTCCGGGAAGAAGGTGTCCGGCGGCATCTCGACCGGACCGAAGTACTCCACGACCCGGGTGATCGTGACGTCGCCCAGCACGATTTCGCGCATGTCCCCTCCGGGGTGTTCGCTGGTGTCCCGGCCAGCGTGCGACCCCGGTGCGCCGACCGGCCAGACCCGCGTTCGCCTACCCCCGGCAGGGGCAGGCTCGCCGGCCGAGCGCGGCGGATACTGCGGGTATGGGTGTTCCTGGCTTGCTGGGCGAGTTCCTCCGGGCACGGCGTGCGCGCCTGCGCCCCGACGACGTCGGCCTGCCCGAGTTCCACGAGCGGCGACGCGTGGCGGGGTTGCGGCGGGAAGAACTGGCGCAGCTGGCCGGGGTGAGCGTGTCCTACTACACGCGCCTGGAGCAGGGCCAGTCGGTCAACGCCTCCGACGCGATCCTGGACGCCCTCGCCGGAGCCCTGCGGCTCGACGAGCACGAGCGCGAACACCTCCACCAGCTCGCCGCGCAACGTCCCCGGCCGCAGCGCCGCCCGCCGCTGGAACGGCTCGACCCTTTGACCCGCGACCTGATGCGGTCGTTCGGGGCCGTGCCCGCGCTGGTCCTCGGCAGGCGGAGCGACGTGCTGGCCTGGAACGCGCTGGGCCACGCGCTGCTGGCCGGGCACCTCGACCGAACCGCTCCGGAACGCCCGGCGGACCGGCCGAACCTGGCCCGGATGCTGTTCCTCGACCCGCACACCCGCGACCTCTACGCGGACTGGCAGCGCAAGGCGCGCGCCGTCGTCGGCAACCTCCGGCAGGTCGCTGGACGGCATCCCGAAGACGCCCTGCTGGCCTCGCTCGTCGGCGAACTGTCCATGAAGAGCCCGGAATTCGCGACGCTGTGGAGCGATCACCGGGTCAAACCCTGCGAAGCGGACGAGTACGAGCTGCGCCACCCGCTGGTGGGCTCGCTCGCGGTCGCGCAGCAGATCCTCGTGCCGGCCCGCTCACCGGAGCAGTCCGTGGTCGTGGTCACGACCGCGGACGGCTCCGGTGCGGAGAACGCGATCAAGCTGCTCGCGATGCGTGCGCGGGACTAGCTCTCCGAGCCGCGGCGGCGGAAGGCGCCGATGATCGCGGCCGCGAGGGCGGCCACGACGAACGACGTGAGCGCGGCGCTCATCCACGCCGGGACGGTGAAGCCGAGCGCCTCCCGCAGACCGGTCCACAGCCGGCTCCACCAGCCGAGTTCGCCCGGGTTGATCAGCTGGAACGCCGCGAAGCCCAGGAACCAGGCCAGCAGCATGCCCCAGCGGGACGGGGCCTGCGCGGACAGGTCGTAGCTGCGGCGGCGGCCGTGCAGGAAGTAGTCCACCGCCAGCACGCCGAACATCGGCACGAACACCGAGCCGATCAGCAGCAGGAAGTTCGAGAACTCGGCGATGTCCAGGGTCAGCGCGAGCAGGGTGATCAACGCCCCGATGATCACGCACAGCACCCGGCGGTCGGCGCTGGGCCGCAGGTTCTGGATGGAGACCGCGGTCGAGTAGGTGTTGGCGAAGGACTGGTCGACCTCGCGCAGCACCAGGATGCCGAAGAAGATCACCCCGAGCGGCACCGCCAGCATCGGGTCGAACACCTTGTCCGCGTCGCCGGCCACCATCGCCAGCCCGATCAGCCCCAGCAGGTAGCAGGCGATCTGGGTGACCGAGTAGCCCACCGTCGCGGCGGTGAACGCGCCGGACACCGACTTCGAGTGCCGCGAGTAGTCCGAGGCGACCGGGATCCAGGAAACCGCGACCGCCAGCGCGGCGTCCGCGCCGGGCCAGAAGCCCTGCCAGGAACCGGTGTTCATCTCCGGCAGCGGCTGCCGCAGCAGCTGGACGAAGAAGTACACCATCGCGATCGCCACCGCGATGCTGACGTAGCGGCGCAGCAGGCGAAGCGCGCCGAGCGGGCGCAGCGTGAGCACGGTGGTCAGCGCACCGGCCACCAGCACGTACAACCAGTGCGGGCCGCCGCCGAACAACGCCTCCGCGCCCTGCGCGATCACCAGGAGTTCGAACGTTCCCCAGCCGATCAGCTGCAGGATGTTCAGCACCGTCGGCAGGTACGACAGCTTGGTGCCGAACAGGCCGCGCAGCAGCATCATCGCCGGGGCGCCGGTGCGCGCTCCCGGAACCGCCGCGAGGCCGACCATGATGCTGCCGATCACGGTGCCCACCACGCACGCGGTGACGGCGGCGGCGAACGACAGCTGCGGCACACCGGCCGGCGCGAGCACGGCCAGGGCACCGCTGAAGCCGAGCAGGCTCACCCCGAGGTTGCCCCAGAACGCGCCCTGGTCGAGCACGCCGAGCGTCTTCGGCGCCGGTTCGTCCAGGGTGTGCGGAACTTCGGCACGATCGACGTCAAGCGCCATCAACAGCTCCCTACGCCGGCATTATCCGGACAGGTTCTGCGGTCGGTGGCGCGGTGGTGCCACCCTCTCAGCCCGGTACGCCCGAGCTCCCGCGTGGATCGAGTCGGCGACACCTTACCCCGATCAGGTGACAGATGCCAGCCGGGTCACCGGCGGCGGTTGCCGAACAGGCCGCGGGTGATCTCCCGCCCCAGGGCGCTCGCCGCCGAGCGGAAGAAGGACCGCACCGCGGGGTTGTCCATCGCCTTCTCCAGGAACCCCGCTGCTTCCGACTTTTCCGGCATTTCAGGCTTTTCCGGCGCGGCGGCGATCTTCCTCGCCAGGAGTTCGTAGGCGGATTCCCGATCGACGGTCTGCTCGTACTTCCCGTGCAAGCCGGACGAAGCGGCGGCGGCTCGCACCGCGTCCTCGCCGATCGTGCCCATCAGCGAGCGGGGCGCGCGGAGCCGGGTCCACGCGACCGGCGTCGGCGCGCCGGTCTCGGAGAGCACCGTCACGATCGCCTCGCCGATGCCCAGCGACGTCAGCGCCTCGTCGAGCTCGTAGTGCTCGGTCGCCGGGTAGGTCTTCACCGTGCGCGCCAGGGCCTTCTGGTCGTCCGGGGTGAAGGCCCGGATGGCGTGCTGGACCCGGGCGCCCAGCTGGGAGAGCACCGCGTTGGGCAGGTCGGTGGGCAGCTGCGTGCAGAAGAACACGCCCACCGCCTTGGACCGGATCAGCTTGACGGTCTGCTCGATGCGCTCCAGGAACGCCTTGGACGCGTCGCTGAACAGCAGGTGCGCCTCGTCGAAGAAGAACACCAGCTTCGGCCGGTCCAGGTCGCCTGCCTCCGGCAGCTCCTCGAACAGCTCGGCCAGCAGCCACATCAGGAACGTCGAGAACAGCACCGGGTCGGCCTGCACGTCGTCGAGCTCCAGCAGGTTCACCACACCCCTGCCGTCGACCTGCCGGAGCAGGTCGGCGACCGCCAGCTCCGGCTCGCCGAAGAACTCGTCCCCGCCCCGGGCCTCCAAATTGGACAGTGCCCGCAGGATCACACCAGCACTGGCGGCCGAGACCCCGCCGATGCCCTTGAGCTCGGCCTTCCCCTCGTCGCTGGTCAGGTACTGGATCACCGAGCGCAGGTCCTTGATGTCCAGCAGCGCCAGCCCGCGCTCGTCGGCCCAGTGGAAGATCAGGCCCAGCGTCGATTCCTGCGTCGCGTTCAGGCCGAGCACCTTCGCCAGCAGCAGCGGCCCGAAGCCGGTCACGGTCGCGCGGATCGGCACGCCCCGGCCGCCGGTGCCCAGCGACAGGAACTGCACGGGGAACGCCGCGGGCCGCCAGTCGTCGCCGACCTCGGCGGCGCGGGCCGCCACCTTGTCCCCGCCCTCCCCGGGAGCGGACAGGCCGGAGAGGTCGCCCTTGACGTCGGCCAGCAGCACCGGCACGCCCGCATCGGACAGCTGTTCGGCCAGCAGCTGCAGCGTCTTCGTCTTGCCCGTGCCGGTCGCGCCCGCCACCAGGCCGTGCCGGTTCATCATCGCCAGCGGGATCCGCACGGCGGCAGCGGCATCGGCCGAGCCGTCGACGACCACCGCGCCGAGCTCGACCGCCGCGCCTTCGGTCGCGTAGCCCGAAGCGATCTCCTCTGCCGCGTTGCCCGCCACCGCGCCCTCCGCTCCTCGCCGGTTCCCGCCCGCTCGACGCTATGCCGCCGGGTACCCGCCCGGGCGACTCGCCACCCGGACGAGCGATGCATCGGCGGGTCCGGTCAGGGCCGGTATTGACCTCGACCTTGGTGCAACTCCTAACCTCGGGAACAGCGGAACACGACGAGGAAAGCGAGAACACCATGCCCGTCCAGCTCAACCACACCATCGTCGCCACGTCCGACAAGGTCGCCCACGCGCGGTTCGTGGCCGACCTGCTCGGCCTCCCGGACCCGGAACCGTTCGGCCCGTTCATGTGCGTCCAGACGAGCAACGACGTCACGCTGGACTACCTGGAGACCGACGAGAAGATCGTCCCGCAGCACTACGCGTTCCTGGTCAGCGACGAGGAGTTCGACGAGATCTTCGGGCGGATCAAGGCGCAGGAGCTGCCGTACTGGGCCGACCCGGCGCACCAGGAGGCGGGCGAGATCAACACCCGGGACGGCGGTCGCGGCGTCTACTTCGACGACCCCGACGGCCACGCCCTGGAGATCCTCACCAAGCCCTACGGCAGCGGCCGATAACCACCCATTTCGCCTGCTCAGGACCCGTGAGTACGTTGAGTCGCCATAGCCATAGCGACCCAAAGTGCTCACGGGCACTGACCTGGCAGAACGTCCGGTGCGCGCTCCAGGGGATGGGATCTTCCGCCCGATCCGGTTAGAGTGTGGTCTGACCACCTGTCCGGACCATGGCGTTCGCGTCGCCGGGCGGTCGAAGGCGGCGGAAAGGAGCCACCGTGAGCGTGCCCGAACTCGATCGTCTCCGGCAACGGATCGGCGCGGAGGAGGCCCTCGTGGTGGCGTTCTCCGGCGGCGTCGACTCGGCGCTGCTGGCGGCCGTGGCACACGAGGTGCTCGGTTCGCGGATGCTCGCGGTCACCGCCGTCTCACCCAGCCTCGCCGCCGACGAACGACGGCAGGCCAAGGAGTTCGCACGCAGCCGCGGTTTCGCGCACATCGAGGTCTGCACCGACGAGGCCGACCGACCCGAGTACGCCGCGAACGACGGAAACCGCTGCTACCACTGCAAGTCCGCGCTGTTCGACGCGCTGGAGCCGCTGGCGGCCGCCATGGGCGCCGGCATCGCGCTCGGCACCAACCTGGACGACCTCGGCGACCACCGGCCCGGCCAGCAGGCCGCCGCGCAGCGCGGCGTCATCGCGCCGATGGTGGACGCCGGGCTCAGCAAGGAAGCGGTCCGGCGGGCCAGCCGGGAACTCGGACTGTCCACTGCGGACAAGCCGGCGGCGGCATGCCTGGCCTCGCGCGTCGCCTACGGCGACCCGGTGACACCCGAGGTGCTCGGCCGCATCGAGGAGGCGGAGGCGGCGATCCACCGCCTCGGCTTCGAGGTGTGCCGCGTGCGGGCGCACGGCCAGGGCACGGTGGCCCGGTTGGAGGTCCCGGCGGCCGACATCGACCGGGCCGCGACGCGGCGCGAAGAGCTGGACCGCGCGGTTCGCGAGGCCGGTTTCCAGTTCTGCGCGCTGGATCTGGCCGGATTCCGAAGTGGACGGATGAACGTGCTGCTGCCGCTGCTACCGGCCCGGACCGCGTCATGACCGGGTTCACCGATCTCGGATACGCGCGGGTCGACACCGACCGGGAATCCCGGCAGGGCCTCCCCGAGGTCGTCTACGCGCCCGGCAAGCAGCCCGAAGAGATCGCCGGCATCGTCGCCGAACTCCTCGCCCGGGGCACCGGCCCGGTGCTGGTGACCCGCGTCGAGGCCGACGTCGCCGCGGCGATCGCGGTGCCCGGCGGCACCTACCACGAGACCGCGCGGCTGCTGGTGTGGCGGCCGGCGGCGGCCGGGGCGTTCCGGGTCTGCATCGCCACCGCGGGCACCTCGGACTGGCCGGTGGCCGCCGAAGCCGAGGCGGTGGCGGCCGCGATCGGGCTGTCCACCGAGGTGGTCCGCGACGTCGGGGTGGCCGGGATCCACCGGCTGCTGGCGGCCCGCGACGAGCTCGACCGGGCCGACGCGGTGATCGTGGTGGCGGGCATGGAGGGCGCGCTGGCCAGCGCCGTCGGCGGGCTGGTGGCCTGCCCGGTGATCGCGGTGCCGACGTCCACCGGTTACGGCGCGGCTCTGGAGGGCGTGACGGCGCTGCTGGCCATGCTGACGTCCTGCGCGGCGGGCCTGACCGTGGTCAACATCGATTCCGGGTTCGGCGCGGCGATGGCCGCGCACCGGCTGGCCCAGGTGGTGGCGAAACCGCGATGATCCTCTGGCTCAACCCCGTCACCGGCGTCTCCGGGGACATGCTGCTCGGCGCGCTGCTCGGCCTCGGCGCGCCGCTGGACCGGGTGCGCGCGGCCGTGGAGTCGACCGGGCTGCCGGGCTGGCGGCTGTCCATCGAGCAGGTGCAGGTCAACGGCATCGCGGCGACGAAAGCGGTGGTGGCCGTCGACGACACCAGCACCGAACGGCACGCCTCGGAGCTGATCGCGCGAGTCCGGCAGGCCCGGCCCGGACACGTGGCGGACCTGGCCGCCTCGGCTATCACGGCGATCGCCGAAGTGGAAGGCGCCCTGCACGGCGAGCACCCGGACGACGTGCACCTGCACGAGATCGGCGGGCTGGACACCGTGGTGGACACCGTCGGCGTGGCCGCCGCGCTGCACACCCTGGGCATCACGGCCGTGCATTCCGCGCCGCTGGCGCTGGGCAGCGGAACGGTGCGGTGCAGCCACGGCGTGCTCCCGGCGCCCGCTCCGGCGACCCTGCGGCTGCTGCGCGGCGCGGCCGTCGTCGGCACCGACCTGCCGGGCGAGACGGTCACGCCGACCGGCGCGGCCCTGCTGCAGGCGATCGGCACCCGCTTCACCCCTCCCCTGGCGATGACCGTGCAGGACACCGCCTACGGCGCGGGCACGCGCCAATTCTCCCAGCGCCCCAACGTGCTTTCGGCGACGCTCGGGGTGCCGCTGGGCGCCGAACCGGCCGAGCCGATGGTGGTCCTGGAGTGCAATGTGGACGATGTGACCGGCGAGGTGCTGGGGCACGTGATCAACCGCGCGCTGGAGCGCGGCGCCGCGGACGCCTGGACGACGCCGGCGACGATGAAGAAGTCCCGCCCGGCCCAGGTGCTGCACGTGCTGTGCCGCCCGGAACTGGAATCCGGGCTGTCCGATCTGGTGCTGGCGGAAACCGGCAGCCTCGGGATCCGCCGCCACGCGGTGGACCGCCGAGCCCTGCCCCGCCGGACCACGACGGTCACGGTGCAAGGCCACCAGATCCGCATCAAGCACGGCCCCCACCACGCGAAACCGGAGCACGACGACGTCGCAGCCGCAGCGGCCGCCCTGGGCCGCCCCCTCCGAACCGTCGCGGCCGAAGCTCTCGCCGCCGCTGAACCCGTGAAGGGTGATCAAGCGAACGGCCTATTCACCTCCTCTAACGGCACAAACGGTCCGTTCACCTCATCCGCATAACCGAAGCCCGGCGAAGCGAACGGGCCGTTTACGCCGTCTAGCGAGGCGAACAGGCCGTTCGCTCCGAATCACCCGTTGGGTGGCGCCGAATCATCCACAGGACACGGACCTATCCACAAATCTGAAAATAGCCCTGGTGGCCGTAGTCCGTTGCGCGTCACAGTGAATCGCATGCCAAAGCGAACACTGATCGACTGGGATGCGGTCGCGACCCTCGCCAGCCACAAGATCATCACGACGAGAGAACTGGACCTGCTCGGGGTCCCGCGACGAACAGTTCATCGACGAGCAAGCAGGGACGGCCCCTGGACCCGCCTGCTCCCAGGCGTCTTGTTGCTGAGCAACGGCACGCCCACAACGCGTCAGCGACTGGAGTCCGCACTGCGCTACGCAGGAGAAGGCGCGCAGCTGACCGGGCTTGCAGCCGCCGAGCTGCACGGGCTCCAACGGCTGCCGCCGTTCTCAACGGTGCATGTGCTGATACCGGAGGCACGCAAACGAGCATCCACCCACTACGTGGTCGTAGAACGAACCTCACGCCTTCCCGACCCGAAGATCCGCTCCGGGTTCCCTGCAGCGCCGCTCGTGCGAGCCGTCCTCGACGCGGCGCGGCGGCTCACCGACATCGACCAGATTCGCGCACTGCTGGCCGAGCCGGTTCAACGAAGAATGGTCGAGCCCCCGGCCCTCGCCGAAGAGTTGGACGAAGGCTCGGGCCGGGGCACTGCTCGTTGCCGGGTCGTCCTCCGTGAAATGCTCGACAATGTCCATTCGCCGGCGGAGGGCTGGGCGTACCGACTGCTGCAGCACAGCGATCTTCCGCAGATGCAATGGAATGTCTGCCTTCTCGACCCGGCCGGGAAGCTTCTGGGAATCCCCGATGGCTGGTTCGACGACGCCGCGTTGGCGTGGCAGATCGATTCTCTCGAATACCACTTGTCACCGACCGACTACGAGCTCACCGTGCGTCGGCACACGGCTATGACAGCAGCCGGGATCGTCGTGGTGCACACGCTCCCCTCACAGCTCCGAACCGAACCCCGAAAAGTACTGGCACAGCTGCGCAACGCCTACCAACAGGCGCTGCGCCGCCCACGCCCACCTGTCACCGCCGTCACCAGGATCAAGTGAAGGAGGTGAACGGCCTGTTCACTCCTCCTAGCGAGGCGAACAGGCCGTTCACATCACCCGGGCCGAACCATTTCGGTTGAGGTGAACGGACCGTTTGTGTCGTCTAGCGAGGTGAACAGGCCGTTCACTTCTCAGCCACGAACGCGAGGCCGGGGTCGTGGGAGGCTGCGCGAGGGGCCCGTCGGTGCCAGACTCCCAGGTCATGGACTGGGAGCAGGTGCGTGCGTGGGTTGCCGGGTACGAGCGGGCCTGGCGCACTCCGGGCGTCGACGCGCTCGCCGGGATCTTCTCCCCGGACGCGAGCTATCGGCAGGCCCCCTACCTCGAACCCGTCGTCGGGCTCGCCGCCATCGGGCGGATGTGGGAGGCCGAGCGGGTCGGGCCCGATGAGGAGTTCCAGCTGACGAGCAGCCCCGTGGCGATCGAAGGCGACACCGCCGTCGTCCGCGTCGAGGTCCGCTACGGCGGTTCGGTGCCGCAGGAGTACCGGGACCTGTGGGTCATCCGGTTCGCCCCGGACGGGACGTGCCGGGCCTTCGAGGAGTGGCCGTTCTGGCCCGGCAAGGACTACCGCGCCGCGCCCGGCTGACGCGCCGATTCTTCGCCCAGCGGTCGCCGGATGGTCACCGCCGCCTCACCGCCGCAGGAAGCACGGCCATCACGATGATCACGTGCAGGACGCGATCACGGCGGGCCCGCGCGGCCCGCGGAGAACACGGACCCTCGCGGTGCTCGGCGATTCGGTCGCCGTGGGCATGGGCGACCCGGTGGCCGGCGGCTGGCGCGGATTCGCCCCGCTGCTGGCCGAGGCGCTCGGCGCCGCGGAGCTGGCGAACGTGGGGGCGAGCGGCGCGCGCATCGCGGCCGTGCACGACGCCCAGCTGCCCGCCGCGCTGCGGGCCGCGCCGGATGCCGCCGTGGTGATGGTCGGCATGAACGACACCATGCGCTCCGACTTCGACGCGGGCCGCCTGCGGCGGCAGCTCAACGACGTCGTGCGCGCGCTCGCCGCCGCGGGCGCGGTCGTCGTGACGATCCGCTACCACGACCACGGCCGGGTCTTCCGGCTCCCCGGGCCGCTGCGCAAGGCGCTGGCCAGGCGGATCGGCGAGCTCAACCGGATCTTGGACGCCGTCGCCGCCGAACACGCCGCCGGCGTCGTGGACCTGGACCGGCTGCCGGGCGCCTACCACCCGGCGACGTGGAGCGTGGACCGGCTGCACCCCTCCGAGCTCGGGCACCGGATGCTCGCCGCCGCGTTCGCCGACCGGTTCGCCGCGGCCGGGCTGGCCGTGCCGGGCACGGTGTCGCTGGAGTGCTCCGGCGGCGCTCGTGTCAGCGGACTCGCCCACCTGCGGTGGCTGCTCGCCAAGGGCGTCCCGTGGCTGTTCGGCCGCGGCCACCACCTCCTCCGGTACTCCCTGAAGACCCTCCTGCGCGCCGCGCTGCCGCCCCGCCGCAACATTCCGTCCATTGAGGACTCAGAACGCGGCGCGAACCCGGAAAAGCCGCTCAGGAACGTCGCCGCGCCGGACTAGGATGCGTTCGACCGATCTCTGAACGGAGACGCATGTTCAGCCATCCTCTCACCGAAGACGCCGCGCTGACGCCGCTCGAGCCCTGGCAGGCCGTCGAGTTCGCCGCCCACGCCGAGCGCTACCGCGACCACCTGGCCCCGTGGATGCCGTGGACCGAGATCGTCACCGACGAGGCGTCCGCCCGGGCCTACCTGCAGAGCTACGCCGACCGGCAGGCCGCCGACGAGGGACGCATGTACGGGATCCGGCTGCGCGGCGACCTCGTCGGCGGGATCCTGTTCCGGATCTTCGACGTGCCTTCGGGCGTCTGCGAGCTCGGCGTGTGGCTCGCGCCGGAGGCGCAGGGCCGGGGCCTGATCACGCGGGCCGCGACGCACCTGATCGGCTGGGCCATCGGGGTGCGCGGCATGAGCCGCGTCGAGTGGCGCAACGACGCGGACAACCACCGGAGCAAGGCGACGGCACAGCGCCTGGGCATGACCCTCGACGGCGTGCTGCGCGAATCCTTCCTGTACCAGGGCCGCCGCCGCGACGTCGAGGTCTGGTCCCTGCTCGCCTCCGACTGGCGCTCCCGGTCGTAAGAAGTGATTTCTTCAATGGGCTTGCGTGGCGGTGCGGGTAGCGGCCCCCCTGCGGGAGTTGCAGACGCCGCCTGGCTGTGGGATCCGCGACTTACGCATGTCCAATACGCGGCGTCGGGGACTGGCCTCGCTCAGCAGCCCAGCAAGGGCGGGCGCAGCCTGAGAACCCGCGGCGGTGCGAGCTGAGTCCCTCACCGCATGCGGCTGCCGCCGCATTCTGGAAGGACCCGTAAGCCGATCCGCGCCCGGACGTCACCGGGCGAGCTCGCGGTAGCGGTCGACGGATTGGCGCATGCCGTGATCCGGATCGGCGTCGTAGGTGCCGTCCGGGTTCCGCAGCCCGAACGACTGCGGGACGTACAGCGAAGAGCACGAGGGGTTCTCGTCGGCGAGGCGCCGGAACTCCGACCAGGCCCGGTCGTACCCGGCGATGTGCGCGCGGATGGCAGCCGTGTCGTAGCTGCCGGTCCGGTCGCCCGCGAAGCCGCGCAGCATCGCGCCCCAGCCGTGGTGGATCACTCGGTGCAGCAGCAGCCCATACCTGCTCGAAACCCGCAGGTACTCGCGGGTTTCCGGATCCGGGGGCCGGATCCGGGCGGCCAGCCGGTCGATGCGGGCCCAGATCGCCACCGCCGCCGCCTTCTCCGCCAGCGCCGCGTCCACCAGCCCGGCGTCGAGCACGCGCTGGAAGTCCTCGGTCAGGTCCTTGTCCGAGCCGCCCAGGAACTGGTCCCGCAGCCACGTCGTCCGGCCCAGCTCGAACACTGTGCTGTAATGCCCGCGCAGCACTCCCGCGGCCGAAACCAGCGCGAGCCACCGGAAACGACCTCTGTCCACTGCGGACATACCTAGTCGCCGTCCGTGCTCGTCGAAGATCGACCGCTCGGCGCGCCCGGTGTCGCGCGCCCACCGGCTCACCACCGCGAAGTTGACGTCGCACCAGAGCTCGTGCTCGATGTACGGCCCGCGCCAGCCGCCACCGCGCGACCACGTCCAGATCCCGCGCAGGTTCGGGTGATCCCGGATGTCGGCGAGCCCGTTGGGCCCGGTCGCGCCGGCGTTCTCCTCGAACCCGTTGAGCACGCCGTCGCCGATGTAGTTCGGATGCGCGCCTTTGCCCTCGTACTCCCGCTGGCACTGCACCTCCACGACCTGCGGGTGCCTGCCGATGGCGAGCGTCGGGTTGAACGCCCTGGTGCGCCAGTAGTCGCCCTGGGTGTGCTTGATGGAGAAGATCAGGTTCGGGTGCGGCGCGACGCGGTCGGTGACGCTCAGGTAGTACGCCGGATCGGTGTGGAAGCCGTCGAACGACCACGTGCGGTAGAACAGCAGCTTGCCGCGCTTGGCGCAGACCTCCTCGCGGAGGATGTCGAGCAGCAGCAGGTGGCTCTCGGCGCCGCGGGTGACCGGGTTGTTGCCGGTGTGGTGCGGCGTGTTCGACAGGTACGTCTCGCCGGTCCGCACCACCAGCCCGTCCAGGCCCGGGAACCGGTCGAAGACCTCGGCCAGCATGATCCGGTGGATCTGCCTGGTCAGCGGGCGGTCCAGGGAGATCCGCCCGTCGCCGTCGAGGATCTCCCCGGCGTGGAGCTCCACCAGGCGCTTCGGCAGCACGATGATGTCGGTGAAGTACAGCGCCCGCAGGCCCGCGCGGTGGATCTGCCGGATCCGCTCGTCGATGGTCGCGGCGTTCCACTCGACCCACGTCCTGGCGTCCGAGCCATGCGGGAAGATCCGCTCGTCGAAACCGTGGAAGGTGACGGCGGTGTGCGGCGGCCGGAACTCGTTGACCACCTGCGCGTTGTGGCCGTGCGAGGCCAACGTCCGCGGGTCGTTGTAGGCGCTGCGCGTCGGCGGTTCGCCCGGGTTCGAGTGGACCATGTCCATGAGCCAGTCCAGGCGCCGCGAGTCGCGCGCTTGCGCCATGCCGCCGGGCAGCGCCGCGCCGGCCGCCACGAGCCCACCGGCGAGCAGCGCGCCGCGCCTGCTCAGCGGCATCATCGCTCCGGGTGGAGCTGGCCGGCCGGGATGATCTGCTGCGGCGTGTTCGGGCTGGTCCACAGCAGCTTCGCGACGCCCTCGTCGGTCTCCTTCTTCATCTCCATCCGGATCGCGTACCGGCGACCCGCTTCGAACGGGATGGCCGCGTCGTCCACCGCCGGTCCGTGCTCCGACCAGTTGTCGATCACCAGCCGGTCAGGATCGCGGGAGTCGGCGAACCGGTGCGCGAACCAAACTCAAAAACCCGGTGTACTTCCAGTCTTGACGTCCTCTCCTTTTGAAAGAAGGAGATTCCTCGAAGTCATGCTGCGGCGGTGGCATTCGAGGATGGTTCACGCATCCGGCTACCTGATCGGGTGCCTCGCCCTTTCGGACTGCGCGTGCTCCGCGAACCAGCGCGACCGCCCGAGCTGGTTCCCGCCCATCCGGCGGTGCTGAGTGCCCGATCAAGGATGGTGTGCGCAGCGTTGCTGTCAGCGTGTTCGGCATGCCCGCAAGCGATGCACGCGAACAACCTGCCGCACCCCTGCCGCGAGCCAGGGTCCCGCACACCACACTCGCGGCAGGTCTGCGACGACCCCGGTGCGGGAACCGCGACCAGCTCACTGCCGTACCAACGAGTCTTGTATCCGAGCTGGCGTCGGATGTCGAACCATCCTTGATCAGCAATGCTGCGGTTGAGCCCGGCCTTCTGGCGAACGTTGCGGCCAGGCTGTTCGGCGGTACCCTTCGCCGAGCGGAGCATGTTGCGGACCCGCAAGTCCTCCACCGCGATCAGGCCGTGGTTTTTAGCCAGGTCCGTGGTGAGCTTGTGGTTCCAGTCCGCACGACGGCGGGCCTGCCGACCTTTGAGAGCTGCGATCTGCCCCAGGGTCTTGCGCAGCCGGGTTGAGTAATTGCCCTGGTTGTGTTTCTTTGCGTACGCGAGCTGCCGTGCCTTGCGCTGCTCCAGGCCTTGTAGCCGCTTCTGTTCACCGGGGGTGAGGGTATCGGGCCGCTGACGCGCCCGATCCTCGCCGGAGACAAACACCGAGCACGCGATGCCCATATCTACACCGACCGGGGTGCCGGTGTTCACAGGTCGCTCGGCCAGTTCGGCTTGGTGGACACCGAACGCGACATGCCAACCCAGACCGTCACGGGAGATCGTGGCATTGCGGACAGTGCCGCCGAGCGCGCGACACGACCGGAACCGAACCCATCCGACCTTTGGGAGCTTCACCTGTGCCATACGGCGTGACACCTTCCGCACCCGCACAGCCTGGCCAGGGAACGTGATCCCCTGCCGGCGGGATTTCTTCTTGAACTGCGGGAACCCCGCCGGGTGGTTGGGGTTCCAGAAATTGTCATACGCCGCGTCGAGCTGTCTAAGGACCTGCTGTGCGCACTGGGCAGGCAAATCCTGCAGCCAGTCGAAGTCACGGCGGACTTCGGTCAACTCCGCACACTGCTCCGCCGCGCGCACCGTCTCGCGTCGTGCGGAGTTGTACGCCCAGATTCGTTGAGCAAGAGCGGTGTTCCACACCGCCCGGCAGGTATGCGACCACGACGCAAGCCGCTCCGCCTGCGCCCGATTGGGATACAGGCGGAGCTTCACCGCCGTGTTCGCCTTCACGGAGATCATCGTCTCATTTGAAGTACGGACCTTGACAACCGGTCCCGCGCCGGGCGACATGCGGTCTTTCTTATCCACACTCAATTCGTCTTCGCCGCGAGGTATCAGCGCCCGGTGTTCATTTGCTCCCGCCTTCCGTAACTGGAGGAGATCATGTGTGGGCGGTTCGCCAAGGCTCCGACGCGAGGGTTCGCGCTCAACAGCAATGCCACCCGCGTGCACCCGCCCATGAACTTCGCACCCGAGATCACTGTCGACTGTTCACGACTATGAACAGCAACAGGGAAGACACTTCCGCCCTTTGTTGACGATGTGCTGAGGAAGACCGAACCGCGCGCCCTACCTGGACAGGAATCTGTCCAGGGTGATCGGCAGGTCCCGGACTCGGATGCCGGTGGCGTGGTGGGCTGCGTTGGCGATCGCCGCCGCCGTTCCCACGATGCCCAGCTCGCCGATCCCCTTGGCGCCCATCGGGTTCACGTACGGGTCGTGCTCGTCGATCCAGTCCGCCTCGATGTCGCCGATGTCGGCGTTGACCGGGATGTGGTACTCCGCGAAGTCGTGGTTGACCACGTGCCCGAACCGGGGGTCGACCACGCTGTGCTCGTGCAGCGCCATGGACAGCCCCATGGTCATCCCGCCCAGCAGCTGCGAGCGCCCGGTCTTGGCGTTGATCATCCGGCCGACCGCGAAGATCCCGAGCAGCCGCGGCACCCGGAGCTCCCCGGTCGCGGCGTGCACCCGGACCTCCGCGAACTGCGCGCCGAAGCTGTGCATGGACAGCTGCCCGGCGTACGGGTTGTCCGGCAGCGCCCCGGTGACCTCCACGCCCTCGTCCGGGACCGGTTCCCCGGCCGGCAGCTCGGTGCGCAGCCGGCGGGCCGCGTCCACGATGGCCGAACCCCAGCACAGGATGCCGGTCGACCCGCCCGCGCCGGTGGCGTAGGGCAGGTCGGTGTCGCCGATGCTCAGCGCCACCTCGGACATCCCGACGCCCAGCGCGTCGGCCGCGATCTGGGTGAGCGCGGTCCACGCCCCGGTGCCGATGTCGGCGGCGCCGATGAGCACCCGGTAGCGGCCGTCCGGCCGGGCCTGGATGATGGCCCGCGAGCCCGGCATGCTGAACACCGGGTACGTCGAGGCGGCCACCCCGGTGCCGACCAGCCACGGCCCGTCGCGGTGCGCGCGCGGCGCCGGATCGCGCCCGGCCCAGCCGAACCGCCGCGCGCCCTCGCGCAGGCAGGCGACCAGGTTCCGGCTGGAGAACGGCCGACCGGTCTCGGGGTCGGTGTCCGGCTCGTTGCGGATGCGGAACTCGACGGGATCCAGGCCGCAGGCGATCGCCATCTCGTCCATGGCGACCTCCAGGCCGAACATGCCCGGCGCCTCGCCGGGCGCGCGCATCCACGACGGCACCGGCACGTCGAGCTCGGCCAGCCGGTGCGTGGTGCGGCGGTTCGGCGCGGCGTACATGACGCGCGTGGGCACGGCGGTCTGCTCGGCGAACTCCTTGATCCGGGAGGTCTGCTCGACCACGTCGTGGCTGATCGCGGTCAGCACGCCGGAGGCCTCGCAGCCGAGCCGGATCCGCTGGATGGTGCCGGTGCGGTAGCCGACCACCGAGAACATCTGCTGGCGGGTCAGGACGAGCTTCGCCGGTCGCGGGGCGACGAGCTGCGCGGCCATCGCGGCCAGCACCACGTGCGCGTGCGGCAGCCCCTTGGCACCGAAGCCGCCGCCGGTGTGGGGGCAGACCACGTGGATCCGGTGCGGTTCCATGCCGAACAGCGCCGCGATCGTGTCGCGCACCCAGTGCACGCCCTGCGTGGAGTCGTAGAGGGTGAGCTCGTCGTCGGTCCACATCGCGATGGTGGCGTGCGGTTCCAGCGGATTGTTGTGCTCCTGCGGCGTGGTGTAGGTGGCGTCGACGACCACCGCCGCGGTGGACAGTGCGCCGTCCACGTCGCCGTCGTCGGTGTCGGTCGGGAAGCCGCCGTTGACCTCGCCGGGCTTGACCAGGTCGGTGCGGGCGGGGTGGAGGGAGACGTCGTGGGTGCGCGTCTCGTAGCTCGGCCGCACCAGGTTCGCCGCCCGCCGGGCGGCCTCCGCCGTCTCGGCGAGCACCGCGCCGATGAACTGCCCGCGGAAGGCGACCTCGGGCGACTGCAGGATCGCCAGTTCGGCGTCCTTGGTCGAGGCCAGCCGCGGCGCGTTCTCGTAGGTCAGCACGCCCAGCACGCCGGGTTCGCGCATCGCCGCCGCGGTGTCGATGCCGGTGATCCGCCCCAGCGCGATGTCCGACTGCAGCGGGAACACGTGCACCGGCCGCTGGACCGGGTGCTCCGCCGCGTACAGCGCGGCGCCCCGGACCTTCTCGTCGCCTTCGATGCGGTCGACGGGCGCGCCGATCAGGCTGGTCGTGGCGGTCATCGCCGCACCTCCGCGAGCTCGGCGAGGACGTCGACGATCATGTTGCGCGTCAACGGGATCTTGAACTCGTTGCCGGGCAGCGGCCGTGCGTCGGCGAGCTCCGCATCGGCGGCCTCCCGGAACTTCTCCTCGGTCGCAGCGGCTCCGCGCAACACCATCTCGGCCCGCGTCGCCCGCCACGGCTTGTGAGCGACGCCGCCCAACGCCAGCCGGACGTCGCGCAGCTCGCCGTCGGCGACGTCCGCGGTGGCGGCCACCGACACCAGCGCGAACGCGTACGAGGCGCGGTCGCGGGCCTTGCGGTACCGGGAGTTCACCGCGAAGCCCAGCGACGGGATGTCGATCGAGGTGATCAGTTCGCCGTGCTCCAGGACGGTGTCCCGCTCGGGCTCGTCGCCGGGCAGCCGGTGCAGCCCGACCAGCGGGATCGCCCGCTGCCCGTGCGGCCCCTGGGTGTTCACCACCGCGTCGAGCGCGACCATCGCCACCGCCATGTCGGACGGGTGTGTGGCGACGCACGCTTCGGACGTGCCGAGGATCGCGTGCTCGCGGTGGAAGCCCTCCCGCGCCGAGCAACCCGTCCCGGGCTCCCGCTTGTTGCACGGCGTCGTCACGTCCTGGAAGTAGACGCATCTGGTGCGCTGCAACAGGTTCCCGCCCGTTGTCGCGAGGTTGCGCAGCTGGCCGGAGGCGCCCGCGAGGACCGCCTGCGAAAGCATCGGGAAGCGCTCGCGGATCACCGGATCGGCCGCCAGAGCGGTGTTGGTGACGGCGGCGCCGATGCGCACGAACTCGGGGTGCTGCTCGATCCGGCCGGAGGTCAGCCGCCGGACGTCCACCAACACGTCCGGCTGCTCGACCTCCAGCTTCATGAGGTCCACGAGGTTGGTGCCGCCGGCCAGGAACGCGGCGGTGGGCGTCGCGGAGAGGGTGTCCACCGCGGTGGCGACGTCGGCGGCGCGCTGGTAGTGGAACGGCTTCATCGCTGCGCCACCTCCGCGATGGCCGGGACGATGTTGGCGTACGCGCCGCAGCGGCACAGGTTCCCGCTCATCCGTTCGCGGATCTCGTCGGCCAGCCCGGCGCCGTCCGCGGTGACCGCGCTCGGCTCCCCGTCGCGCATCTCGCACAGCACGCCGACGGCGGAGCACACCTGGCCGGGCGTGCAGTACCCGCACTGGAAGGCGTCGTGCTCGATGAACGCCCGTTGCACCGGGTGCAGGTCGGCGCCGACGAGGCCGTCGGCGGTGCGGAACTCGGCGCCGTCGAAGGCCACCGCGAGCATCAGGCAGCTGTTGACCCGGCGGTCACCCATCAGCAGGGTGCACGCACCGCACTGGCCGTGGTCGCAGCCCTTCTTCGCGCTGGTGATCCCCAGCGCTTCCCGCAGTGCGTCGAGCACGGTCATGCGCGTGTCGACGGTGAACCGGTGCTCGGTCCCGTCCACGACGAGGGTGATCTCGGTTTCCACGGTCCCTCCCCTCGAACCCGTTCGACAGGCGTACCCGGGAGGCCGCCGAGTCACTCACGCCACTCTGGACCAGCTCAGGCGGGGTTGCCGGGATGCGGAAAGTCGCTGGCGGATCGCGCGTCCTCCAGGCCGGCCCAGGGGTCGGTCTTCTGCGCCAGCCGCCGCGCCATGTTCGCCAGGCCGTAGGACCGGGGCGCCGCCCGGCCGAGCTCGTCGAGGTCCAACGGGGTGGCGGCCGGGGCGCCCGGGCGGGCTCGCAGCGAGTAGGGCGCGATCATCGTCTGGCCATAGGCGTTGCGGTTGGTGTCCAAGAAGATCCGGTCCCCCCGCTTGTCCTTCCGCTGTTCGACGGTCAGCCGGTCCGGCTCGTCGCGCGCGGCCTGCTCGGCGAGCTCCCGGATGGCCGCCCGGACCTCGTCGAAGCCCCGCTCGCCGCGCAGCGCGGCGGCGACGTGGAACCCCTTGCCCCCGGTGGCCTGCACGTGCGGCGACAGACCGGCGTCCCGGAACCGCTCGCACGTCCGCCGCACCACGGCGCGGAGCTCCGGCAGACCGGCGCCCTCGGGCGGATCGAGATCCAGCACGGCGAGGACCGGCCGGTCCAGATCATCCACCATGGACAGTCCGATGTGGAACTCCAGGCACGCCTGACCGGCCAGGTAGAGCAGGGTAGGCGCGTCGTCGACGACGACGTGGTGCACCGTGCCCGGCTCGCCCCGCTGCGGCACGGCCGCCACCCGCACCCAGTCCGGGAAGTGGTCCGAAGCCTCCTTCTGGAAGAACCCGCCGGAACCGATGCCGTCCGGGAACCGGCGCAGCGTCATCGGCTTGCCGCGGGCGTGCTCGATCATCACCTCAGCTACGGAGCGGAAGTATTCGATTACATCCCGTTTCCGGTACCCGTCGTCGGGGTAGAGGACCTTGTCCGGGTTGGACAGTTCGATCCGCCGCCCGTCGACCTCCACCAGCGCGGTCACCGGCCGTCACCGCAGCTCATCGTTGGCCCGGCCGGTGAGCACCGGCCCCGGCTCGCCACCGGGGGCTCCCCGGACCACGCGAGATCGCGTTTGCGGCGGTAGGTCGCCAGGTCGTTCTCGGCCATGTCATCCGCGTACCCGGCGGGCAGCCCGATCAATCGGATGGCGGGTACGGCCGTTCGCGCGATGTCCGTTGACCGTGCAGCGGCCTCTCATTGAGACGATCGGGTGAAGTGTGGAACTCCGGGCCGCCGCATTTGGTCCTATGGGGCAAGAACCGACTGGGGCCGAGCCCGGGAGAAGACCTATGCAGCAGCACGTGCACGCCGAACTGATCGGCGGCCCCGAAGACGGCCGCTCGTTCATCATCCCCGCTCCGGACAGGGATTTACCCCTCGGCCAGTTCACCTTCCCGTCCCCGCGCGACGGCGAAGCGCCCTGCGCCCGCTACGACCGGCACGACCGGCGCGCGGACGGCGTGTGGCGCTACCAGTACGCGGGCGAGCACAACATGCTCCGCTGACGTCGCGTCCCCAGTCCTCAGTGGATCCTCCCCGGTCACGTCGCGTGACCGGCGCGGTCACGCCGCGTTCGCGAATCGGTCCAGCCGGGCGCGCGGTGAATAGTTAGCCTGCATAAGGAATTCCGCGCGGCACCAGTCCAGGAGGAACCGTGTCCCTCACCGAGCGAATCAGCAAGGCGATCGCCGCCCCCGCCACCGACGACGCCTTCGATCCGAACGCCGAACTCGCCGACCTGCTGGCCGGCGTCGGGCTGGACCCGGCGGACTCCGGTGGGCGCGTCCCCTTCCGCGGCGCGGACCCGGTGGTACCGAGCCCGCTGCGGCTGGGCGGGGCCGCGGCCATCGCGCTGGCCGCCAAGTCGGTCGTGATGGCCAAGATCTGGCAGCTGCGCGGCGGGCGCGGCCAGGACATCTCGGTGGACCTGCGCACGGCCCCGCACCGGCTGTGCCCGTTCTACGACCGCCGGTGGGAGCTGCTCAACCGCTATCCCGGCGCGAGCCCGGCGAACCCGAGCAACGCGCTGGGCTTCGCCTTCTACCGCACCGCCGACGACCGGTGGGTCATGCCGCTCAACCCGTACCCGAAGCTCAAGGCGGGGGCGCAGAAGCTGCTGGGCGTGCCGGACGACGCGGCGGCGGTGGGCCGCGCCATCGCCGGCTGGCGGGCCCGCGACCTGGAGGAGGCGGGCGAGGCCGCGGGCGTGGTCATGCCGATGCTGCGCAGCCCGGCGGAGCTGCTCGCCGAGGTCCAGTACCGCGACTTCTTCGCCGACATGCCGCTGATCGAGATCACCAAGATCGGCGAGAGCGACCCCGAACCGTTCCGCTCCGGCAGCGCGCCGCTGGACGGCGTCCGCGCGCTGGGCATGGGGCACGTGATCGCCGGGGCCGGCGCCGGACGCGCGCTGGCGCTGCACGGCGCGGACGCGCTCAACATCTGGCGCCCCGGCGAACTCGAGCACGACATCACGTACATCACCGCCAACGTCGGCGTCCGATCGGCCACAGTGGACCCGTACCGGGCGGAGGGCGCCGCGCTGATCCGGCGGCTGCTCGCCGGTGCCGATGTGTTCTACGCCAACCGGCGGCCCGGCTACCTGGAGTCGATCGGGCTGTCGCCGGAGGAGGCGGCCGCCACCCGCCCGGGCATCATCCACGCCACCGCGATGCTCAACGGCAACGCCGGGCCGTGGGCGCAGCGGGTCGGCTTCGACCAGTCCGCGGGCAGCCTGGTGGGGATGATGAACCTCGAAGGCGACGGCGAGACGCCGGCGCTGCCGCCGATCCTGGTGGTCAACGACTACATCGTGTCGTGGCTGCTCGCGCTCGGCGTCGGCCAGGCGCTCATCCGCCGCGCCACCGAGGGCGGCAGCTACCGCGTGCACGTCTCCCTGACCCGGGCCGCCCTGTGGATCCTGAGCATGGGCATCTTCGACCGCGACTACGCCCACGCCGTCGCGGGCACCGGCGAGGAGCACGCCTACCTGGACCCGGAGACCTTCACCGCCGACACGCCCCTCGGCCGCTACCAAGGCGTCACCGACCAGGTCCGCATGTCGGAAACCCCGGGCGCCTACCGGCACGTCCTCCTCCCCCGCGGAGCCAGCCGCCCCGAGTGGCTCCCCCGCTGATGAGCCCGTGCGCACTTCGTGCTGCTATGGCGACACGAAGTGCGCACGGCTCCCGGGTGCCCCTCGCCGCCGGTGACGGGGTGGTGTGACAGGGTTCGGGCATGCGGATCGCTACCTGGAACGTCAACTCCGTCGGCGCCCGGTTGCCCAAGCTGCTCGACTGGCTGGGCAAGGCCGAACCGGACGTGCTGTGCGTCCAGGAGCTCAAGTGCGCCGCCGACGCCTTCCCGGTCGACGAGGTCGGCGAGCTCGGCTACGAGGTCGCCGCGCACGGCGCCGGGCGCTGGAACGGCGTGGCGGTGCTGTCCCGGGTCGGCATCGACGAGGTGCGCCGCGGGCTGCTCGACGAGCCGGGCTTCCAGGCCGACGGCGCGATGTTCGAGACCCAGGAGCCAAGGGCGATCGGCGCGACGTGCGGCGGCGTGCGGGTGTGGTCGGTGTACGTCCCGAACGGCCGCGAGGTCGGGCACCCGCACTACGCCTACAAGCTGCGGTGGCTCGACGCGCTGCGCGCCACCGCAATCGAGGAGTTGGCCGCCGACCGGCCGTTCGCCGTGCTCGGCGACTTCAACATCGCCCCGACCGACGCCGACGTCTGGGACATCGCGGCCTTCGAGGGCAGCACCCACGTCACCGAGGACGAGCGCAAAGCGCTCGCCGCGCTCGCGGAGACCGGGCTCGCCGAGGTCTACCCGCGGGCGCTGAAGTACGACGTGCCGTTCACCTACTGGGACTACCGGCAGCTGCGCTTCCCGAACAACCAGGGCATGCGCATCGACCTGGTCTACGGCAACGAGCGCTTCACCGGTGCGGTCGCCGACTCCTACGTCGACCGCGAGGCCCGCAAGGGCAAGGGCACCTCGGACCACACCCCGGTGGTCGTCGACCTCGACCTGTAACCCGCGCCGCCACCAGGCGGAGGCTCGATCTCACCGCTCGGGTTCGAACTCGTCGAAGATCAGCCAGGTGTGGCAGTTCCGGACCCCGGGCAGCGACTGGATGTGGTCGAAGACCAGGTTCCGCAGCGACCGGTTGTCCTCGGTCCGGACCCGCACCACGAAGTCGAAGTCCCCGGCCACCAGCGCCACGTGCTCGACGCCGCTGGTCGCGGCCAGCCGCCGGGACACCTCGGGCCAGGCGCCCTGCTCGATGGACAGGCCGATGAGGGCCGCCGTGCCCCGGCCCACCTTGACCGGGTCGACCCGCGCGTGGAAACCCGTGATCACCCCGCTGGAGATCAGCCGCTCCACGCGGCTGTGCGCGTTGGTGCGGGAGATGCTCACCCGCTCCGCCAGCGTGCGGACGGACATCCGCCCGTCCCGGCCCAGCTCCTCGACGATCCGCGCGTCGATCTCGTCCAGCGCCGGTGCCGATCGTCCGGACCGGCCGCCCCGCGAATCGATCCCGATGGACGTTTGGTCGGCCATGTTGCTTCCTCTATGCCGTTCGTTCCGATTATCCGGCCATGACTTGTATCACGTGACCTATCTGGCCGACCATCTCAAGCCAGTCGTCCTGAGGAGGTTACGGCCGTGGAATGGCTTCCGTCGAGCAGCCCGGTGCGGCTGCTGGAGCAGCCCGATCCGAAGTACCCGATGCCGGAGCCCGCCCGGCTGCTGGCCGCCTACCGGGCGATGGTGCTCGGCCGCCGGTTCGACGCGCAGGCCACCACGCTCACCAAGCAGGGCCGGCTGGCGGTGTACCCGTCCTCGCGCGGCCAGGAGGCCTGCCAGGTCGGCGCGGTGCTGAGCATCGGCGCCGATGACTGGCTGTTCCCGACCTACCGCGATTCGGTCTCGCTGGTGGCGCGCGGCATCGACCCGGTCGAGGTGCTGACGCTGCTGCGCGGGGATTGGCACTGCGGGTACGACGTCCCGGCGACCCGCACCGCGGCGCAGTGCACGCCGCTGGCCACCCAGACGCTCCACGCGGTCGGGCTGGCCCACGGCGAGGCCCGCAAGGGCAACGACACCGTGGCGATGGCGCTGCTCGGCGACGGCGCCACGAGCGAGGGCGACTTCCACGAGGCGCTCAACTTCGCCGCCGTCTTCCGCGCGCCGGTGGTCTTCTTCGTGCAGAACAACGGGTACGCCATCAGCGTCCCGCTCGCCAAGCAGTCGGTCGCGCCTTCGTTGGCGCACAAGGGAATCGGCTACGGGGTGCGCAGCGAGCAGGTCGACGGCAACGACGCCGCGGCGGTCCTGTCCGTTTTGGACAGTGCGGTGGCGCACGCTCGCGCCGGGAACGGCCCGTTCCTCGTCGAGGCGCACACCTACCGGATGGAAGCGCACACCAATGCCGACGACGCGTCGCGGTACCGGCCGCCCGGGGAGGTCGAGCACTGGCAGCAGCGGGACCCGATCGGCCTCCTGGAGCGCCACCTGCGCGCCGGCGGACACCTCGACGACGCGGCGGTGGAGCGGATCGCCGCGGAGGCCGAGGAGTTCGCCGCCCAGGTGCGCACTCGCATGCAGCAGGAGCCCGCGGTCGATCCCGAGGACCTCTTCCGGCACGTCTACGCCGAACCGACTCCGCAGTTGACCGAGCAGCTCGCCCAGCTCCAGGCCGAACAGGAGACGCTGTAAGAAAAGATTTCAAATTGGGGCTTGCGCGGCGGTGCAGGTAGCGGAACCTCAGACGCCGCCTGGACTCCGGGATCCCCGACTTATGTATGACCAATACACGGCGCTGGGGCTGTCCTCGCCAAACGACGCCTGAGAACCCGCGGCGGTGCGAGCTGAGTCCCCCACCGCATGCGGCTGACGCCGCATCCTGAAAGGACCTCTAAATGGCACCGACCAGCATGGCTCAGGCGCTCAACGCCGCGCTCCGCGACGCCATCGCCGAGGACGAGCGCGTGGTGGTCTTCGGCGAGGACGTCGGGCGGCTCGGCGGCGTCTTCCGGATCACCGACGGCCTGCAGGCCGAGTTCGGCGAGGACCGCTGCTTCGACACTCCGCTGGCCGAATCGGGCATCGCCGGGTTCGCGGTGGGCATGGCGATGGCCGGCTTCCGCCCGGTGGTGGAGATGCAGTTCGACGCCTTCGCCTTCCCCGCGTTCGAGCAGGTCGTCTCGCACATCGCGAAGATGCGCAACCGGACGCGCGGCGCGGTCGGCATGCCGATCGTCATCCGGGTTCCGTTCGCGGGCGGCATCGGCGGCGTGGAGCACCACTGCGACTCCAGCGAGGCCTACTACGCGCACACCCCGGGCCTCAAGGTCGTCGCGCCGGCGACCGCCGCGGACGCCTACTCGATGCTGCGCGAGGCCATCGACGATCCCGATCCGGTGGTGTTCCTGGAAGCGAAGAAGCTCTACTGGTCCAAACAGGACATCGAGCTGCCGGCGAAGGCGGAGCCGATCGGGCGCGCCGCGATCCGCCGGCCGGGCCGCGACGCGACGCTGATCGCCTACGGCCCCGGCGTGCCGCTGGCCATGGAAGCCGCCGCGGCGGCCGAGGAAGAGGGCTGGGACGTCCAGGTCGTGGACGCGCGCAGCCTGGTGCCCTTCGACGACGAGACGATCACCGAAGCCGTCCGCGGCACCGGGCGTTGCGTGGTGCTCCAGGAGGCTCCCGGATTCGCCGGTGTGGCAGCGGAAATCGCCGCGCGAGTGCAGGAGCGCTGCTTCCACTCGCTGGCCGCGCCGGTGCTGCGCGTCGCGGGCTTCGACGTGCCGTACCCGCCGCCGAAGCTGGAGCACGTGCACCTGCCGGGCGTCGACCGGGTGCTCGACGCACTGGACCGGCTGCAGTGGGACGACCAGCCGGACGCGAAGTGGCTCGGCGGAGCCCGGAGCCAGGAGGACGCCGCATGACGCGCTCCGCGGAGTTCGCGCTGCCCGACCTCGGGGAGGGCCTGACCGAGGCGGAGATCGTCCGCTGGCACGTCGAGGTCGGCGACCGGGTCGAGGCGGACCAGGTCGTCGTCGAGGTGGAGACCGCCAAGGCGGTCGTCGACGTGCCCTGCCCGCACGCTGGTGTGGTCGAGACGTTGCACGGCGCCGCCGGCGACGTGCTGGCCGTGGGCGCGCCGCTGACGACCATCGCGTGCGACGACTCGCCGCACGAACAGCACCGCACCGAGGAGCGGGCCGGTTCGGGCAACGTGCTCGTCGGCTACGGAACCGGCGCAGCGGCCACCCGCCGACGCCGCCGGGCGCACACCACGTCGCGCACGCTGCGAAGCGCAGAGCCTCAGATCGCGTCGGCCGCGCCGAGCCCTAACGGCGCTCCGCGCGTGCTCTCGCCGATCGTGCGCCGGCTCGCCAAGCAACACGGCGTTGATCTGTCCAATGTGGTCGGCACCGGGCCGAGCGGTGTCATCCTGCGCCGCGATGTGGATTCCGCGGCGCGCCCCGAACCGCCCCAGCGGGACGGCGAGATCCGCACGCCGCTGCGCGGTCTCCGCGGCGCCGTCGCCGACAAGCTGGCCCGCAGCCGCCGGGAGATCCCGGACGCCAGCACGTGGGTGGACGTGGACGCGACCCGCCTGCTGGAGGCCCGCGCACTGCTCAAGGAGCGCGCGGACATCAGCCTGCTGTCGCTGATCGCCCGCTTCTGCGTGGCGGGCCTGCGGCGGTTCCCGGAGCTCAACGCCTCGGTGGACACCGAACGCGGCGAGATCGTCCAGTTCCGGCACATCAACCTCGGCTTCGCCGCGCAAACACCGCGCGGCCTGATGGTTCCGGTGGTCCGCGACGCCCACGAGATGAGCACGGCGCAGCTCTCCGAAGCGATCGCGCACCGCACCGTCCTGGCCCGTGCGGGAGACCTCGAACCCAAGCACCTCACGGGCGGCACGTTCACGCTCAACAACTACGGCGTGTTCGGCGTGGACGGCTCCACCCCGATCATCAACCACCCGGAGGCGGCGATCCTGGGCGTCGGCAGGATCATCGACAAACCCTGGGCCCACCAAGGAGAACTGGCCCTCCGGAAGGTGACCCAGCTGTCCTTGACGTTCGACCACCGGGTCTGCGACGGAGCAACGGCAGGAGGCTTCCTCCGCTACATCGCGGACTGCGCCGAAAACCCGATCGCAGCGCTCGCCGACCTCTGACCACCCCAGCGGTCGACTCGGGTGGGTCAGCGTCCGGTGGCGCCGTCGATGAGTTCGCGCAGGATGTCGGCGTGCCCGGCGTGGCGCCCGGTTTCCTCGATCAGATGGGCGAGGGTCCAGCGCAGGGACGGTGCCGCGCCAGGCCGCCCGCCCGGGCGCGGTCCGGCCGCGGCGAGGTCGGGGCAGGCGGCGATCGCCTCGTTCGCGCGGGCCGTGGTTTCCCGGTAGGCGAGGAGGATGTCGTCGGCGCTTTCCTCCGGTTCCGGGCGGAAGGTCGCTGCCCAGTCGGTGACCGGATCGCCGAGCAGCCAGTGGCGTTCGACGTGGGTGAGGTGCTTGACGAGGCCGAGGAGGTTCGTTCCCGACGCCACGCCGGGCGTGCGGACCTGCGGTTCCGGGACGCCGTGCGTCTTGGCGATCACCGAGTCGCGCAGGTAGTCGAGGAAGCCCAGCAGCACGTCCTTCTCCCCGGTCCCGGTCTTCGGGGGGCCGGCGTCGCGACGGTGCTCGGCGGGGCGGTGCATCTGCGGCATGGTCGTCCTCTCAGATCGGGGCAGGATGGGAGATCAGGCCGCCTCCCGGCGGATGACCAGCACGTTGTCGACGACGGTCGCGGTCTGGCCGCCCGGTCCCGTCGCGTGCCGCCTGGGCATGTCCGCGCGCTCGACGCGCCACCGGGCCTGGTCGAGGGCCAGCTCGGCGGACACCTCGTCCGGCGTGGGGTAGTAGGCCCCGGGGTCCTGGTTCCAGGTCCAGGGCGCCGCGGAGCCGTGGTCGACGACCACGAGCCGCCCGCCGGGTCGCAGCGCGTGCGCGGCGGTGCGCAGAACCCGGGCCCGGGGCAACGCGAACGGCGTCTGGAAGTACTGGGCGGACACCAGGTCGAAGCTGCCCTCCGGGAAGTCCTCCGCCAGGTCGACGCATGCCACGGACACCATCGCTTGCAGGCCGCGCGCCCAGGCGTTCTCGGCGAGGCGACGCACGGCGTTGGCGGAAATGTCGACCGCGGTCACCCGCCACCCGCGACCGGCCAGCCAGAGCGCGTCACCGCCGGCCCCGCAGCCCAGGTCCAGGGCAGTGCCCGGGGTAAGACCCCCGGCGATCTCGGCCAGCACGGGATTCGCCCGGCCGGTCTGGGCAGGCCGGGGATCGCGGTAGAGCTCGTCCCAGAAGCCGGCGGCGTCGGCGCCCGTCGTCGTACCGGTGGAATCCTGGCCCATTGTCGGTTTCTCCCTCGTGCCGGCTATTGGGTACGGCAACCACCTTCACGCGCAGACGACACCGATTGCACGGAACCTTGCCGAACCGGCAAGACTGGGGGGCATGAGCGAGGAAATAGAGGGCGTGCTGGACGCGGTCGGGCCACGGCTGCGTGCGTTGCGCCGGCAGCGCGGCAGCACCCTGGCCGAACTCGCGGCGAAGACCGGGATCTCGGAGAGCACCCTGTCCCGCCTGGAAAGCGGGCGGCGGCGGGCGAACCTGGAGCTGCTGCTACCGCTGGCCCGCGCCTACGACGTCCCGCTCGACGACCTCGTCGGCGCTCCCCGCACCGGTGACCCGCGGATCCATCTGCAGCCGATCCACCGCCACGGCATGACCTTCATCCCGCTCACCCGCAGGCCCGGCGGGGTGCACGCGTACAAGATGCTCATCCCGAGCCGCACCGAGCCGGCCGAACCCACCCTGCAGACCCACAGCGGATACGAGTGGCTCTACGTCCTCAATGGACGGTTGCGGCTGGTGGTGGGCGAACGGGATCTGATCCTTCCGCCGGGCGAGGCCGCGGAGTTCGACACCACGCTGCCGCACTGGCTGGGGTCGGCCGACGGGCGCACGGTCGAATTGCTCATCCTGTTCGGACTGCAAGGCGAACGCGTCCACGTCCGGCCGCGCACCCCGTGAACCCGACCGCACCGCGGCGCCTGCAACGCCTCCCGATCGCAGCCTGCTCGACGAGCACGCCCGGCCGGAGCCCGGCAGGAACTTCCAATTTTGCCTAAAATTGGACGATTCCTGCCGCGCCTGGCTGGTCAGGCCTCCGGGGATTCGGCTGTGGCGTGGTCGTAGTAGCCGAGGACTCCGCGGGCTCCGTGGAGGGCGAAGTCCGCTTCCGGGGTCGCCGGTTTTCCCGCCGTTTCGATGATTTCGCGCAGCGTCACGTTCACCAGGTCGTCGAGCGCTCGCCAGCGCGCCGCCGGGTCCGCGCCCTCCCGGGTGTCCTGAGCGAAGTCGTCCTCGCTGCGGCGCAATCCCTCGCGCAGTTGCCGGATCAGCTTCATGAACGTGCCTTGGCCGCGCCCGGGCACCAGGTCGTCGGCGCGGGACGCCAGCAGGCCCGCCATGTAGGCGATGTCCTCGACGTGGTCGCCGAGCCACTTGCGGCGCCGGTAGATGCCGCCCAGCTCCGGCCATCGCTTGCGGGCCGCCTGCCGGGACCGGCCGGTGACCGTGCTCAGGTCCGCGAGGCTCGCGCCGAGCCACACCGTTTCCGCCGCCGCGGCGGCGGTGTTGCGCCCCGCCGCCTCGGCCATCAGCTCCTCTGCCTCCAGCGCTGCGCGGAGCCTGCCCAGCGCGGCCACCCGGCGCTCCTGCTCGTCGCCGAAGTCGCTGCCCTTCGGGCCCGGGTCGATCGCCTCGACCGGCACCGCGTCCGCCATCTGCCGCACCAACCGCCCGGCCTCTTCCGCCGACATGTCCGACCTCCTTGTAAACCTTGGGTTCACAGTATCAATGTGAACCCAAGGTTTACAACCGGACCTTCACCGGCGTCAGCCGTCGTCCTCGGCGAACTCCTCCATGAGTCTCCGGCTAGCACGGAACAGCTCAGCGAAGCTCGCGAACTTCAAAGCCAGACAGAGCCGTGAACCTCGGGTTCACAGCTGAATTCCTTCGGAAATTCCAGAAATGGCCGCCGACCAGCGAAGTCGGCCGCACGCAGCGCCCCGACCGAGCACGCCGACGACGGCGTTTTCGCAGGTCAGGGCAAACATGAAAGTGCCGTTCACGTTTGACCGCCGACCCGCCGCGCGCCAGGATCGGTCATCTCGCCCGAAACCCCCGAACCGGGGTTTCTTCGTCATGCCCATTTCCAGGGCAACCGTGCAGAAGGAGCCATTGATGATCCACGCCCGCGGCCTGACCCGCCGGTTCACCGTCAAACGCCGGCCGGTCGACGCCGTGCGCGGCCTGGACCTCGACGTCGAGCCCGGCCAGCTGGTCGCCTTCCTCGGGCCGAACGGCGCCGGCAAGTCGACCAGCCTGCGGATGCTCACCACGCTGCTGCCGCCCACGTCCGGAACGGCCACCGTCGCGGGGCACGACATCGTCGCCTCCCCCACCGCGGTGCGCGCCCGCATCGGTTACGTCGGCCAGCGGAGCAGCGCCGGCGAGAACTTCCGCGCCCGCGACGAGCTGATCACCCAGGGCCGCAGCTACGGCCTGACCCGCCACGACGCCCGGCGCCGCGCCGACGAGGTCCTCGACCTGCTCGACCTGACCCCGCTGGCGGCCCGCAAGCCGGGCACGCTCTCCGGCGGACAACGCCGCCGTCTCGACATCGCGATGGGCCTGGTCAACCGCCCGGCGCTGCTGTTCCTGGACGAGCCGTCCACCGGCCTCGACCCGCACAGCCGGGCCAACATCTGGGAGCACGTGCTGCGGCTGCGCGAAGAACACCGCACGACACTGCTGTTCACCACGCACTACCTCGACGAGGCCGACAGCATGGCCGAGCGGGTGGTGATCGTCGACCACGGCCGGGTCATCGCCGACGGCACGGCCGAACAGCTCAAGGCCGACCTCGCCGGCGACCGCATCACCATCACCGTCGCCCACGCGGACGCGGCACCGGCGGCCGAGGCCGCGGCCCGGCTCTCCTCCCCCGACGCCGTCACCGTCGACGGCCAGTCGGTCCAGGTCCGGGTGCCCCGCGCCGACACCGCGCTGCCGGAATACCTGCGCGCCTTCGAAGGAGCCGGGGTCAAGGCGATCGCCGCCGAAACCACGCGCCCCACCTTGGACGACGTCTTCCTCGTGCTCACCGGCCGAAGCCTCCGCGAAGGCGAAGACGAGTCGTGAGTGCCGGTTCCGGTTCTCACCGGCTCGCGCACTCACGACACCTGAACCGCAGAAAGGACCGATCGATGCAATTCTTCCGCGACACCGCAACGGTTTTCGCCCGGGAGTTCACCCCGGCGCTGCGCGAGCCGATGGTGATCCTGTTCAACATGGCGCAGCCGGTGCTGTTCCTGTTCCTCTTCGGGCCGCTGCTGGCCGGCACCTCCGGGTTCGACGCCGCGCCGTGGCAGTGGTTCGTGCCGGGCATCCTCGTGATGATGTGCCTGTTCGGCCCGATGATGGCCGGCTACAACCTGCTGGTCGAGCTCGGCGGCGGCTCGCTGGAGCGGATGCTGGTGACGCCGCTGAACCGCTCGGCGATGCTCGTGGGCCGAACGCTGAAGGAGTTCGCCCTGCTGCTGGTGCAGGCGGTGCTGCTCATCGCCCTGTCCGTGCCGCTGGGCTTCCAGCTGCACCCCACCGGCGTGCTCGCCGGGCTGGCCCTGCTGCTGGTGTTCGGCGTCGGGCTCGGCGCGCTGTCGTTCGTGCTGGCGATCGCCTCGCACCCGGGCGGCGAGCTGTTCTACGCGATCACGCAGCTCGTGCTGTTCCCGTTGCTGCTGCTGTCCGGGGTGCTGCTGCCGATGGACTTCGGCCCGGCGTGGCTGCAGGTCGTCGCGCGGTTCAACCCGGTCTCGCACATCGCCGACGCCGAGCGGGCGCTGTTCTCCGGGCAGCTCGCGGACCCGTCGGTGTCGTACGGGATCATCGCGGCGGGCGTCATCGCAGCCGCGGGCCTGTGGCTGGGAACGCGCGCCATGAAGCGCGGCATCTGAACCCGCCTCGCCTAGGCTGGGGGCAGCGCGCGACCCAGGAGGAGGAGCCGTGTCGGTCACCGGTGAGCAAACCGCGGAAACCCGCGTCCCCCTGCGCGATCAGGTGCGCAGGGAACTGCAGGACCGCATCGCCGATGGCCGGCTGCGCCCCGGTGACCGGATCTTCGAGCAGGAACTCGCCGCCGAGCTCGGGATCTCCCGGGTTCCGGTGCGCGAGGCGATCCGGATGCTGCAGAGCGAAGGGTTCGTCGACGTGCTGCCGCGCCGCCGGGGCGTGTTCGTCCGCGGCCTGGACCGCCAGCAGGTCAAGGAGCTGTTCGAGGTCCGCGAGGCGCTGGAGGTCTACGCCGCCCGGCTGGCCTCCGAGCGCGCCGAGGCCGAGGAAGTGGCGCAGCTGGCAGACCTGGCCCGCAAGGCGCGCGAGGCGCACGAGGCCGGTGACGTCAACGCGATGTCCGACGCCAACGCCACCTTCCACGACACGCTCGTCGGGCTCGCGGGCAACGACCTGCTGGCGTCGATGCTGGAGCCGCTGCACAGCCGGCTGGCCTGGCTGTTCCGGATGAACCTCGAACCCGAGCGGGTCTGCACCGAGCACGAGGCGCTCCAGGCCGCGATCGCCGCCGGCGACGCGGACCGCGCCGCGGAGGTGGCGAAGCAGCACGTCCTGTCCAGCCGCCAGATGGTCCTGGAACGCATGCTCTTCTGACCGGCTCCGGCGCCCCACTCCAGGAACTCGGCCGGATCGATTCCGACGCAGCGGCGACCTCGATCGACAGGCTCGTCGGAACCCTCCTCGACGGCCTTCGCCCCGCGAACCGCTGACCCTGCGCGGCGCGCCGGAGATTTCCGCACACCGGATCCCTTGTGCCACAACGGCACGGGGGATCCGGTGCGTTTGCCGGGAAAACCGCGCCCGGCGAAGATTTCGGCATACGAACGACCCGGCCAACTCTTGACCAGCGATTCGGTCAGGCCTACCTTACGTATACATATTCTTATACTTCCACATCGTGGAATAAATAGGAAATTCAAGGTAGCCGAATGTTTCAACGTGGAAACCCGGGAGCAGCCTTATGACCGCGACGGACGACCGAACTGCCACGGATCCGCCCGGCTCCGCCAGCACCGCTCTGTACAGCTACGACCTCGCCCCGACGAAGAAGGAGGGGCGCCGCTGGGGCGCCTACAACGTCTTCACGCTCTGGGCCAATGACGTGCACAGCCTCGGCAACTACGCCTTCGCCATCGGCCTGTTCGCGCTGGGGCTGAGCGTATGGGGCATTCTACTGGCATTCGTGCTGGCCTCGGTGCTGTTGTTCCTGCTCCTGACGCTGTCCGGCTACATGGGCCACAAGACCGGCGTGCCCTTCCCTGTCATGAGCCGCATCGCGTTCGGCACCAAGGGCGCGCGGATCCCGGCCGCCGTCCGCGGCATCGTCGCGATCGCCTGGTTCGGCATCCAGACCTACCTCGCGGCCGCCGTGCTCAACGCCCTCCTGGTGGCCATGTTCCCCAGGCTGCAGGTGCTGGAGACGACGTCCGCGCTGGGGCTTTCGACGCTCGGCTGGATCACCTTCCTCGCGCTGTGGGCCGTCCAGGTCCTCATCGTCAGCTACGGCATGCACGTGATCCGCAAGTACATGGCGATCGCCGCGCCGACCACCCTCATCACGATGTGCGCGCTGGCGATCTGGATGTTCGTCCGCGCCGGCGGTTCCATCTCGATCTCCACCTCGCAGCCGCTGACCGGCGGGGCGATGTGGCTGCAGATCCTGCAGGGCGCCGCGCTCTGGGTCGTGATCTACGGGACCTTCGTGCTGAACTTCTGCGACTTCACGCGCTCGGCCAAGAGCCGGAAGTCGATCATCGGCGGGAACCTGATCGGGATTCCGGTGAACATGCTCTTCTTCGCCGGCATCGTCGTCGTCCTCAGCGGGGCGCAGTTCAAGCTGGACGGCCGGGTGATCACCAGCCCGACCGACATCGTGCAGACGATCCCCAACCTGATCCTGCTCGCGAGCGCCTCTGTCGCGCTGATCATCCTGACGATCGCGGTGAACCTGATGGCGAACTTCGTGGCGCCGATCTACGTGCTCGTGAACCTCTTCCCGCAGAAGCTGAACTTCCGCCGGGCCGGGTTGGTCAGCGCCGTCATCGGCCTCGTCATCCTGCCGTGGAACCTCTACGACAACCCCGTCGTGGTGAACTACTTCCTCGGCGGCCTCGGCGCGCTGCTCGGCCCGATCTTCGGCGTGATCATGGCGGACTACTGGCTGCTGCGGAAGGCCCGCGTCAACGTCCCGGACCTCTACACCGAGAACCCCGACGGCGAGTACCACTACCGCAACGGCTACAACCCCAAGGCGGTCTGGGCGTTCGTGCCCGCCGCCGCGATCTCCGTCATCGTGGCCCTGGTGCCCGTCTTCGAGGTCGTCGCCGGGTTCTCCTGGTTCGTCGGGGCGATCCTCGGCGCGGCCATCTACGCCGTCATCGGCGATCGCAAGCACGAATTCCACGACGTCGACGGCGAAGCCATCGCCGTGGCCGCCGAGTGAACAGCCAGTCCGTGAGGGGAAGCATGAGGATCGTCGTCGCCAACGTCAACACGACCGAGGCGGTCACCGAGGCAATCCGGCAGCAGGCCGTGAAAGTAGCCTCCGACACCACCGAAATCGTCGCGGTGACACCGGATTTCGGGGCCGGCTCGGTGGAAGGAAACTTCGAGAGCTACCTGGCGGCGGTGGCGGTGATGGACCGCGTCAGCCGGCTCGAAGAACCCTTCGACGCCGTGGTGCTGGCGGGCTTCGGCGAGCACGGCAAGGAAGGGCTCGCGGAGCTGTTCGACGTGCCGGTCGTCGACATCACCGAGGCCGCCGCGCACACGGCGTGCCTGATCGGCCGCCGCTACGCGGTGGTCACCTCGCTGCGCCGCACGCTCGGCCAGATCCACGACCGCCTCCAGCTGATCGGCCTGGCGGGCCGGTGCGCGGCGCTGCGCGCCGCCGAGATCCCGGTGCTGGAGCTGGAGGCCGACGAGGACCGGGCCGCCACGCGCATCGTCGAGGAGGCGCGGCTGGCGGTGGAGGACGACGGCGCCGACGTGATCCTGCTCGGCTGCGCCGGAATGGCGGGCCTCGCGGAGCGGATCGAGGCAGAGGTCGGCGTCCCGGTCGTCGACGGGGTCGCCGCGGCGGTGAGCCTGGCGGAGGCCCTGGTGAACCAGAACCTCACCACCTCCAAGCGCGCCTACCCCACGCCGCAGCCCAAGCCCCTCAAGGGCTGGCCGCTGCAGTGAACGGCCGGTGGTTCACCGCGCCCCGGGATCACGGCGCGCGGTGGACGGCCAGCTCGACTCCGCCGGCCAACCGGTAGGGCCTGGTCTCCACGAGAGTTCCGTGCAGGCGGCGCAGCCGCGACACCTCCGCGCGGACGGTGACGAGGTGCTCGGTGTCGCCGAACAGGGCCCGGCTGAGCGCCTGCGCGGTGAGGCCGGCGGGGCCGGCGGAGTGCAGGAGCGCGAAGATCTCGGCGTGCCGCCTGGTCAGCGGGCGGCTCCATGCCGCGTCGCCGGAGCGCAGGCGCAGCACCGGCGAGCCGGACAGGTCGAGGTCGAGCAGCACCGCCCGCCCGCGGTCCGACGGCCGTATCAGCCAGCCGTCCGCCAGCCGCTCGGGCAGGCAGGCACCGACGCCGGGAACCGCGATGACCTGCCCGTCGGCCGGCGCGGCGATCCGGTCCCCCACCGCGATGCCCGAGCTGTGCGCGACCCAGCCGTCGTCGTCGACCAGCAGAGCCGGCCCGGCAGCCGCGGCCAGCAGCGGCCCGGCCGACCGCCGCAGCCGTTCCAGGCCCTGCCGATGGCCGCGCCAGAGCTGGGACTCGGCGAGCCGCCGCGCCGTCTCCACCAGGGCGCCGATCGCCGGGTGCAGCGTCAGGGCAGGCCCGCTGACGTCGACGACGCCCAGCAGCGCGCCGGTGCGCGGGTCGTGGATCGGCGCGGCGGTGCAGTACCACGGATGCTGGCCCTGCTCGAAGTGCTCGCCCGCCAGCAGCTCGACCGGTGCGGCCTCGGCCAGCGCGGTGCCGATCGCGTTGGTGCCCACGTTCGCCTCGGTCCACTCGGCGCCCGGGCGGAAGCCGAGGTCCTCGGCCCGGCGACGGACCGGCGACGCACCCTCCTGCCAGAGGATGACGCCATCGGCGTCGGTGACCACCAGCAGCAGCGGCGAGGCGTCGGACACCGCCCCGATCACCTGCCTGAGTTCGCCGATGACGTTCCGCAGCGGCGAATCGTGCCGCCGCCGCGTGAGTTCCTCCTCGGCGAGGGCGGCGCGGACGTTGCGCCCGTCGGCGGTGAGGCCGAGCCCGAGCACGCGCGACCAGGAACGGGAGACGAGGGCGCGTGGGCGCAGCTGCGGCCTGCTTCCGGAGATGACGGCGTCGTGCATCCGCACCAGGTCGCGGGCGTAGTCGGGCAGGTGCCGACCCGGCGGGACAGCGTGCGGAACGCTCACCGGTCCACCTCCCGCGCCATCGCCCTCGCGACGATGATATGTGGCACCGGTCACTGCACGCGATAGCCGAGTGCAATTCGCTGCAACCCTTGCCGGCCACTCCGAACGAAGGGTGTGATCTGCGTTACTCGACAACTGGGATGACAGGGAGTTGCGATGACGCAGACGATCGACCCGGTGGCACGGCCCGGCTCCCCGCAGGAGCTCGTCGATGCCTGGCTGAATCGTTTCGAGTCCGCGCTCGCGGCCGGCGACGCCCAGCAGGCGGCCGCGATGTTCGCCGCCGACAGCTACTGGCGGGACCTGGTGTCGTTCACGTGGAACCTCAAGACCGTCGAGGGGCGCGAGGGCATCGCGCACATGCTGGAGTCCTGTCTGGCCCACACCGCCCCCGCCGGATTCCGCACCACGGAGGCCCCGGTCGAGTCGGCGGGCGTCATCGAGGCGTGGATCGAGTTCGAGACGGCCTGCGGCCGCGGGAAGGGACATCTCCGGCTGACCGACGAGGGCGGCTGGACGCTGCTCACCAGCCTGCGCGAGCTCAAGGGATTCGAGGAACCGCGGCGCGAACGGCGCCCGAAGGGCGCCCACCACGGGACGATCAGGGGACGTCGTTCCTGGGCCCAAGAACGCGACCGCGAGACGACCGAGCTCGGGCGCGAGCAGCAGCCCTACGTCGTCGTCATCGGCGGCGGGCAGGGCGGCATCGCGCTGGGCGCGCGGCTCCGCCAGCTCGGCGTGCCCGCCCTCGTCCTCGAACGCAACGCCCGTGCCGGGGATTCGTGGCGCAAGCGCTACAAGAGCCTGTGCCTGCACGACCCGGTCTGGTACGACCACCTGCCGTACCTGCCCTTCCCCGACAACTGGCCGGTCTTCGCGCCCAAGGACAAGATCGCCGACTGGCTGGAGATGTACACGCAGGTGATGGAGGTCCCGTACTGGACGGGTTCCGAGGTCACCTCCGCCGGCTGGGACGACGCCACCGAGCAGTGGACCGTCGTGGTCGACCGCGACGGCGAGGCGATCACCCTCACGCCCCGGCAGCTCGTCTTCGCCACCGGCATGTCCGGCAAGCCGAACATCCCGTCGTTTCCTGGGATGGAGCTCTTCCAGGGCGATCAGCACCATTCCTCGCAGCACCCCGGCCCCGACTCCTACGCGGGCAAGCGGGCGGTCGTGATCGGCTCCAACAATTCCGCCCACGACATCTGCGCCGCGCTGTGGGAGCACGGCGCCGCGGTCACCATGGTGCAGCGCTCCTCCACGCACATCGTCAGGTCCGAGTCGCTGATGGACATCGCCATGGGCGACCTCTACTCCGAGCGCGCGGTGAGCTCCGGGATGACCACCGACAAGGCCGACATGGTCTTCGCGTCGCTGCCGTACCGGATCATGCACGAGTTCCAGATCCCGGTGTACAAGCAGATCCGGGAGCGCGACGCGGACTTCTACGACCGGCTGGAGAAGGCCGGGTTCCTGCTCGACTGGGGCGACGACGAATCCGGGCTGTTCATGAAGTACCTCCGCCGCGGCTCCGGCTACTACATCGACGTCGGCGCCTCCGAACTGGTCGCCGACGGCGAGATCGCCCTCGCCCACGGCAAGGTCGACCGCCTCACCGCCGACGGCGTCGTGCTCGCCGACGGCACCGAGCTGCCGGCCGACGTGGTCGTCTACGCGACCGGGTACGGCTCGATGAACGGCTGGGTGGCGGACCTGGCCGGCCAGGAGATGGCGGACAAGGTGGGCAAGTGCTGGGGCCTGGGTTCGGGCACGACGAAGGACCCCGGGCCGTGGGAGGGCGAGCAGCGCAACATGTGGAAACCCACGCAGCAGCAGGGCCTGTGGTTCCACGGCGGGAACCTGCACCAGTCCCGGCACTACTCCCTCTACCTCGCCCTGCAGCTCAAGGCCAGGTACGAGGGCATCCCGACGCCGGTCTACGGCCTGCAGGAGGTGCACCACCTGTCCTGACCGGCCGGCGCGGACCTGTTCCGGACTTTCAGGTTCAACGCGTCCGCTGGTCACTCCGGCCGCGAGTACTTTTGGGCCGCTATAGAGCCTGTTTCCAAACTCATCCTGCGTAGCGGTGCGGGTAGCGGAACCTCAGGCGTCTTCTCGCTGTGGGATCCCCGACTCATGAATGCCAATTCACCACGTCGGGGCTGTCCTCGCGAGAAAACACCTGAGAACCCGCAGCGGTGCAAGCTGAGTAGGTGGGCTAAGCGGCTGCGCCGCTTCAAAGACAAAACCCCGCCCTACCACACCTCACACCACGACATCCAAAACAGCCTCGATAGCGACCCAAAGTACTCACGGCCCGGGACCTGCAGGAACGCCGCTCTGCACGCCTGCGGCTAGGCGCGTTCGGCTTCGTACTTCCTGGCCATGTGGGCCACCGCGTCGTGCTGGGCCTGGGCGTGCCCTTCCCGCGTCGCGCTCGCCCGCGCCTTGGCGTCCAATGTGGACTGTCGCTGCCCCTGGAAGGCCGGCACCACGTGCTGCGCGATCAGTTCGTAGGAGCGCTTCGTCGCCGCCGGGTTCGCCCACTCGTGCGCCATCAGCAGCATCGCGCCGAACCCGCCGGACTGGTCCACCAGCCGCTGCACCTGCTCCGCCGCGTCCTCCGGGGTGCCGATCACGCCGACGCCCGAATCGCGGATGAACGCGATCATCTCCCCCACGTCGCCGCCCGACACGTGCATCTGCGGGAAGGCCGCGATCTTCTGGAAGTACTCGAACCAGTCCTCGATCCCGTGCTCGACGTCCCGGTACGCCTGCTCCCGCGTCTCGGCGACGTGCATCAGGCCGACCAGCCGCCACGCCCCGCGATCCACCTCGGCACCGAAGGCCTCGGCGCGCTCGGTCATGATGCCCCAGTGGTGGCCCAGGGCGTCGAAGCTCTCGGCGGTGAGCGTCGCGCCGATCGACAGCAACCCGATGCCGTGCCGCCCGGCCAGCCGGGGGCCGGTCGGAGACGCCACCGCGGCCACCGTCACGTCGAACAGCGGATCCGAGTAGGGCCGCAGCTGCAGGCGTGCGTCGACGAGGTTGTGCGTCCGGGTCTGCGCGGTGACCGCTTCGCCGCGCAGCAGGCGCAGCACGATGTCGAGGTTCTCGTCGAGCAGCTCGCGGGTCTCGGTCGGGTTGAGGCCGATCATCGCCGAATCCGTGGGCAGCGAGCCGGGCCCGACGCCGAGCATGACCCGGCCGCGCGTGAGGTGGTCCAGCAGCACCATCCGGTCCGCCACCCACAGCGGGTTGTGGTACGCCAGCGAGATCACGCCGGTGCCGAGCCTGATGTGCCGCGTCCGTTCGGCCGCCGTGGCGATGAAGATCTCCGGCGAGGCGATCAGCTCGCTGCCCGCCGAGTGGTGTTCGCCGATCCACGCCTCGTCGTAGCCGAGCGCGTCGAGGTGCCGGATGAGTTCGAGGTCGCGGTGCAGTGCCAGGGTGGGGTTCTGGCCCGCGGTGTGGAAGGGGGCCAGGAAAACGCCGAAACGCAGCTTGCTCACGCCTACCTCCTGGGTAGCCCGGGATGCCTTCCCCAGTGCACTAAAGTCGCCTGCGGTCTGCAATCGCCCGACCGGACCGGCCGGAATAGCCTGCGCCTATCGGTCCGTTAGGCGTGGCGTACTTGTCGTACCCACTGGTCGGTGATTCATTCGGTGCACAAAGCCGGTTTTCCGCTGTCCGCCGGTCCGAAGTGGACGACAAGGAGCTCGAGAGTGCCCGCAGCCGACCGGCCCGCCGCCGGTACCCCGTTCCCCGTCCGGCTGGCCGAACTCGCCGCAGCCGAACCCGACCGCGCCGCGCTGACCTGCGAGGACACCACGCTCACCCGGGCCGAGCTGGAATCCGAATCGAACCGGCTGGCCCGCGACCTGCTGGCGCGCGGGGTGCGGCAGGGCGACTTCGTCGGCATCGTGCTGCCCAACGGGGTGCCGTTCGTGCTCGCCGAGATCGCGGCCTGGAAGGTCGGCGCGGTGCCCCAGCCGCTGAGTCCCAAGCTCCCGGCCGGCGAACTGGCGGAGATCATCGCGCTGACCGAGCCGGCGCTGGTGATCGGCGACGTCGAACCCGAGCTGACCGGCGGTCGCCCGGTGCTGCCCGCGCGGTTCCGCTCCGCCCAGCAGGACGACGGGCCGCTGCCGGTGGCGGTCTCCCCCGCGTGGAAGGCGCCGACCTCCGGCGGCAGCACCGGGCGGCCCAAGGTGATCGTCGCGGGGCGGCCCGCGCTGGTGGAGGACGTGGAACCGTCCGCGGACAGCTTCGGCATCGAGCCCGGCGGCGTCGCGCTGGTGCCGTCCCCGGTGTCGCACAACGCGCCGAACATGTCGGTGGCCATGGGACTGCTGCGCGGCAACCACGTGATCCTGATGCGCCGCTTCGACGCCGCCGAGACGCTGCGGCTGATCGGCGAGCACAAGGTGACCTGGCTGTACGTGGTGTCGACGATCCTGGCCCGGATCTCGAAGCTGCCCGCGGAGGTGCGCGACGCCGCCGACATGTCGAGCCTGCGCGCGGTCTTCCACACGGCGGCGCCGGTGCCGGTGTGGCTGAAGCGGCAGTGGATCGACTGGGTCGGGCCGATCCTGCGCGAGCTGTACGCGGGCACCGAGGCGCAGGCCGCCACGTTCATCACCAGCGAGGAATGGCTGGCGCATCCGGGCTCGGTGGGCCGGGTGCTGCGCGGCGAGATGGAGGTGCGCGACGCCGGAGGCCGGGTCCTGCCGCCGGGCCGGGAGGGCAAGGTGTGGATGCGCACGGCGGCGGACGTCGATCCGACGTACCGGCTGCTGGGCGGCCGGGCGCAGGTCGACGGGGAAGGCTGGGAATCCCTCGGCGACATCGGCTGGTTCGACGAGGACGGGTACCTCTACCTCGGCGACCGGGAGACGGACATGATCCTGGTGGGCGGCGCGAACGTGTACCCGGCGGAGCTGGAGGCGGCGCTGGCGCTGCACGACGCGGTGGTGGACAGCTGCGTGATCGGCCTGCCCGACGACGATCTCGGCAACGTCCCGCACGCGATCGTCCACCCGCGCCGCCCGGTGACCGAGGAGTCGCTGCTGGAACACCTCCGCACCCGGGTCGCGCCCTACCGCCTGCCCCGGAGCTTCGAGTTCGTCGCGGACCCGTTGCGGGACGAGGCGGGCAAGGTCCGCCGCTCCCGCCTCCGTGCCGAACGCCTCCGGTGATCCCCGCGCCCCGGCACACCACCACCCAACACACCGACACCTGTGGACAACGTCCCGCAGTTTCAATTGAAACCGTGTCCCACCGGCGTGTCGGCACACGACATGCCGACGCCTGTGGACAACTTCCGCAATTTCAATGGAAATCGAAGGTCCGATTTCCATTGAAATTGCGGAGGGACGAGGTTAGGTGAGGGTGGCGAGGTTGGTCAGGACCTTGTTGCAGTCTTCGATGATCTCTCGGGTTATGTCCGCCGCCGGCCGGAGTTGCCGGAACGTGCCGACGACCTGGCCGATGAAGAACGACGCCAGGGCCTTCCCTCCGTCGTTGCCCGCTTCGGCCGCCTGGTTGATGCGCCGCCACGCCTCGTCGACCAGCATCGGTTGCAGCGGCATCGGCAGCGGCGACGGGCTGCCCGGGTTCGCCCACTCCTCGTGCCACGCGCTGCGCAGCTGGCGGGCCGGTTTACCGGTCCGGGTCGGCGAGCGCAGCGTGTCGCCGCTGGTCGCGGCCAGGAACTTGGCCTTCACCGCGGGCGAGGTGATGTCCTCGTGGCTGGACAGCCACACCGAGCCGCACCACACGCCGGCCGCGCCCAGCGCCAGCGACGCCGCCATCTGCCGCCCGGTGGCGATGCCGCCCGCCGCCAGCACCGGCACGTCGCCCGCGAGGTCCACGACCTCCGGCACCAGCACCATGGTCGCGATGGTCCCGGTGTGCCCGCCGGCCTCGGTGCCCTGCGCGACGAGCAGGTCGACGCCCATGTCCAGCTGTCGCTGCGCGTGCTTCGGCGATCCGACCAGCGCCGCGATCGGCACGCCGTCGGCCTTGCCTCGCTCCAGCATCGCCGGCGGCGGGGTGCCGAGAGCGTTCGCGACCAGGGCGACCCGGTGCGAGAAGGCGACGTCGAGCAGCGGCTGCACGATCTCCGGGCCGACGCTCGCGGCGAACCGGTCGCCCGCCGATGCCGTGTCGGCCGGCGGGATGTCGTACTTCGACAGCAGCGAGTCGACGAAGCCGTAATGCTCCCGCGGGATCTGGGCGCGCAGGCTGGCCAGGTAGTCCGCCGGGTCTCCGGTGGCCGTTCGGGCGGGCACCAGCACGTCGACGCCGTAGGGGCGTCCGTCCACCTGCTCCTCGATCCAGGTGAGCTGCGCGTCGAGCTCTTCCGGGGTGTAGCCGGTCGCGGCGAGCACGCCGATGCCGCCGGCGTTGGTCACGGCCGCGACCACGCCGGGTGACCGGTTGAATCCCACCAGCGGACTTTCGATGCCCAGCAGTTCGGTCAACGCGGTGCGCATGCGCGCTCCTTCCCATCGCCGGGGCGACATTGCGCCGGACAGCCGCATGATGCCTACTGCGGCCGCCGAACACCAGAACGCATTTCGCCGACGTCGCCGCAATCCCCCACCCAGGTCTATCCACAATGGACGAAAACGTGGGCGAAACATCCCGAATCGAGGTGAATCGGCACCGGCAGCGCCTTGCGGCACGAGGTGAACACGAGTTTACTTGCATGGTGAACACAAGTTCACGCCGATAGCGAGGAGCCCGATGAGCCTGGCCACGCCCACCGCACGACGCAGTTCGAGGCTCGTCATCGGAGTCCTCGCCTCGTGCGGTATCGCGGTGTCGTTGATGCAGACCCTGGTCGTACCGCTGCTCCCGGAATTCCCCAGGCTCCTCGACACGTCGCGGTCCAACGCGGGCTGGCTGGTCACCGCGCCGCTGGTAGCGGGCGCGGTGTGCGCACCCGTCCTCGGCCGGCTCGGCGACATGTACGGCAAGCGCCGGATGCTGCTGATCTCGCTGGCCACGATGGCGGTGGGCAGCGCGATCGGCGCGGTCAGCGACGACTTCACCGCCGTGCTCGTCGGGCGGGTGCTGCAGGGCGCGGCGGTCGGCGTGGTGCCGCTGGGGATCAGCATCATGCGCGACGAGCTACCGGAGGGCCGGGTCGGCTCCGGGGTGGCGTTCATGAGCGCGACGCTGGGCATCGGCGGCGCCGTGGGGCTGCCGGTGACCGGCGTGGTCGCCGAGAACCTCAACTGGCACTGGCTGTTCGCGGGCGCGGCCGTGTTCGCGATCGCCGAGATCGCGCTGATCCTCTGGATCGTCCCGGAGTCGCCGCTGCGCACCGGCGGCCGGTTCGACTTCCTCGGCGCGGTGGGGCTGTCGGCGGCGCTGACGTGCCTGCTGCTGGCGATCTCCAAGGGCAATGAATGGGGCTGGACGAGCGGGGTCGTCGTCGGCCTGCTCGTCGCGGCGGCGGTGTCGTTCCTGATGTGGGGCGTGTACGAGCTGCGCGTCGATTCACCGCTGGTGGACCTGCGGGTGTCGGCCCGGCCCGCGGTGCTGCTGACCAACATCGCCTCGGTGCTGGTCGGCATGGCGATGTTCGCCGGGTTCCTCGTGGGCTCGCAGATCCTGCAGGCCCCGGAGGACACCGGCTACGGCTTCGGCATGTCGCTGGTGCTGACCGGCCTGGTGCTGCTGCCCATCGGCGTCGCGATGGGCGTGTTCTCGCCGGTGTCCGCGCGGATCTCCCGGCGGCGCGGCCCGCGCACCACGCTGATCCTGGGCGGCACGGTGCTGATGGTGGGCAACCTCGCGGGGTCCTTCCTGCACTCGCCGCTGCCGCTGGTGGTGTTCAACCTGACCGTGGGCGCGATCGGCGGCGCCTTGTCCTACGGCGCCCTGCCCACGCTGATCATGCAGGCGGTGCCGCAGACCGAAACGGCCGCCGCGAACAGCCTGAACAGCCTGGCCCGCTCGATCGGCACGTCCAGTTGCAGCGCCATCGTCGTCGCGCTGACGACCGGGTCGGTGGTGCAGATCGCCGGCGTGAACTACCCGTCGACGCTCTCGTACTCGTGGGTGTTCCTGGTGGCGGGCGCGGCGGCGCTGCTGGCCGCGCTGATCGCCGCGGCGACGCCGGGAACCCGCCGGTACACGCCTGTTACCGCGCAGGTGGCGACCGCGGCGGGGCGGTCGCGCTAGCCTGAACGGCATGTCCAGCACGGCTCCGGCCCCAGCGGTCGGCGAGGACCAGCGGCGCGACGCGTGCGCCACCCGTGAAGCGATCCTCAAGGCGGCGCGGCGCCGCTTCTCGTCGTGCGGCTACGCCGACGTGACGCTGCGCGACATCGCGGCGGACGCCGAGGTCAGCGCGGCGCTGGTGATGAAGTACTTCGGCAGCAAGGAAAGCCTGTTCGCGGAGGCCTCGGGCTTCGAGCAGGACGCGGAGCGACTGCTCGACTGCGAGCTCCCCCGGCTCGGCGAGCACCTGGTCCGGACGCTGCTGGACTACCACGACCGGACCCAGGGCGACCCGCTGGTGCGGGCGGTCTTCACGTCGTCGCGCCCGGCCGGGGCCCAGTTCCGCGCGAACTTCGAACGCCAGCTGGTGAGCCGGCTGGCCAAGCGCCTGACCGGCCCGAAGGCCCGCCTCCGGGCGGAGCTGGTCTGCAGCCACCTGATGGGCCTGGGCGCGGCCCGGCTGGTCCTGAAGACCAAGGCGATCAGCGCCGAACCGAAGGAGGACCTGATCGCGATCACGGCCCCGCTGCTGCAGAACTGGATCGACGCCCCCCTGTAGCGCGCCGCTTTCGGTCGTCAGCCGGCCGCTTCGACGTACGCCGCCAGGTTGGCGAGCGAGGAGGCGATCCCCTCCTCGTGGGCCGCTTGATCGATACCGGGTGGCACGTCCGCGGCGGTGACGGTCACGTCGGTCCCATCGCCGGCGGCGGCGAGGTGCCAGGTCATCGTCATGGTGCCCGCGAACGACGGATCGTCGGCCTCGAACACCGCCCGCTGCACCACGCGCTCGTTCGGCACCAAGTCGGCGAACCCGACGTCGACGACGTCCGTCGCATCCGAAGTCTTGCCGGGGCTACCCTCGGGATCGAGGTAGGTGAGGACCATCCGGAACCCGCCACCGGGCCGGGGATCCCACCGCTCGATCCGGCCGCGCATGCCGTCCGGTGGCAGCCAGGCCTCGAGGGACTTCCGGTCGAGGAGAGCGCCGTAAACGGTCTCCGGTGACGCCGCGATCACCCGGCTGGCGCGGTCAGTCCTGCCCATCCGCCGATTCTAGGCGCTTTCGTCGGCTTCTTCGCCGGTTTCCTCCTCCCCGCACGCCGGCACGGCTGGACTTCCGCTAGGCGCGAGGGAACCGCAGCCCTCCCTCATCCACGAGCCCGGCTCAGCAGTGGCGCGAGGATTTCGCGCAGTTGGGCCGGGTTTTGGTGGTGCAGTGCTCTCATGCCAAGTTCCCAGGCGGCTTCGACGTTCTGGAGGGTGTCGTCGACGAACAGGCAGCGAGCTTCCGGGACACCCGCTCGGATCGCCGCGAACCGGTAGATGCCCGGGTCCGGTTTGGCGATTCCCACCCGGGCGCTGTTGACCACTTCGTCCAGGAGATCCGCTATCCCGAGCCGGGCCAGGTCCGATTCCAGCCGGGTGGTCGCGTTCGACACCAGTACCACCGGGACGTGTTCCCGCGCCGCCGCGAGCAGTTCCGCGACTTCTTCGACGACTTCGCCCGCGTGGGCGGACCACTCGGCGACGAGCGCCCGCGCCGCCTCCGGGCTTCCGCAGGCTTCGGCGAGGTCGGCGGCGATCGCCGCGCGCCATTGCTCGTCCGTCCGGGCCCCGGTGATCGCGGGGTTCAGCCGGTCCGGCGCGAACGCCGTCTCCGCCAGCGTCCCCCGCGGCAGGCCGTTCGCGCGGTCCAGTCCGGACATGATTTCCGGGTCCCACCACCGAATGACTCCGTCGAGGTCGCAGAGGATCGCATCGAACTCCTTCACGGGCATGGCGCCCATGATGCCACCAGCGGACGGTCCACGGCGGCCGCATCGGTGCGCCCGGCGTGCTCGGCCCACCAATAGCGCGCGAGCCCGGAATTCGGCCGCACTGTCGTCATCGGACAGACCTCCCTCCCGGGTCGGTCGCGGCGCGGGCACCCCGGATTCCCTGCTATTAGCGGACTTTCGGCCGCACGCAGGTTAGACCGTTCAGTCGTTGGATTTCAACGTTTGATTGCGCAAACTTCGTCAACAGGTAACCCCTGATCAAGGAGGCGAAATGACGAGCTACGTCCGGCACATCGCGGCACGACTGGTCGGCAAGACCCGGATGGGCGGCTTCTACACCTACTGGATCATCGCCAACTGACACCGCAGCGGGGTGGCGGCCGCTCCTCGCCTCCACCCCGCATTCCGGAGGGAAACCGTTGACCGGCACCAGAACCAGCACCGCTCGGCCGCCCGGCCCGAAGGGTCGCCTACTGGTCGGGAACACGCTCGACTACGACCGCGACCGGATGGCGTTCCTCCGCCGCTGCCACCAGGAGTACGGCGACGTCTTCTCCTTCGACGACCGCACGATCGTGGTGCTCGCGCCGGATCTGGTGCACGACATGCTCGCCCGGACCAACGAGGACTTCCACAGCGAGAGCACGCCGATCGCGACGCGGATCGATCCGGAGCGCGCGGCGACGGACGCGCAGGTGTGGATGACCGCCAGGCGGAAGGGCTGGCACGGGCTCAGCCGCGCGGTCTCCCACGCTCATTCGGCCCGGCTGCACCCGCTGTTCCAGCGAACGCTCGACGAGACCGGTGGCCGCCAGGTCGAAGTCCTCCACGTGATGGAGCAGTTCGCCGGCCGCGCCACGGCGGACTTCTGCCTGGGCGCCGATTCCGGCGGCGTGCCGGAGGTCCTCACCGAGAACGTCAAGGCCATCGAGCCGCTCGGCGGCAGCTCGCAGCTGTTCCCGGCGTGGTGGCCGTCCAAGCGCATCCGGCGCTTCCTCAAGGCGCGGGAGAGCACGCTGGTCGTCATCACCGAGAAGATCCGGAAGCGCCAGGCGAGTTCGCCGGCACGGCCCGAGCAGCCGCAGGACCTGCTCGACGTGCTGCTCGCCGCGCGAGATCCCGAGCTCAGCGAGCTCCAGGTCCAGCGGTTGCTCCGCGGCATCATGCTGGCCGCGTACGGGGTGCCGGCTTCGGCGCTGACGTGGCTGGTGCGGGTGCTGGCGACCGAACCCGAACTGCGGCGCCGGGTGTCCGAGGAGGCCGAGTCGTGGCCGCACGAGGAGGCACCGCCGCTCTCCGCGTTGCCGCAGACCGAGGCGGTGATCAAGGAAGTCCTGCGGTTGTGGCCGCCCACCTGGCTGATCGGGCGGACCGCCCGGCGGGAGACCGCGCTCGGCGAGTGGCGGCTGCGGCCGAACGACCAGGTGATGTTCAGCCCCTACCTGATCCACCGGGACCCGCGCTGGTGGTCCGATCCGGACCGGCTGCTGCCGGAGCGGTGGCTCGGCGCGCAGGCGTCCCCGCACCGCCACACCTACCTCCCGTTCGGCGCCGGACCCCGGGTCTGCGTCGGCACCCAGCTCGGCATGATCCAGATGGCGCTGGCCGCCTTCTGGCTGGTGCGCGAGTACGAGGTGACCACAGAGGACGGTTCCTGCCCGCCGAGGTTCCAGGAACTCCTGCAGCCGCAGGGATTCACCGCTCGTTTCACCCCGCGCAAGGCCGGCTCCGGGACGTCGTGAGCTGAAAACCGCTTCACAGCGGCAGTCCGGCCGCGCCGCATCGGCGCGATCTCCAGCTCGTCGGCCTTTCCCGTCCTGCCGGACGGGGCGGTTCAGGTGCGCTGAGCGGTCTTACCCGGGAACGCCGGGAAGGACGCCAGGCCGCGGACGACCGACGTCGGGCGGCGCACCACGGGTCCGGCGCGGCGCAGATCGGGCACCCGGGTGGCCAGGCAGCGGAACGCGACTTCCCCCTCGATCCGCGCCAGCGGGGCGCCGAGGCAGTAGTGGCTGCCCGAGGAGAAGGCCAGGTGCTCGCCCTGGACCTCCCGGGTGATGTCGAAGCGGTCGGGATCCTCGTGCTTCGCCGGGTCCCGGCCGGCCGAGGCCAGCAGCACCAGCACCGGAGTGTCCTTGCGCAACCGGCGGCCGGCGAGCTCGAGCGGCTCGTGCGCGATCCGGCCGGTCATCTGCACCGGCGGGTCCCAGCGCAGCGCCTCCTCCACCACGGCCGGTGCCAGGCTCGGGTCGGCGCGCAGGAGGTCCCACTGCTCCGGGTGGTTCAGCAGCGCGTTCGCGCCGTTGCCGACCATGCTGACGGTCGTCTCGAAACCGGCGACCAGCAGCAGGTTGCACAGCTGCACCAGCTCCGTGCTGGTGATCTTGTCATCGTCGAGCGCGGTCACCAGGTTGCTCACGACGTCGTCGCCCGGGTCCGCGCGGCGCTGCTCGATGAGCCTGGCGAACATCGCGTCCAGCTCGTTCAGGGATTCCCGCATCTGCCGGAGCTGCTTGGTCGAACGGACCCCGTCCAACGAGCCGGACACCACCAGGCCGTGGTGCCCCAGCCGGTCGGCGTCCACTTGGGACAGCCCGAGCAGGTCGCAGATCACCCGGATCGGCAGCAGACTGGCGTAGTCGCGGACCAGGTCGAAGCCGCCGCGCCCGATCGCCTCGTCCAGCAGTTCGTTGGCGATGTCCTCGATCCGCGGGCGGTACTTCTCCATGAGGCGCGGCCGCAGCTCCGGCGCGGCCAGGCGCCGGATCCGGGTGTGGTCCGGCGGGTCGAGTTCGAGCAGCGAGAGCTGGAGGTCGACGGCGGCCGCGGTGGGGTCGCCGTAGGACCCGTCGCTGCGGAGCACGCCGAATCGCCGGTCCCGCAGCACTTCCTCGCAGAGCTCATGGGTGGTGCAGATCAGCAGCCCGAGCTTGCTGCGGATCAGCGGTCCCCGCGCCCGCATCGCCGCGTAGATCGGGTACGGGTCGTCGCGCCACGGAGAGTGCAGCAGGCGGGCGAAGGAATCACCGCCCTTGGCGAACAGGGAGGCCAGCGCCCCTTGGGCGAACAGCCTCGCCCGGAGCCCGAGCTCGGCGAACGTGCTCTGGTCGGCCCGGGACTGCTGACCGGACATCGTCGAACCTCCGTGATCGATCGGGTGGGATGAACGCCTGTTTCCGAACTCGTTCTGCGTGACGGTGCGAACAGCGGAACCTCAGACGCCGTCCGGACTCCGTCCTCCGCAATTTCCATTGAAATCGAACCTTCGATTTCAATGGAAATTGCGGCACTTCGCTACGGGACGCGGGGTCGACCGAGGACCGGGGCGTCGAGGCTCATGGTTTCGGGCAGGGCTCGCGGCTCCGGAACCAGGTGCAACCGCTGGACCCCGGCTTCTGCCGGCCGTTCGGCGCCGCATTCGCAGCGCTCGTCGGTGAAGCCGGCGAAGCGGTAGGCGATGTCCATCATCCGGTTTCGGTCGGTGGCCCGGAAGTCGGCGACGAGGTGCACGCCGGCCCGGAATGCCTGGTCCACCAACCAGTTCAGGATGACCGTGCCCACCCCGAAGGAGACCACCCGGCACGAGGTGGCCAGCAGCTTGAGGTGCCAGTGGTCGGGGCGGGTTTCCAGCAGCAGCACGCCGATGGCGCCGTGCGGGCCGAAGCGGTCGGTGAGCGTGGCCACCAGGACCTCGTGGGCCGGGTCGGCGCAGAGCTCGCGCAGCACGGCGTCCGGGTAGTGCACCCCGGTGGCGTTCATCTGGCTGGTGCGCAGCGTCAGCTCTTCGACCCGCGACAGCTCCTCGTCGTCCGCCCGGCCGACGCGCAGTTCGAGGCCCAGCGTGCGCAGGAACTCCTCGTCGGGCCCGGCGAAGGACTCCCGTTCGGAATCCCGCTGGAAGTTCGCCTGGTACAGCTGCCTGCGCCGCCGGGAATCGACCGTCACCGCCCGCGGGCTGAACTCGGGCAGCCCCGGCAGGGCCAGCGCCTGGTCGGCCGGGTAGCAGCGGACCTCGGGGAGATGGAAGGCGACCTCCGCGCGTTCGGCCGGCTGGTCGTCGATGAAGGCGATCGTGCCGGACGCGAAGTTCAATCGCTCCGCGATGCGGCGAACCGAATCCGACTTGCGCCCCCAACCGATCTGGGGAAGCACGAAGTAGTCGGCCACGCCCAGCTCCACCAGGCGCGCCCACGCCAGGTCGTGATCGTTCTTGCTGGCCACCGCCTGCAGGACGCCGCGGGAGTCGAGCTCCTCGATGACGGCGGTGATCCCGTCGGCCAAGCGCACGTTTCCGTCCTCGACCAGGGTGCCCCGCCACAGGGTTTCGTCCAGGTCCCAGACCAGGCATTTCACCAGCGGCTGCTTGTCGTCCATCGGTACTCCCGAAACGTTCATCGTGCTGCGGTCAGCGCGTGCTGCGCCAAGATGAGCTGGCAGATCTCGCTGCTGCCTTCGATGACCTCCATCAGCTTCGCGTCGCGGTAGGCGCGGGCCACGACGTGCCCGTCGCGCGCGCCCGCCGAGGCCAGGACCTGCACCGCCGACGCGGCGCCCGCAACGGCCTGGCCGGAGCTCACGTGCTTGGCGAGCACTGTGGACACGACCGCGTCCGGAGAACCGGAATCCCAGCAGCGGCTCGCGTGTTCGCACGCCCTCGTCGCGACCTGCTCGGCCACCAGCAGCTCGGCGAGGTGCCGGGCGACCAGCTGGTGCTCCGCCAGCGGTTTGCCGAACTGCCGTCGCGACGCGGCGTGCCCGCTCGCCGCGGCCAGGCAAGCCCGCAGGATGCCGACGCAGCCCCAGGCCACCGACATGCGGCCGTAGGCGAGGGCCGTCGTGACCAGCAGCGCGAGGGACTGGCCGGTGCCACCGAGGACGCTGTTCCTCGGCAGCCGCACGGAATCGAAGCGGACGTTGGCGTGCCCTGCCGCGCGGCAGCCCAGCGGCTCCGCGATCCGCTCCACGTGCACGCCGGGTGCCGATGCGGGCACGACGACCGCTGCGGCGCCATCCCCGTGGCGGCCGAAGATCACCAGCAGGTCGGCGTAGTGCGCGGCGGTCATCCACACCTTCTGCCCGCTCACGACGACGGAGTCGCCGTCCTGGCGGATTTCGGTGCCGATCGCGGACAGGTCGCTGCCCGCCTCCGGTTCGCTGAACCCGACCGCAGCCAGCTCCCCGCCGGTCAGGTGCGCGAGGTAGGTGCTGCGCTGGTCGGCGTCGCCGAGTCGCTGGATGGTCCACGCCGCCATGCCCTGCGAGGTCATCACGCTGCGCAGCGAGCTGCAGAGGCTGCCCACGTGGGCGGTGAACTCCCCGCAGGCGAGGCTGTCGAGGCCGAGGCCGCCGTGCTCCGCCGGAACCTGGGGGCACAGCAGGCCCCGCTCGCCGAGTTCGCGCAGCACCTCCCCCGGCAGGAGTCCCGCCACATCCCAGGAATCGGCCTGGTCGCCGACGAGCGCCGCGACCAGGGCACGTTCGTCGGCGAGCCGCTCAGGCGCCATCGTTGGGCGCGGCCCGTTGGAGCCGGTGGACGAGGTCCGCCATGGCTTTGACGGAGCGGAAGCTGTCCATCTTCAGGTCCGGTCCGACGATGGACACGTCGAATGTCTGCTCCAGCTGGACCACCAGCTCCATCGCGAACAGCGACGTGATCAGCCCCTCCGCGAACAGGTCCCGGTCGGGTGCCACCGACGTCCTCAGCCGCTGCTCCAGGAACGACAGCAGCCGGCGCTCGATCGCCGCGCGGGAATCCTGCTCGACCGATTGATCCGTTGTCATGAGAGCACCTCTCCGTAGTCGTAGAAGCCCTGGCCGGTCTTGCGCCCCAGGTCTCCGCTGGCCACCTTCTCCAGCAGCAGGTCGCACGGCCTGCAGCTCTGCTCGCCGGTCCGCTCGTACAGCGCCGCGAGGGAATCCACGAGGTTGTCCAGGCCGATCAGGTCCGCGGTCCGCAGCGGGCCGGTCGGGTGGCCGAGACAGCCCTGCATCAAGGTGTCGACCGCGTCCACCGTGGCGGTGCCGCGCTCCACGATCCGCGCCGCCTGGTTGATCATCGGGTGCAACAACCGGCTGGTGACGAACCCCGGGTCGTCCCGCACCACGACCGCGGTCCGGTTGAGCGCGACCAGCAGCGACTCGACCGCCGCGACCGCCGCGCCGGAAGTGCGCGGGCCGCGGACGAGTTCCACCATCTTGATCAGGTACGTCGGGTTCATGAAGTGCGTCCCGACGAGCCGCTCGGGGCACGGCAGCTCCTCGGCGAGTTCGTCTATGGGGATGCCCGAGGTGTTGGACACCAGGGGTGTTCCGGGCGGGACCACCGCCGCGACCTCGGACAGCACCTTCCGCTTCACCTCGGGAAGTTCGGTGACCGCTTCCAGGACGGCGGTCGACCCTTCCGCGCCCGCGACGGACGTGCTGGTGACCAGTTCGCCGGCGGGTTGGTCGGCGGGCAGCGCGCCCAGCAGGTGGGCGTGCCGCAGCTGCCGGGCGATCCGCGCCCGCGCCTGATCCAGCGTCGGCCGGTCCACGTCGACCAGGTGCACGGGCAGCCCGTACCCGATGGCCAGGGTCGTGATGTTCGATCCCATCACCCCCGCCCCCAGGACGGTGAGCCGGTGTTCTCCCGGACCGAATTCCACCGCGTCTCCTATCGAAGTGTGGAGGCCACCCGCCGCCGACCGTCCTGTTCGGACGGCCGGATGGACGGGCGGCTGGTTGTCGTCTCAAGTCGTTCTTGCCCGCCGCAGGTGGGCCTGGGCATCAGGACGCCTTCTTCCGGATGAGGGAAATGCCGTCCGCCATGGTCAGCATCGCGAGGTCGACCCGGTCGTCGGCGCGGATGCGCGAGTTGAGCTCGCGCAGCGCGACCGTGTCCGGATCCTGGGCCGCCGGATCGACGACCCTGCCGAAGAAGACGGTGTTGTCCAGCACGATCAGCCCGCCTGGACGCACCAGGACGAGAGCATCCTCGTAGTAGCTCGGGTAGTTCGCCTTGTCGGCGTCGATGAACACCAGGTCCATCCGGTTCGCGCCGCCCTCGGTGATGAGGCCGGCGAGCGTCGTCCGCGCATCACCGACGCGGACCTCGATCCGGTCGGCGACACCGGCGCGCTTCCAGTACGGGGCGCCGATCGCCGGCCACCTGTCGGTGATGTCGCAGGTCACCAGGCGCCCGTCGGCGGGAAGTGCCCGGGCCATGCACAGCGTGCTGTAGCCGGTGAAGGTGCCGACCTCCAGCACGGAACGGGCGCTGATCAGCCCGACCAGGAACGCGAGCAGCTGCCCTTCCTCGGGCATGACCTGCATGACCTTCCCCATCGGATAGGCCACCGTCTCGTCGCGCAGTTCGCGCAGGATCTCGTCCTCCCGCAGCGAAACCTCGCGGACGTAGGAGAGCAGTTCCGGGGAGAACCCGGTTTGATCGGCCATGTCTCCTGCAACCTCCCGCCTGATGTCTGCCTCGTGCCTCCGGAGCGAGACCCGGCTACGTCCGGCCGAGCCGGACGGGGAGCCGCTCGAGTCCGCGCATCACGACGCTGAACCGCCACTCCAGCTGCTCGGCCGGTACCGCGAGGTCGATCCGGCCGTACCTGCCCAGCAGCTTGGTGAACGCGATCTCCGCCTCCAGCCGGGCCAGCGGAGCGCCGAGGCAGTAGTGGATGCCATGCCCGAAGGCGAGGTGGCCGCCCTCGTCCCGGCCGATGTCCAGGACGTCCGGGTCCGCGTAGCGCCGCGCGTCGTGGTTGGCGGAGTCGATGTTGAGCATCACGAACTCGCCCTCCGGGATGCGCACCCCGGCGATCTCCACGGGTTCGGTGGTGAACCGCAGCGTCGCCTGGTTGATGGGGCTGTCGTAGCGGAGGAACTCCTCGATGGCGCCGGGCAACCGGGTCGGGTCGTCCCGCAGCGCCGCGAGCTGGTCCGGGTGGGTCAGCAGCGCGAGCATGCCGTTGCCGATCAGGTTCACCGTGGTTTCGTGGCCGGCCGCCAGCAGCAGACACGCCATCGAGACCAGCTCGTCCGCGGTCAGCCGATCACCGCCGTCCCGGGCGTGGATCAGCGCGGAGAGCATGTCCTCGCCCGGGTCCTGTTCCTTTGCCTTGATCAAGCCGTGCAGGTAGTCCGCCATCGCGCTGGACGCCTCCGTCACGACTTCCGGCGGCAGCGCCGAGACGAGCGCGTTGGACCAGGACCGGAACTCCTCCCGGTCCTCCTGCGGAACCCCCAGGAGCTCGCAGATCACCTTGATCGGCAGCGGAACCGCGAAGACCGCCAGCAGGTCGACGTGCTGCCGCCCGCCCAAGGCGTCCAGCAGCTCGTCGCAGATCTCCTCGATCCGCGGCCGCAGGCGCTCGACCGCGCGCGGGGTGAACGCCTTGTTGACCAGCCCGCGCAGCCTGCCGTGCTCCGGTGGATCGGTGTTGAGCATGTGGTGCAGGAGCGACTGCCCGAACAGGCTGTCGGTGCCGGACAGCGAGTGCCGGTCGAGCATTTCGGCGACCCGCTGCGAGTCCTTCGCGAACCGCTGGTCGGCCAGCGCCGCGCGCACCTCCGCGTGGCCGGTGATCAGCCACGGCCGGAACCCCGACGACATGGCCATCTGGCGAACCGGGATGTCCCTCATGACGATTCTCCTCGCATCGGCGGCCGCACCGATGGGTCACCGGACGCCGTTGCAGCTGTCCCGATGTCATCGGCCAGCCAGGACTCCAGCGCGGCGGCGGTCGTGGTGGCGTGGTCGTGCAGCATGGTGGCGTGATCACCGGGCACGACGACGATCTCGTCGACACCGTCCGGGGGTGCCGGGCTCTCGCCACCCGTCGCGTCGAGGAACACCTGTTCCCGGGCCCGCAGCAACAGGGTCCGAGCCGCGGCCGGCCGCGCCTGCCACTTCTCGAACAGCTGCAGGTACCGGCTCATGGCCGTGAGTTCTTCGCTGCCGACGTTCAGCGTCCGCACGAGCCGCGAGTTCGCCGCCATCAGTTCGTCGAAAACCCGGTGCGCGTACTGGAGGTCGGGGCTGTAGGCGTCCACCAGCACCAGGCGCTCCGGCGGCGAGCAGATGCTCTCCAGGTGTGCCGCCACCTCCTGCGCGACCCAGCCGCCCGAGGAGTAGCCGAGCAGCACGAACGGCTCGCCGCCCGCGCACTCCAGCACTGTCGTCGCGTGGTGCCGGACCAGCGTCGCCATGTTCTCGGGAAGCTGTTCGCCACGGCCGAAACCGGGGTGGGGCAGCACCCAGACGTCCCGCTTGCCGCGGAACGGGGCGGCGAGGCGCACGAACTGGTGCGCGCCGGCCGGCGTGACGAACGGGGTCAGGCAGATCAGCGCGGGCCGCTCCGGGCCCCGCGCCAGGCGCAGCGGGGTGGGCCGGTTCAGCAGCTCCTCCGGGTTCCTGGCGCCGGGACGCAGGTTCGCGGCCGCCTCCAGCATCGGCATCGCCGCCATGGCCGTGCCGTTCTCGCAGGCCTGCCGGTAGAGCTCGACCATCATGTCGGCCGGTCCGCTTTCGCGGGAGCCGGTCAGCGCCGTGCGCAGGTACCGGGCGAGCTCGGCCGGCGTGGGGTGTTCGAAGGCCAGGCTGGTGGGCAGCTTGAGGCCGGTGGCCGCCGAGAGCCGCTTCCGCAACTGGACCGAGGTCAGCGAATCCAGGCCCAGTTCGGTGAAGCGCTGCGCCGGATCCACTTCGCCGGCCTCGGCGTAGTTGAGGACGGCGGCGATCTGGCCGCGGACCAGGCCCAGGAGCGCTTCTTCTTGCTGCTCCTCCGGAAGTCCGGACACCTCGTCCACAAGCGACGATGCGTCCGCGGGCTCGTCGCCCCGGCCCAGCCGCCGCACGTCCGGTAGGTCCGCGAGCAGCGGACTCGGGCGGGACTCGGTGAAGTCGGGGAAGAACCGCGTCCAGTCGACCGGCGACACGATCAGCGACGTCTCCTCGTGCTCCACCGCCTGGTGGAGCGCGTCGACCACCAGCTCCGCGGGGATCGCCGGGTCGGGTCCGCGGTCGAGCGCCACCGCGGTCGCGACCGCTCCGCGCGCGCGGCGTCGCCGGGCCAGCCCGTCGAAGAACGCGCCGACCGCCCCGGTTCGGGCCTGTCCCGCGCTGCCCCAGACGGCACCGGCCGAGGACAGCAGCACGAAAGCATCCAGTTCCCGGTCCGCGAGCAGTTCGTCGAGGTTGGTGGCGCCCGTCAGGTCGTCGGCCGGGCCCGTGCAGAACTGCTCCGCTCCGGCGTTCGGGGGCGCGACGTGGAGCAATGCGGTGAGCTCCCGGCCGATCCCCGCCAGCAGCCGGGAGAGCGCCGCCCGGTCGCTCGTGTCGCATTCGACGATGCTCACCCGGTCTCCGGCGGCCAGCTCCTCGGGTTTCGGGTCCCCGGGCCGGCATTGCAGCACGAGGTGCTCGACGCCGGATTCGGCCAGCCTCTTCACCAGGCCTTCTCCGATGTCGTCGCCGATCGCGCCGGTGACCAGCACCGTGCCGCGCGGCTGCCAGGTGCGCTTCGGCCGGGCGTCGGCCAGCGGGGCGCGAACGAGGCGGCAGCCGAACACGCCCGATGCCCGCACCGCGACCTGGTCTTCGGTCCGTCCCGCGAGGACGCCTGCCAGGCGCCGCATCGCGAACTCGTCCGCTGCTTCGGGAAGGTCGATCAGCCCGCCCCAACGTGCGGGGTGTTCCTGCGCGACCGCGCGGCCGAAACCCCACAGCTCGGCCTGCGCCGGATCGGGCGGCGCGTCGGTCGGCGAAGTCGATACGGCTCCGCTGGTCGCGCACCACAGCGGCGCCTGGACGCCGAGTTCACCCAACGCGCTCACGAGGCCGATCGAGGCGACCAGGCCGGCGGGCAGCGCCGGGTGCGGTCCGGATGCGAGCCCCAGCAGCGAGAGTATGCCCGCCGGTGGTTCGTCGATTACCGCGCGCAACCGCTCCAACGCGACGTCGTGGTCCGCGTCGGCGGGCAACTCCACCGCGCGCACCGTCGCGCCGTGCGCGCTGAGGGCCTGGGCCGATGCGGCCGTCCAGTCGTCGTCGAGTCCGGCCGGAACGACGAGAAGCCAAGTCCCGTCGAGCTGTGGCGCGGTGGTCTCCGGCACCCGGGCGAAACCGGTCCGGTACCGCCAGTTGTCCAGTGTGGACTTCTCCCGGCGCTTCCGCCGCCAGGCGGACAGCAGCGGGATGGCCGGTTCGAGCGCAGTGGCATCGGCGCTCAGCGCGGCGGCGAGCCCGGGGAGGTCCGCTTTCTCCACCAGATCCCAGAATTCGGCGTCCTCCGAGCGCGATCCGGTCGCTCCCCGGGGGACGTACTCCATCCAGTACCGCTTGCGCTGGAACGGGTAGGTCGGCAGGTCGACCGCCCGGGAGGCGCCGTCACCGAAGGCGGGTTCCCAGTCCACGTGCACGCCGTTGACGTGCATCTGGGCCGCGGCGAGGAAGAACCGGTCCAGGTCACCGTCGTCGCGGTGCAGGGTGTCGCCCACCACCACTTCGGCCTCCGCCGCATCGGCGATCGCCTGGACCATTTCGGCGAGCAGCGGGTGCGGGCTGATCTCGACGAACGCCTCGTGCCCGCGGGCGAGCAGGCTGCGCACGGCCGGTTCGAAGCGGACCGTCTGGCGCGCGTTGCGGTACCAGTAGTCGGCGTCCAGCTCGGTGGTGTCCAGCACATCGCCGGTCACGGTGGAGAAGAACGGGATCTGCCCCTGCGCCGGGGAGATCCCGTCGAACGCGGCCAGCAGGTCGTCGCGCAGCGCCTCCACCTGGGCCGAGTGCCCGGCTCCGGTGGCGGCCCGGATCTTGCGGGCGCGCATGCCCGCGGCCTTCAGCTCGTCCAGCAGTTCGTCGATCGCGTCCAGGTCGCCGGAGACGGTGAGCGCGGTCGGCCCGTTCTCCGCGGCGACGGACAACCGGTCGCCGTACTTCTCCAGCCGCGCGCGCAGTTCCCCGACCGGCATCGCGATGGCCGCCATGGTTCCTTTGCGGTGCAACGGCATCAGTGCTTCGCATCGCTTCGCGATGAGCTTGGCCGAGTCCTCCAGCGTCAGCGCCCCGGCGATGTGGGCGGCGGCGACCTCGCCTTGCGAGTGACCGAGCACGGCGGCGGGCTGCACCCCGTAGGACTGCCACAGGCGCGTGAGCGCCACCATCACCGAGAACAGCACCGGCTGGACCACCTCGCCGCGCTCCAGCGACGGAGCTCCCGGCAGCCGGCGCAGCACGTCCACGACCGACCAGCCCACCAGCGGCGCGAACGCGTCCGCGCATTCCCGCAGCGCCGCCGCGAACACCGGGGACGAGTCCAGCAGCGTCACGCCCATGCCCGCCCACTGCCCGCCCTGCCCCGGGTACACGAACACCGGCGCACCGATGTGCTGCCGGGCGACGCCCGTCACGACCTGCGTGGCGTGCTCGTCGCGCTCGGCAGCGGCCAGACCGGCGAGCAACCGTTCGCGGTCCCGGCCGACCACCACGGCGCGATGCGACAGCGCCGCTCGTGACCGGAACAACGACCGCCCCAGGTCCTCGCTGCCGGTGCCGGGGGCCGACTCCGCGAACCTCCGCAGGTTTCCGGCCTGTGCGCGCAATGCGGGCGTGCCCTTGCCGGACAGCAACCACGGCACCGCCGGAACAGCCACGGGTTCCGCCGTACGGGTCTCGGTCTGGGCCTGTTCCAGGATCACGTGGGCGTTGGTGCCGGCTCCGCCAATGGACGAGACCGCTGCGCGCCGTGGGCGGCCGGTCTCCGGCCACTCTCGCTCGTCCACCAGCAACCGCAACGCGCCCGAGGACCAGTCCACATGCGACGATGGCTCGTCCACGTGCAACGTCCTCGGCAGGAAACCGCGTTCCAGGGCCATGACCATCTTGATCACACCGGCCACGCCCGAAGCGGCCTGCGTGTGCGCGATGTTCGACTTCACCGACCCCAGCCACAACGGCCGTTCCGGCGAGTGCCCTTCGCCGTAGGTCGCCAGCAACGCACCGGCCTCGATCGGATCCCCCAGCCGGGTCCCGGTCCCGTGCGCCTCGACCGCATCCACATCCGACGCCGACAAGCCCGCGTTCGCCAACGCCGCACGAATCACCCGCTCCTGCGACGGGCCATTCGGCGCCGTCAAACCGTTGGTCGCGCCGTCTTGGCTCACCGCGCTGCCGCGGACGACCGCCAGCACCTTCCGGCCATGCCGCACCGCATCCGACAGGCGCTCCACCAGAACCACGCCGACGCCCTCGCCCCAGCCGGTGCCGTCCGCCGACTCCGCGAACGCCTTGCACCGGCCGTCCGCGGCCAGGCTCCGCTGCCGCGAACCCTCGACGAAGATCCGGGGTGAGACGATCACGGCCGCTCCCCCTGCGATGGCGAGGTCGCACTCGCCCAACCGCAACGCCTGGCACGCCTGGTGCAACGCCACCAACGACGACGAGCACGCCGTGTCCAGCGTCACCGCGGGCCCGTGCAGTCCCAGCACGTACGCCAGCCGGCCGGACATGACGCTCTGCCCGTTGGCAGCCAGCAGATACCCCTCGTCGGCGTCGGGCACCCGGTCGAGGAGGCCCAGGTAGTCGTCCCCGGAAGCTCCGATGAACACGCCGGTCGACGTGCCGTGCGCCGAAGTCGGCGCGATCGCGGCCCTTTCGAACGCCTCCCAGGTGGTCTCCAGCAGCAGTCGCTGCCGCGGGTCCATCATCAGCGCCTCGCGCGGTGAGATGCCGAAGAACGCCGGATCGAAGCCGGCGGGGTCGTCCATGAAAGCCCCGTGCCGGACGTAGGACTTGCCGAGCCGGTCGGGGTCCGGGTCGTAAAGACCCTCCAGGTCCCAACCCCGATCCACCGGAAACCCCGCCACCCCATCCCGGCCGCCGGCGACCAACTCCCACAGGTCCTCCGGCGACGACACGCCACCCCCGTACCGGCACGCCATCCCCACGATCGCGATCGGCTCGCGAGAACGCTCCTCCAGCTCGCGCACGCGCTTGCGGGCATCGCGCAGCGCGGCGGTGGCCCGCTTCATGTAGTCGAGGGTCTTCGCGTCTTCCGTCACGTCAGTTCCACCTATCCGACCGCCGGGGCATCCACGAGCTCAGGGCGTGTCCAGTTCGCTGTCGAGGATGTCGAACATCTCGCCGATGTCGGCGGATTCGAGGTCGCGGACCCCATTTCCGTCCGCATCGGACTCCGCAGCGGCGCCCCCCAGGCTCCCGGCCAGGTCGGCGAGGCGCGCCGCGATCGCGCGGCGCTCCGCCGGGCCGTAGGAGCCGTCGGCCAGCGCCTTCTCCAGGCCGTCGATCTCCAGCAGGGCCTTGGCAGCCGGGGTGGGGTCGTCCTTGACGAGCCTGGTGCGGAGGAAGGCCACGAGCTCAGTGGTGGTCGGGTAGTCGAACACCACCGTGGCCGGCAGCCGCTGGCCGATCACGGCCCCGAGTCCGTTGCGCAACTGCACCGCGGTCACCGAGTCCAGGCCCATGGCGAGGAACGTCTGCCCGGGGTCCACGGCCTCCGGCGACGGATGCCCGAGCACCTCGGCGACCTGCGTGCGGACCGACTCCAGCAGCAGCCGGTCCTGCTCGTGCCGCGAGGCGGACGCCAGCCGTTGCGGCAGCGACGCCGGTTCCTCCCCGCCGCGGGCGTCGTCCGCGGCGGGGCGGCTCATCGCCTCGATCGCCTGCCGCGCCTCCGGCAACTCGTCCAGCAGCGGGCGCCTGCGGGCCAGGGTGAAGCCGGTGACGAAGCGCTCCCAATCCATGTCCGCGATCGTCACCAGCGTCTGGTCGGCGTCGAGAGTCTGCTGCAGCGCCGTGATCAGCAGTTCCGGCGCCATGACGTGGACGCCCCAGCGGCGCAGCGTCTCGTCCGCCGCTTCCTGCATCGTCGAACCGGCTTCGGCCCACGCACCCCACGGAAGCCCGCGGCGACGCAAGGTGTCCTCGGCGGCGTCGCGGACCGCCATGCCGTCCCCGGCCCAGCCGCCCCAGGCGATCGCGGTCGCGGGCAGGCCGCGAGCTCGGCGGTGCTGCGCGAGCGCCTCCAAGTACGTGTTCGCCGCGCCGTAGCTGCCGTGGCGCCCGACGCCCCAGGTCGCGGTGATCGCGGAGAACAGGACGAACGCGTCCAGGTCCAGATCCTCGGTCAGCTCGTGCAGATGCCGCGCGCCAACGGCCTTCGCCTCCGCGATCTCCGCGAAGTCGGCAGGACTCGTGTCGGGGAGCGGCTGCAACCGGCCGATCCCGGCCGCGTGCACGACCGCCGACAGCGGTCGTTCCGCCGGGATCGTGGCCAGTACTCCGCGCAGCGCCTCCCGGTCCCGCACGTCGCAGGCCACCACGGTGACCTCGGCGCCGAGCGCCTCCAGTTCGGCGACCCGCTCGGCCATGCCGGGCGCGGCGTCGCCGCGGCGGCCGAGCAGCACGAGGTGACCGGCACCGCTGCGGGCGAGCCAGCGGGCGACGTGCCCGGCCTGCACGCCGGTGCCGCCCGTGATCAGCACGGTTCCGTCCGGCCGGGGGCGCCAGGCACGAGTTCCGGTCCGCTCGCCGAGCCGGGCCCGGGTCAGGCGGCGCACGAACGCCCCCGAGTCGCGGATCGCGATGTGGTCCTCGTCGTCGGCCGCGCCCAGCACCCCGGCCAGCTGCCCGAGCACGCCGTCGTCCGGTTCCGGCGGTAGGTCGACCAATCCTCCCCACCGCTCGGGGTGTTCCAGGCCGACGACCCGGCCCAGGCCCCAGGTCAACGCCTGCAGCGGGCGAACCAGCGGATCCGGGGCACCGGTGGAGACCGCGCCCCGGGTCAGCAGCCAGAGCGGTGCGCCCACCTCCGCGTCGCCGAGGGCCTGGATGAGCGCCAGCGTCCCGGTGGTTCCCGCAGGGACACCCGGGTGCTCCGGGTCGGCGGTCTCGTCCAACGCGAGCAGCGACACCACCCCGGAAACGTCCGACGGCCGCAGCCCGGCGTCGGCGAGCGTGGCGCGGAGCCGGTCGAGCAGTTCGCCGCGCCGCATCCCGGCAGGCATCCCGAACGGCAGCACGACGGCGCCGCGGTCGGCCAGACCGTCCAGCACCGCGGTCGCCCACTTCTCGTCGGCGTCGCCTTCGGAGGTCAGCGCGAGCCACGTCCCCGACAGTCGGCGGGTCTCGAATTCGGTCGGCTCCCAAGTGATTCGGTACCGCAGGTCGTCCAGCACCGTGGCCTCGCAGTCCCGGCGGCGCCAGGCGGCCAGCGCCGGCAGCACGTCCTGCAGCGTTCCAGTCGCCTCAACTCCCAGCGTCGCCGCCAACGCCGCGACGTCCTCGCCCTCGACCACGGTCCAGAACCGCTGCTCTGCCGGTGACCCGCTGCTCACCGGCGTGGTTCCGGCCGCCGGCTGCTTCTCGGGCCAGTACCGCTGCCGCTGGAAGGGGTACGTCGGCAGGTCCACGTCGCGACGGGCCGATCCCGCGAACGGTCGCTCCCAGTCCACCGGGATGCCGACGACGAAGGCTTCGGCCATGGAGCGGTACAGGTGGCTCAGATCGCCCATGTCGCGCTGGAGAGTGGCGGCGACGAAGAGCTGATCGCCCATGTCCTCGAGGTTCTGCTCCACCGCCGCCGTCAACACGGCGTGCGGGCTGATCTCGACGAATGCGGCATGCCCCCGTTCGGCCAGCGCCTCGACGGCGTCGCCGAACCGGACCTGGCGACGCAAGTTCCGGTACCAGTAGCCGCCGTCGAGCTCCGGGCCGTCGAGCCAGTCGACTTCCACCGTGGAGAAGAAGGGGATTCGCGCGGTCGTCGGTTCCGTCGGCGCCAGGGCGCGTTCCAGTTCTTCGGCCAGGGCCTCGACGTGCTGCGAATGGGCCGTGAAGTCGACTCCGGGCACGCGCCAGCGCACCACGCGCTGCGCGGACAGCTCGCGCTCCAGCTCGGTCAGCGCGCCGTCGTCGCCGGAGACGGAGACCGACGCCGGGCCGTTGACCGCCGCGATGGCGAGGCGATCCCCCCACCGGGCGATCATGTCGCGCACCCGGTCGGCCGGCGCCATCACCGACACCATCCCGCCCTTCCCGGCGAGCCGTGCCAGCGCCTGGCTGCGCAAGGCCACCACCCGCGCACCGTCCTCCAGCGAAAGCGCACCGGCCACGCATGCGGCGGCGACCTCGCCCTGCGAGTGCCCGACCACCGCGCCCGGTTCGACGCCGTGCGAGCGCCACACCTGCGCCAGGGACACCATCACCGACCACAGCACCGGCTGGACCACGTCGACCCGCGTCAGCGCCTCCTGGTCGTCCAGCACGTCGGTCAGGTCCCAGTCCACCCAGGGCCGCAGCGCCGCGCCGCACTTGTCCATCCATTCCGCGAACACCGGCGAAGAATCGAGCAGTTCCCGGCCCATCCCCACCCAGTGCGACCCTTGTCCGGGGAACACGAACACCGGCGCTGTGTCGACGTCACCGACGACGCCGTGGACCACGTGGGGCGCCGGCTCGCCATCGGCGAGCGCCGCCAGCCCGGCGAGCAGGTCCGCGCGTTCCGTCCCGACGACGACCGCCCGGTGCTCGAAGGTCGATCGGCTCCGCACCAGTGCGGCACCCAGGTCCGCCAGGTCCAGTTCCGGGTCCCGCTCGACCCGCGCCAGCAGCCGCGCCGCCTGCTGGCGCAGTGCGTCCTCGGTCCGGCCGGACAGCACCCACGGCACCGCGGGGAGCGCCTCGCCGGCGGCCTCCTCGGCGTGGGCGGGGGCTTGTTCCAAGATGACGTGGCTGTTGGTGCCGCTGACCCCGAACGATGACACCGCCGCGCGGCGAGGGCGGCCGGTCTCCGGCCACTCTCGCTCGTCCACCAGCAACCGCACCGCACCCGAGGACCAGTCCACATGCGACGATGGCTCGTCCACGTGCAAGGTCTTCGGCAGCAAGCCGCTTTCCATGGCCATGACCATCTTGATCACACCGGCAACACCCGAAGCGGCCTGCGTGTGCGAGATGTTCGACTTCACCGACCCCAGCCACAACGGCCACTCCGACGAGCGGCCCTCGCCGTAGGTCGCCAGCAACGCCCCCGCCTCGATCGGATCTCCCAACCGAGTTCCGGTCCCGTGCGCCTCCACCGCATCCACATCCGACGCCGACAGGCCCCCGCTTGCGAGCGCCGCCCGAATCACGCGCTCCTGCGACGGGCCGTTCGGCGCCGTCAAGCCATTCGACGCACCGTTCTGGCTCACCGCGCTGCCGCGGACGACCGCCAGCACCTTCCGGCCATGCCGCACCGCATCCGACAGGCGCTCCACCAAGAGCACGCCGACGCCCTCGCCCCAGCCCGTGCCGTCCGCCGACTCCGCGAACGCCTTGCACCGGCCGTCGACGGAAAGGACGCGCTTGCGGGAGAACTCGACGAAACCCTCGGGCGTCGAAAGCACCGATGCGCCGCCGGTGATCGCGAGGTCGCACTCGCCCAACCGCAACGCCTGGCACGCCTGATGCAACGCCACCAACGACGACGAGCACGCCGTGTCGACCGTGACGGCCGGCCCGTGCAGTCCCAGCACGTACGCCAACCGGCCGGACTTCACGCTGGCCGCGTTCCCGGTGATCACATAGCCTTCGCTGCTCGCCGGGATCTCGTCGAAGGCGTACCGGTAGTCCTGGTAGTTGGTGCCGACGAACACGCCGGCGCTGGTTCCGCCGAGGCTCGTCGGGTCGATGCCGGCCCGTTCCAGCGCCTCCCAGGTCGTCTCCAGGAGCAGCCGCTGCTGCGGATCCATCACCGCGGCCTCCCGGGGCGAGATGCCGAAGAACGCGGCGTCGAATCCGGCTATGTCATCGAGGAAAACCCCCGCGCGGGTGTACGACTTGCCTGCGTGGTCGGGGTCCGGGTCGTGAAGACCTTCCAGGTCCCAACCTCGATCCACCGGAAATCCCGTCACCGCGTCACGACCGCCGGCGACCAACTCCCACAGGTCCTCCGGCGACGACACGCCACCCCCGTACCGGCACGCCATCCCCACGATCGCGATCGGCTCGTCCAACCGCACCTCCGCGTGCGCCGTGGCGGAGGACTCCGCTCCCGACCGGCCGGTGATGCGCTCGCGCAGGTAGCGGGCGACCGACATCGGGTTGGGGTGATCGAAGAGCAAGGTCGGCGGCAGGGCGATTCCGGTGGCCCGCGAAAGCTCCTGCCGCAGCTCCTCCCTCGCCTCCCGCTTGATCCCCATGTCCCGGAAGGGCTTGCTCTCGGCGATCCGCGAGGGCAGACCGCCGCCTAGCACGGAGACCACCTGCGCTCGCACCAGGTTCAGCAGAATCCTGTCCTGGCGATCGCCGGTCTCCCCGGCCAGCAGGTCCCGCAACTCGGCCACGGCCGCCGACTGAGTGTTCACCAGATACCTTCCACTAGTGGGCTCGGGGACGTTCGGTCATGGGGGCGCACCGCCGGCACGCCAGTTCCTGCTATCTCACCCCGATTTCGCGGAACCGCCGCGGAGAACCGGCCGGGCACGCGAGGATTTCCGCTGAAGCGGACGACTTCCTCGCCGCTGCGGTCGTGCCTCCTCCAACGTGTGCGAGTTGCCGAGGTCGGCGAAACGGGACGCTACGTCCGGCCCGATCCGGTTCGCAAGGAAGGCGGCCACAAGCTGCCACAGCGCGACGGCACGACTCGCCTCCAGTTCGGAATAGTCATTGCGGCACAACGAAATCGGGAGAACGCGGGCACACCGGTGCGCGTGCACCCGCGCTCGTCCCCAGCGCTCAGGCCGCGGCCGCGGCCGGCAGGTCGATCGTGTTCGTGCCGCGTTCCAGGGCGTTGATGAGCACGGCCATGTTTCCCATCGGGTGCGCGTTGTCGAACAGCAACTGGTGGAGGGAGCCGATGTCCTCGAACGTTTCGCAGGTGGACAGGCACGGGTTGAGCAGGCCCGCATCGACCAGCCTGACGACGTCGCGGAACTGGCGGGCGTTCGCGCCGTGCGAACCCTGCAGCCGCTTGGAGCGCATCCACAGGTGCCGGAGGTCGATGTCGCCGTTGTAGCCGGTCGTGCCGCCGCAGATCACCACCATGCCGCCGCTGTCGCACAGGTACATGGAGGTGGGCAGGGTGTCCTGCCCGCTGTGCTCGAAGACGATCCGCGGCGACTTCCGCTCCCCGAGGATCTCCCAGATCTTCTTGCCCATGCCCCGCGCGCCCCGCAGGAACTTGGTCATGCCCTCGACGTCGTCCACCGCGGGCAACCGGCCCCAGTGGTCGAACTCGTGCCGGTTGATGACGCCCTTCGCGCCGAGCTGGAGGCAGTACTCGCCGCGGGCCTCGTCGGAGACGACCGCGATCGGGACCCCACCGGCCATCTTGACCAGCTGGATGGCCATGGAGCCCAGGCCGCCCGCCCCGCCCCAGATCAGCACCGGGTCACCGGGCTGCACCGTGTTGCCGTGCCAGCCGAAGAGCTGCCGGTAGGCGGTGGAGCCGCAGAGCATGAAGCTGGCGGACTCCTCCCACGACACGTCCTTGGGCTTCGGGTGGCACTGGTAGTCGTTCACCAAGCAGAACTGCGCGAAGGAACCGTAGTTGGTCTCGTACCCCCACGCCCGACCGCTGTTGGACGTCGCCACGTCCGCGCCCAACCGGATGTCCTCGTCCTTCTCGTCGTACTGCCCGCCGGAGAGCACCACGTGGTCGCCGACCTTGACGTGCCGCACGCCCTCGCCGACCGCCCACACCACACCCGCGCCGTCCGTGCCGCCGATGTGGAAGTCCTCCGGCTGCCCGAGGCGCTGCCGCATGCCGATGACGTCCAACGGGATGCCCAGCGCCGCCCACACGTTGTTGTAGTTGATCCCGGCCGCCATCACGTACACCAGGACCTCGCCGGGGCCCACCCGTGGCACGTCGACGACCTCGATCTGGAACGCCTGCTTCGGCGGTCCGAACCGGTCCTGGCGGATCACCGACGCGTACATCCGCTCCGGGACCTCGCCCAGCGGCGGCACCTCACCGATCTCGTAGAGCGACTTCGTCATGGCTTTCTCCTCAATTGCCACTCGCGTCGGCCGGGGCCGACAGGTGTCGTAGTTGCTTCCTGATCTCCTCGATCACCTCGGATTGGCGCTCTGCCAGGTAGAAGTGGCCGCCGGCGAAGACCTTCGCCTCGAACGCGGCGCTCGTGTGCCTGCTCCAGGCGCGCACCTCGTCGACCGTGGTGAGCGGGTCGGCGTCGCCGACGAGGGCCGTGATCGGGCACCCCACCACCGACTCCGGATCGGCCAGGTAGGTCTCGACCGCCTGGAAGTCGCCGCGGATGGCGGGCAGCACCAGGCGGAGCATCTCGTCGTCGCCCAGCAGGTCCGGGGACGTTCCGCTCAGCAACTTCAGCTCCGCGATGACGTCGTCGTCGGGTTTGAGGTGCACGTTCCGCTCGGCGTACTTCTTCGACGGCGCCCTCCGCCCGGAGAGCAGCAACGCCCGCGGGCCGTTGCGATCGCGTGCTTCCAGGCGCTGCGCCACCTCGAAGGCGAGCACCGCGCCCATGCTGTGGCCGAGGTAGACCGGCGGCGGGCCCGGCAGCGCGGCCAGTTCGGTCGCGATCCGGTCGGCCAGCTCGCCGATCTCGGTGATCACCGGCTCTCGGTAGCGGTCCTGCCGCCCGGGGTACTGGATGGCCAGCACGTCGACCTCCGGCGCCAGCCGCATCGAGAGGGGCCGGAAGAACGACGCCGAGCCGCCCGCGTGCGGAAAGCAGATCAACCTGGTGGCACCGCTGGATTCCGCGTCGAAGCACCGGATCCATTTGCCACCTTCGGTCACGGCCGTGCTCATGCGTTGGTGCCTCCCAGTTCGGCCATCACGGTGGACTTCGACCCGGCGACCACCCACCTGCAGGGCGTGGTCGTCTTCGCGGGGCTGCTGATCTCGGGGGGGGTGCGGCCACCCGCACTGCGACGCCGGCGCTGGCGCATCTCGACGCTAGGAGGAACGCGATCCGCCGCACAAGCTTGCGGCCACAAGCTGCCACGGGTTCCGCCGAGCACCTGCCGGCCAGCGCGAGCACGGCTGTTTTCCCCAGGACCACAACGGGATTCGGCATCGATGGTCAGCCGGAGCGACCAGGGTCGCCGACGTGCCATCCACTTTGGAAGCGGGTGACAACGGCCCGGCCGCACCCTCGGCGGCGGGACATCCGCGGCGATGAGCGATCCTCGCGGCGCTGTGCGCTGCGAGCGTCACACCCTCGTGGACAACACGGTGCTCACCGTCATGCCCGTCACCCCGGCGATCTTGGTGCGGGTCTTCCCGGTCGGCGAGCGGCTCGCCGACGCCGCGCGGAATCACCGCCTGAATTCAACCGCCAGCAGGGTGATCAGGTATTTCCGTTTTCAAAACAATTGCCCTGCTTCTTTCCGCATTCTGAATCACCGCGGGACACATCTTATCACAGAAACATCGACAACGCTTCCCAATTTCATTCACATTTATTCCCATCGCCAGACGACCCAACAATCCGGCGGCCGTTCCACGCCCGTCCGAAACCGCGAAACTCCTACAGGAGTCAACAAAACCGCGAACTGTGCCGAATGGACTCCCGCAACTTGATCAACGAAAGGAATCGCATTACTACGAATGGATCTACCTTGATAGTTGATCACCGTGTTGGAGTATCGTTATGCTTAGGATCTATTTCACACCCAAAGATGTTCTCCGCATCCGCATTGCGGAACAGCCCGATCCGATGTGGGAACTCGCGCTCAGCTTGCACGTCCTCCGCGGACACGTCACCTGGCCGACGCAACTCGCGTGGCGGGGCTGGGCGCGACACAGGTTACGCGACACGGGCTTATCCACCCGAATGCATCTTGTGTCCTCGCTGGTTCCCGTCAAGGGGAACTTCCCAGATTTCCTCACCCCGGTCACCGCCGGGCCGGACTTCGAGGCCGGCCTCGGAAGCATCCTGTCCGCCGGGCAGACCCGACTCAGCAACGACCTTTCCGCGGCTTTCGCGCAGCAGAGCGCGCCGCCCTGGGTCCGCAAGCTGTCCGACGGCGACCGGGCCGCGCTCAACAAGCTCTGCAACATCCTCCGGGACTATTTCAACACCGCCATCCGCCCGCACTGGCCGAAGGTCCACCACCAGGTCACCGAAGACCACGTGCTGCGGACACGTCACCTCACGACCGGGGGCGCCGAGAAGCTGTTCAACTCACTCCCCGCCCCCATCAAATGGCGCTGGCCGGTCCTGGAGACGAACTACCCGGAGAACCGGACGCTGCACCTCGACGGCCGCGGCCTGACGCTGATCCCGTCGTACTTCTGCTTCGGCAACCCGATCACCTTCATCGACCCGGGGCTCCCGCCCGTGCTCGTCTACCCCGCTCACAAGGCGGCGAACGGCGTGCGCCCCGGCGGTGGCGGGGAGAACGCGTCGAAGCGGCTGGCCGCCCTGCTCGGGCACACGCGCGCGCAGGTCCTGCTGGCGTTGCAGACGCCCAGTTCGACCTCCGGTCTCGCCCGGCAGATCGACGCGTCGCTGGCTTCCGCCAGCCAGCACACCACCATCCTGCGCGAGGCCGGCCTGATCACTTCGACCCGGCTGGGCAAGGCGGTCCTGCACAGCCTCACCCCGCTCGGGCGGGAACTCGTCGGCACCAACGACCAGCCCGGCGCGGTCGCGCCGGGTGATCACCGGGGAGTCGGCCATCCGGGGCTCAGCCGGTTGCCGCACCTCGCCGACTCGGCCGGGTAAGGCGGACGGCAGGCACGGGTCCTCTCGACGAGCGCCCCGAGTGGTGGCGCCCGCCGAAACGGCCGGCCGCCGCGATCAGCGGTCGAGGTCTTCCCACTCCAGCTCCAGATCCGCTTCCAGCTCCTCGATGTCGTGCTGGTCGAGCCGCAGCAGGGGCAGGTCCGACGGAGTGCGTCCGCCCGTGCCGGGCCGATCGACGTGGGCGATGAGTCCATTCAGGACCGCCAACCAGTCCTGCGCCAGGTCGTGCACCGCTTCACGGCTGGTAACGGCGGTGTGCCAGGACCACGTCGCGCTCAACCGCGGACCATCGGCACCGTCCTCCGCAATCGCGTTGATCTCGATGCCATGCCCCACGCCCAACGCCGGATCGGCACCACCACCGAGCGCGTCGACCTCCGGGGCCCAGCCCCACTCACCACCGGCAGACGCGCCGAAACGCCCCAGGTAGTTGAACGCGATCTGCGGACGCGCGAACCTCGCGAGCTCCGGCGCGGTATCCGGATTGAGATACCGCAGCAGCCCAAAACCCAGGCCGTGATCAGGAATCGCCCGAAGCTGCTCCTTGACCTGCTTCAACACCGTCCCCAAACCCGGGCCTCCGGAGGTGACCTCCCGCCAATCCAGGGCGACGGGATCCAGCAACACCGGGTGCAAGGTGGTGAACCAACCCACCGTCCGCGTCAAGTCAACCCCCGGGACGACCTCCTCGTACCGGCCGTGCCCCTCCACATCGACCAGCACACCACCCGGCATACCCGCGCAATGCCGCACGGCCAACACCAACGCCGTCAGCAACACATCATCGACACCAGCGAAGAACGCCCCAGGAACCCTCGCCAGCAACGCCGCCGTCCGCTCCACCGACAACGACACCGTCAACGACTGCGTCCCGGCGACCGCGTCCCCGTCCGCAACATCGCGATCGGTCACACGCACGCCGGGATGAGCCAGCACCTCTTTCCACACCGACAGCTCCGGCACCCGCGATTCCGCCAGCTCCCGCAACAGACCGGCCCACTGGCGAAACGACGTACCCACCGGCTGCAACTCGACTGACCGCCCCGCGAGCAGCGCATGACACGCCTCCCCCAGATCCGACACCAGCACCCGCCACGACACCCCATCGACCACCGCATGATGAGCCACCACCAACAACCGGCCGGACCGCGAACCACCGCCGTCCAACCAGACCGCCCGGAGCATCACACCTAGCGCGGGATCCAAACCAGCCGCGGCGGCCTCGCCCCGCCCGGCGAGCACCGAAGCCCAATCCACGGCTTCGGGCACCGCTACCCGCTCCACCAGATCAGCGACATCCACCGACCCCGCCGACGGCACGACCAGGCCCTGCTCGCCCAACCGAGCCCGCAACAGGTCATGCCGATCCACCACCGCCGCGACGGCACCCATCAACACGTCCAGCGACAAGCTCGCCGGAACCTCCAGCACCACCGACTGGTAGAAGACCGACCCCAGCCCACCCCGGTCGTCCAGCCAGCGCATCACCGGCGTCAACGTCACATCCCCGACCCCGGAAGTCACCGAGGCCGGCACCGAACCCGACGACGCCACAACCGCCAGTCCCGCAGGCGTCCTGCACTCGAACACCTGACGAGGACTCAGAACCAGGCCAACCCTGCGCAATCTGGCGACCAGCTGCATCGAGGCGATGCTGTCCCCGCCCAACTGGAAGAAGCCGTCCTCCGCGCCGACCTCAGCGACCCCCAACACCTCGGCGAACGCCTCGCACAACAGCCGCTCCCGATCGGTGCGAGGACCGCGGCTGGGCCCGGTGGTCACCGCCGGCGTGGGCAAGGCTTGCCGATCGAGCTTCCCGTTGGAGTTCAGCGGGAAGCTCTCCAGCACCACCACTGCGGACGGCACCATGTAGTCGGGCAGGGCCCTGGCGACGTGATCCCGCAGCCCGTCCGGCTCACAGCCGTCGCCGGTCGGCACCACGTAGGCCACCAACCGCTTCTCCCCCGGCCGGTCCTCCCGGACCACCACCGCACTGCGAGCCACGTGCGGGTGGGAGGTCAGCGCTGCCTCGATCTCGCCCGGCTCGATCCGGATACCGCGGACCTTCACCTGATCGTCGACCCGGCCGACGAACTCCAGCTCGCCATCCCGGTTCCAGCGCACCAGATCACCGGTCCGGTACATCCGGCCGCCCGCAGGGCCGTACGGATCCGCGACGAACCGCTGACCGGTCAACCCGGCCCGCTTCCAGTAGCCCCGCGCCAACCCGCTGCCCGCGATGTACAGCTCCCCCACCACGCCAGGGGCGACCAGCCGCAGCTCGGGATCCAGCACGTGCACCCGCGTGTTGGGCACCGGCCTGCCGATCGGCGGGGCGCCGTCCAGGTCGCCGTCGGAGGACCAGATCGTCGAGTACACCACCGTCTCGGTAGGACCATAGATGTTGGCCACCCGGCAGCCGGGGAAGACCGCGCGGATGCCGTCGTACAACTCGGGTGGAACCGGCTCACCGCCGAGCACGACCGTGTCCACTCCCGGACGCCGCTCCTGCTCCTGGATGACCCTGGCGAACACCGACGGCACGCCGCTGACCAGCCCGCCACGCGGTGGGCCGTCCGCCAGGGCCAAGAGGTTGGGGACCACCTCGACCGAGCCACCGACCATCAGCGGCACGAGGATCTCGAACACGGAGAAGTCGAAGCCGAGCGAAGTCGCCGCCAGCACCCGGCCCAGGCTGTCCACGCCGATCGTTTCCCGCACGCACGCGACCAGGTCGACGACGTTGGCGTGCGCGACCATGACGGCCTTGGGCTGCCCGGTGGAGCCCGAGGTGTACATCACGTAGGCGATGTTCTCCGGATGCGGCGTCGATCGGCGCGGCGCGGCTGCCCCGGCGCGGCCCGCAAGGGTGGCTGGATCGTCGAGCAGCACGGTCGTCACGTCGGCACGCATCCCGCCGGAGCCGTTGGTGATCAGCAGCGCCGGCTTGGCGTCTGCGAGCACGAAGTCGATCCGCTCAGCGGGGTGGTCCAGATCGATCGGCAGATAAGCGCCTCCGGATTCGAGCACCGCCAACATCGACACGACCATGTCGATCGACCTCGGGAGCGCCAGCGCGACCACGGATTCCGGCCCGACCCCGAGGCCCACGAGCAGGCCGGCGAGCCGGTTCGCCCGGTCGTCGAGCTCCGCGTACGTCACCGATTCGCCGCCGCAGACGACCGCCACCGCATCGGGGGTCCGCTCGACCTGGGTCCGGAACAGCTCCGGCAGCGTGGTCTCCCGGGTGCCGGTCCGGCGCCCGTTCCACTCGTCGAGCAGTTGGCGGCGTTCTGCGCTGGAGAGGAGGTCGAGCCGGCCCACCGGCCGGTCGGGATCTGCGATGATCGCTTCCAGGACGCGTTGGAGCCGGGCGGACTGCGCCTCGACCGTGGCGTGGTCGAAGACATCGGGCCGGTAGCCGAACCGCAGCCGGAGCCGCTCGCCGGGGATCGCCACCAGGTTCAGCGCGTAGTGGGTGGCGTCCCAACCGGACACCGACCCCACCTGGAGCTCGGATTCCGGGTCGATCGCCTCGTCGGGGTCCAGCGGGTAGTTCTCGTAGACGGTGGCGGTGTCGAACAGTTCCCCGGTACCGACCTGCCGCTGGATGTCCGCCAAACCGAGATGTTGGTGGTCCAACAACCTGACCTGCTCCTCCTGGAACCGGACCAGCATGTCCACAAGGGACTCTGATGGATCCAGCCGGACCCGCACCGGGATCGTGTTGATGAACAGCCCCAGCACCGACTCCACCCCCGGAAGCTCCGGAGGACGACCCGACACAGTAGACCCGAACACCACATCCCCACGACCGGTCCACCGACTCAGCAACAACCCCCACGCACCCTGCACCACCGTGTTCAGCGTCAACCCACGCTCCCGGGCCCACGCCACCAGGTCGGCCGTCAGCCCTTCCGGAACATCCAGCACGAACCGTTGTGGAACAACCGAAACTCGGTCCCCGGGGCCGAGCAGCAACGGCTGAACGCCGTCCAGCGCCTCAGCCCACGCGCCCAGCGCCGCGTCACGATCACGATTCGCCAGCCACGCGAGGAAGTCCCGGTACGCCCCCGGAGCCGGAATCCCGGACCCATCTCCCCGCGCCCGGTACAGGGCGAACAGCTCGCGCACCAGAAGCGGCATCGACCAGCCGTCCAGCACGAGGTGGTGGTTGGTCACGACGAGCCGAGAACGCCCTTCTCCCAGCCGCACCAAAATCATTCGCAGCAATGGCCCCCGCTGCACGTCGAAGCCGGCCGTCCGGTCCGCTGCCAGCAGCCGATCCAGCTCCGCCTCGCGCTCGGCCTCGTCGCAAGCCGACAGATCCGCCTCGGACCAGGCGACAGCCGACTCCCGGGGCACCACCTGAACCGGGCGACTCAACCCCTCGTGGACGAAGCACGCCCGCAAGTTCGGATACCGCTCCAACAGCACGTCCCCGGCACGCCTCAACCCGGCCCCATCCACCTCCCCCAGCAGCTCGAACGCCAACTGCACGACATACACATCCCCCAGGCCATCGTCATAGACGGCGTGGAACAGCAGTCCTTCCTGCAACGGCGAGAGCGGAAGGACGTCGGCCACCTCGCCGACCACCTCCTCCACCAGGGCGGTCTCCGCCCCGTCGAGCACGACCGAAGCCGAATCTGCTGTCTGCTCGTGCGTGCCGTTCTGCTCCTCGGCGACCAAAGCCGCGAGCGCCGCGGGCGTCTTGTGCTCGAAGATCTGCCGCGGACTGATGACCACCCCGTCCCGGCGGGCGCGGCTGGACAGCTGGATCGACATGATGCTGTCCCCGCCCAGCTTGAAGAAGCTGTCGTCGGCGCCCACCCGCGGCACGCCGAGCACCGCCGCGAACAGCTCGCACAGCAGATCTTCCCCCGGCGTCCGGGGTTCGCGGCCCGACGTGGTGCCGCCGAAGTCCGGCGCCGGTAGCCGCCGCCGGTCCAACTTCCCGTTGGAGTTCAGGGGAAGCCGGTCCACGGCGACGATCGCCGCCGGGACCATGTGCGCGGGCAGCCGCTCCTCGACGTAGGGCTGCAACGCCGTGATGACCGCCCCCACCTCGCTCGACGACGCTGGGTCGTTGGCGTACGCCGACCAGGGACGCCCGGCGCCTCCGGTGGATGGGTGCGGTCGGACGCCGCCCAGGATGTCGCTGCGAACCAGCACGGCATCGAGCTCTTCCGCTGCACTCGACCATGTGAGCGCCGCGCGGTAGCCGATCTCCGCCGCCAACTCGTTGAATTCCTCGGGGTCCGGCTCGGCACCGGCCACATCCCGCACCAGCTCGGCTCGCGCGGATTCGACGTCCGCGCCGTGCTCGACCGCCCGCACGGCCGCCAGGTCCGTCGTCAAGCGGGCGTTGGGAATCCCGGAGACGCTCAGCCGCTCGGGCCGGGTGCTGGAAAGCACCTCGCGCAGACCGGCGAAGTCCCGGACATCGCGCCCCCACCTCAGTTCGAGCGGTTCCGCGACATCACCGGTCGGGCCGGCGACATCGGTCGTCTTGCGCAGGACCGCGTCGTAGCGGTAGCGGGTGAGCTCGTTGTGGCCCGCACCGCGCTTGATCCGCACATCGATCTCGCCCACGTCCTCGACGACGTCGCGGAACCGCGCGAAGAAGTCGGGCGAGACCAGCAGCTCCCTTTCCTGCAAGATGTTCTGCTCGACCGACCTGCGCAGGACCGACGGCGGCGTCGAGTCGTCCGCCCGGCCGAGCTCGACGGCGGTGGCGAAGCACCTGAGCAGCCGGAGGTTGCGCACGTCCCCGACGAAGACGGCACCGCCCGGGCGGAGGAGCCGCACGGCAGCGGTCAGCACTTCGACCAGGTAGTCGACGCTGGGGAAGTACTGGACCACGGAGTTGATGACGATGGTGTCGAAGAAGTCGGCGGGAAGGTCGTCGAGCACGTGCGCGGGCCGGCACAACAACTCCACGTTCGCGTAGCCGGTATCTCCGTCGAGCCGGTCCCGCAGCGCCTCGACCACCACGGGCGAGAAGTCGGTCGCCCAGTAGGATTCGCACCTCGGTGCCAGCTGCGACAACAGCAGGCCGGTGCCGACGCCGATCTCCAGGATCCGCTCCGGGGCGAGCGATGCCACCCTCTCCACCGTCGCGTCGCGCCATTCCCGCATCTCGTGCAGCGGGATGGGGAGGCCGTCGTAGCTGCTGTTCCAGCCCGTGAAGTCGGCACCGAACTCGGCGGCGGGGCCTTCCCGGTACAGCTCGTCGTAGACCCCTTGCCATTCGCCGACCTTTCGGTGGTCCGCCTCGCCAGGCTCCCGCCGGCCGGCGTCGGGGACGACGTAGGCGATGAGCCGCTTGTCGCCGAGTTGGTCTTCGCGGACGACTGCCGCGGCCTGCGCGATCTGCGGGTGGGAGGTCAGGGCGGTCTCGACCTCGCCGAGCTCGATCCGGAAGCCGCGCACCTTCACCTGGTCATCGACCCGCCCGACGAACTCCAGCTCGCCATCCCGGTTCCAGCGCACCAGGTCACCGGTCCGGTACATCCGCTCCCCAGCAGCGAACGGATCCGCGACGAACCGCTGACCGGTCAACCCGGCTCGACCGAGGTAGCCCCGCGCCAGTCCGGAACCGGCCAGGTGGAGCTCTCCCACCGCGCCCGGTGGGACCAACCGCATTTCGGCATCCAGCACATAGACCCGGGCGTTCGAGATCGGCCGGCCGATCGGCGGCACTGCGACCGGCCGGTCGTCGTTGCAGAACCACGCCGTCGCATAGACGGTCGCCTCGGTCGGCCCGTAAATGTTGGCCACCAAGCAGTCCGGGAACACCGACCTCACCCGCGACAACAACGACGCCGGCAACCCCTCGCCCGCCAGCACCAAGGTCTCCAGGCCCGGTGCCTCCAACTCGCCCCACGCCCCCAGCAAGCCCGCGACTGCCGACGGAACACCGCTGACGAGAGAAACCTCGGACAGCAACCCCGGCGAATCCACCAGGGAAAGCAGATCGTCCACCAACACGACCCGGCCGCCCACCGTCAACGGCACCAAGATCTCGAAAACCGAAACATCGAAACTCAACGACGTCGACGCCAACACGCACCGCAACCGATCGCCGAAGGCCTCCGCGGCCCACGCGGAAAGACCCGCGACACTCGAATGCGCGACCGCGACCCCCTTCGGACGCCCCGTCGAACCCGACGTGAACAACACATACGCCGCATTCCCCGCAGACAGCGGACCAAACCGATCCCCATCCACCAGATCCGCACCCGACAACCCGGCCACCGCCGGGTCGTCAACGACCACAACGGGCAGGGCCTCGTCGGAAATGCCGACCTCGACCGCAGAAGCCGTCAACAGCAACACCGGCTTGGCGTCGTCGAGCATGAGCTCAATTCGCTCGGCGGGATGGTCGAGGTCAATGGGCAGATACGCGGCTCCGGCCTTGAGAACGGCCAGCACGGCGACGACCATGTCGACCGACCTCGGAAGCGCCAACGCGACAACGGACTCCGGCCCAGCACCACGTGCGACCAAACAACGAGCCAGCCGGTTCGCTCTCGCATTGAGCTCCGCATACGTCACCGACACACCACCACACACCACAGCCGTGGCCTCCGGCGACCGCACAACCTGAGCCTCGAACAACTCCGGCAACGTGACCGCCGGAACGCTGGTCCGGCTCCCGCTCGATTCTTCGAGAAGCCGGTGGTGTTCGGCGTCGGTGAGGATGTCGATGCGCCCCACCCGCTGGTCCGGATCTTCGACGATGCTTCGCAAGATCTCGACGAGACGTCCGGCGAATCCTTCCACCGTGGAGCGGTCGAAGACATCGGGCCGGTAGCCGAACCGCAGGCGGAGCCGCTCGCCGGGCATCACCACGAGGTGGAGCGCGTAGTGGGTGGCATCCCAGCTCGACACCGACGTAACGGTGATCGCGGAGGACGGGTTGAGCACCTCGTCGGGGTCGAGCGGGTAGTTCTCGAATGCGATGGCGGTGTCGAACAGTTCCCCGGCGCCGACCTGCCGCTGGATGTCCGCCAAACCGAGATGTTGGTGGTCCAACAACCTGACCTGCTCCGCCTGGAACCGGACCAGCATGTCCACAAGGGACTCCGACGGATCCAGACGGACCCGCACCGGGATCGTGTTGATGAACAGCCCCAGCACCGACTCCACCCCCGGAAGCTCCGGAGGACGACCCGACACAGTAGACCCGAACACCACATCCCCACGACCGGTCCACCGACTCAGCAACAACCCCCACGCACCCTGCACCACCGTGTTCAGCGTCAACCCACGCTCCCGGGCCCATCGGGCCAGGGCCGTCGTCAAGGGCTCGAGCAATTCCAGCGAGTATCCGTCCGGCAGCACGGGAGTCCGATCCCCCGAACCCACCAACAACGGCTGGGCGTCCTCCAACGCTTCGGCCCATGCTCCCAGTGCAGCTTCTCGTTCGCGGCTGCTCAGCCACACGAGGAAGTCCCGATATCTTCCCGGAACCGGTAGATCGCCGTCGTCGCCGCGCCGCTCGTACAGGGCGAACAGCTCGCGAACCAGCAGCGGGAGCGACCAGCCGTCCAGCACGAGGTGGTGGTTGGTCACCACCAACCGGGACCGCCCCTCCCCCAGGCGAACCAGCATCAGCCGCAGCAGCGGGCCCCGCTGCACATCGAACCCCGCAGCCCGATCCCGCTCCAGCAGCCGCGTCAACTCGTGCCCGGCTTCTTCGCGATCCGAAAGGTCCACCTCCGACCAGCCGATACCCGAATCCCGCGGCACGACCTGAACCGGACGGCTCAACCCCTCATGAACGAAGCATGCCCGCAAATTCGGATACCGCCGCAACAACACGTCCCCGGCGCGCCGCAACGCCTCCCCGTTCACCTCACCCGCGAAGTCGAACACCAACTGCATCACGTACACATCGCTGCCTCCCCCGTCGTAAACGGCGTGGAACAGCAACCCTTCCTGCAACGGCGACAGCGGCAGAACGTCTTCGAAATCCGGGCTGGTCATTGGGAGTCCTTCCACCAAGATTCAAGTCGCTCGATGTCGTGCTGGTCGAGTTGGAGCAGGGGCAGGTCCGACGGAGTACGTCCACCTGTTCCGGGCCGATCGGCGTGGGCGAGGAGTCCGTTCAGGACGGCCAACCAGTCCTGCGCGAGGTCGTGCACGGCTTCGCGGCTGGTGACATCGGTGTGCCAGGACCACGTCGCTGTCAACCGCGCCCCGTCGGCACGGTCTTCCGCGACCGCGTTGATCTCGATGCCATGCCCCACGCCCAGCCTCGGGTCCGCACCACCGCCGAGGGCATCGGCCTCCGGCGCCCAGGCCCACTCACCGCCGGCAGCTGCGCCGAATCGCCCCAGGTAGTTGAACGCGATCTGCGGGCTTGCCGGCCTCGCGAGCTCTGGCGCGGTGTCCGGATTGAGGTACCGCAGGAGCCCGTAGCCCAAACCGTGGTCGGGGATCGCCCGAAGCTGCTCCTTGACCTGCTTCAACGCTGTTCCCAGCGCGGGGCCTCCGGTGGTGATCTCGGCCCAGTCGAGTTCGCTGGGGTTCAGCAGCACCGGGTGCAACGTGGTGAACCAACCCACCGTTCGGGTCAGATCGACCCCCTGGACGACCTCCTCGTGCCTGCCGTGCCCTTCCACATCGACCAGCACGCCACCCGCTGAGCCGGTGTGGTGCCGCACAGCCAACGCCAGCGCCGTCAGCAACACGTCGTCGACGCCGGCGAAGTACGCCGCAGGGACGCGCGTCAGCAACGCCGCCGTCTGCTCCGCAGGCAGTGAGACGTTCAACGACCGCACTCCGGCCACCGTGTCCCCACCCGCAACGTCGCGATCGGTCACACGCACGCCGGGATGGGCCAAGACCTCTTTCCAGATCGGCAGCTCCGGCGCCCGCGATTCCGCGAGTTCGCCCAGCAGACCGGCCCACTGGCGAAACGATGTGCCGACCGGCTGCAACTCCGCGGGCCGCCCTGCGGCCAACCCTTGGTGCGCTTCCCGCAGATCCGACACCAGAACGCGCCACGACACCCCATCGACCACCAGATGATGGGCGACCAGCAGAAGTCGTCCTGATCGTGAACCGCCCGCGTCCAGCCAGACCGCCCGGAGCATCACCCCTCGTGCGGGATCCAGACCAGCCGCCGCGGCTGCCTCCGCCCCCGCCAGCACGACCCGCCAGTCCGGATCAGCCTCAGGAACGTCGGCCCGCTCCACCAGATCGGCGGCATCGACCGACCCCACCGACGGCACCACCAAACCCTGCTCGCCCAACCGAGCCCGCAACAGATCATGCCGATCCACCACAGCCCCGAGAGCCGCTACCAAGGCCCCCAACGACAATCCGGCCGGAACCTCCAGCACCACCGACTGGAAGTAGGCCGCCCCCAGATCACCCCGTTCGCCCAGCCAATGCATCACCGGCGTCAACGCCACGCCCCCGACCCCGGAAACCACCGAGGCCGACGCCGAACCCGAGTCCGCCACCACCGCCAGTCCTGCCGGAGTCCGGTGCTCGAACACCTGACGCGGACTCAACACCAAACCGGCCCTGCGCACTCTGGCGACCAGTTGGATCGACAAGATGCTGTCCCCGCCCAGCTGGAAGAAGCTGTCCTCCGGGCCGACGTCGGCGATCTCGAGCACCTCGGCGAACGCCTCGCACAACAGCCCCTCCCGCTCGGAACGTGGACCTCGTCCTCCCCCTGCCTTCACCTCGGGCGCGGGGAGCGCCTCCTGATCGAGTTTCCCGTTGGAGTTCAACGGCAATCCGTCCAGCAACACGACCGCGGTGGGCACCATGTAGTCGGGCAGGGCCCTGGCGACGTGATCCCGCAGCCCGTCCGGCTCACAGCCGTCGCCGGTCGGCACCACGTAGGCCACCAACCGCTTCTCCCCCGGCCGATCCTGCCTTGCGACGACGACGGCGTGAGCCACTCGCGGGTGGGAGGTCAGCACTGCCTCGATCTCGCCGAGCTCGATCCGGAAGCCGCGCACCTTCACCTGGTCATCGACCCGCCCGACGAACTCCAGTTCGCCATCCCGGTTCCAGCGCACCAGGTCACCGGTCCGGTACAGCCGCCCGCCCGCAGAGCCGAACGGGTCGGCGACGAAACGATCCGCGGTCAGGCCGGAACGCCCCGAGTAGCCGCGGGCCAGCCCACTTCCCGCGAGGTAGAGCTCTCCCACCACACCGGGCGGTACCATCCGCAATTCGGCATCCAGCACACAAACCCGGGTATTGGCGATCGGCCGGCCGATCGGCGGCACCTCCACCGGCCGGTCATCGCGCCAGAACCACGCCGTCGCATACACGGTCGCCTCGGTCGGCCCGTAAATGTTGGCCACCAAGCAATCCGGGAACACCGATCTCACCCGCGACAACAACGACGCCGGCAACCCCTCACCTGCCAGCACCAGCGTCTCGACGCTCCGCTTCTCCGGCATGTCGCACGCCCCCAGCAAGCCCGCGACTGCCGACGGAACACCGCTGACGAGAGAAACCTCGGACAGCAACTCCGGCGAATCCACCAGGGAAAGCAGATCGTCCACCAACACGACCCGGCCGTCCACCGTCAACGGCACCAAGATCTCGAAAACCGAAACATCGAAACTCAACGACGTCGACGCCAACACGCACCGCAACCGATCGCCGAACGCCTCCGCGGCCCACACCGCCAAACCCACGACACCCGCATGCCCAACGACGACGCCTTTCGGTCGCCCCGTCGAACCCGACGTGAACAACACGTACGCCGCATTCCCCGCAGCTAGCGGACCACTCCGATCCCCGTCAGCCAGATCCGCACCCGACAACCCGGCCACCACCGGATCATCCACCACCAGACGAGGCACCCCAGGAGGAACGACATCCCCCACATCACCGGCCGTCACCACCAACACCGGCTTGACATCGTCGAGCATGAACTGGATTCGCTCGGCGGGATGACCCAAGTCAACGGGCAGATACGCGGCCCCGGCCTTGAGAACGGCCAGCACAGCGACGACCATGTCGATCGACCTCGGAAGCGCCAACGCGACAACACGCTCCGGACCAGCACCCCACCCGACCAAACAACGCGCGAGCCGATTCGCCCTCACATTGAGCTCCGCGTACGTCACCGACGCACCACCACACACCACCGCCGTGGCCTCCGGCGACCGCACGACCTGAGCCTCGAACAACTCCGGCAGCGTGACCGCCGGAACCTCGACCTCGGCCGCGTTCCAATCCGCGAGGAGCCGACGGCGCTCCGTCTCGGTGAGGACATCGATGCGCCCCACCCGCTGGTGCGGATCTTCGACAACTGTTTCGAGGATGCGTTGGAGGCGGCCGGCGAGCGTCTCGACGGTGGCCTGGTCGAAGACGTCGGGGCGATAGCCGAAGCGCAGTTGCAGCCGCTCGCCGGGCATCACCGCGAGGTTGAGGGTGTAGTGGGTGGCGTCGAGGCTCTCCGCCGACGTCATCCGCAACTCGCGCATCGGATTCGACAGTTCATCGAGGTCGATCGGATGGTTCTCGTAGAAGATGGCGGTGTCGAACAGCTCACCGGTCCCCACCTGACGCTGGATGTCCGCCAAACCCAAGTACTGGTGGTCCAGCAGTCGCGCCTGCTCCGCCTGCAACCGGACCAGCATCTCCGCGATCGACTCCACGGGATCCAGCCGGACCAGGACCGGGATCGTGTTGATGAACAGGCCCAACATGGACTCCACGCCCGGGAGCTCCGGAGGACGACCTGACACGGTGGACCCGAACACCACATCCCCGCGGCCGGTCCACCGACTCAGCAGCAGTGCCCATACGCCCTGCACCACCGTGTTCAGCGTCAGCCCACGAGCCCGGGCCCATTCCACCAGCCCTGCGGTCAGCTCCTCCGGCAAGTCCAGCGAAAACCGCTGCGGTACGACCGGCACCCGATCCCCAGAGCCGAGCAGCAACGGCTCAACACCTTCCAACGCCTCACGCCACGCTCCCAATGCCGCGTCCCGGTCACGATTGCTCAGCCACGCCAGGAAGTCCCGGTACCTCCCCGGAACCGGCAAGTCGCCGTCATCGCCGCGTCGTTCGTACAGGGCGAACAGTTCTCGCACCAGCAACGGAAGTGACCAGCCGTCCAGCACGAGGTGGTGTGTGGTCACCACAAGCCGGGACCGCCCGTCCCCCAGGCGAACCAACATCATCCGCAGCAGCGGCCCCCGCTGCACATCGAACCGATCGGCCCGATCCGCCTCCAACAGCCGAGCCGCCTCGTGCTCGGTCTCCGCACAGGTCGACAGGTCCACCTCTGTCCAGCCGATATCCGACTCCCCCGGCACGACCTGAACCGGACGACCCAGCCCCTCATGAACGAAGCACGCCCGCAAGTTCGGATACCGCGCCAGCAGGGCGTCCCCTGCGCGCCTCAACCTCTCCCCATCCACCTCCCCCAACAGCTCGAAAACCAGCTGCACCGAATAGACATCATTCGATCCGTCATCGAAGACCGCGTGGAACAGCAACCCTTCCTGCAGCGGCGACAGCGGAAGGACATCCACCGCCCCGCCGACCACCTCCTCCACCAACCGCGCCTCAGCCGCATCGAGCACGACCAGCACCGAATCGGATTCGCCGGCTTCGTCCGAGCTGTCCGACGAGCCCTCGAGCACCCCCGCGACGGCCGCCAATGCCGCCGGCGTCTTGTGCTCGAACACATGGCGAGGGGTGATCACCAGTCCGGCGCTTCGGGCGCGGCTCACCAGCTGCATGGACCCGATGCTGTCCCCACCGAGATCGAAGAAGTTGTCCTCGACGCCCACCTCCGGCAAGCCTCGGATCTCGGCGAACAACTCGCAGAGCAGTTCCTCGCGCGGTGTCCGAGGTGACGCTTTCGCCGGTCCGGAACTGAAGTCCGGAGCGGGCAGCGCCTTTCGGTCCAGCTTCCCGTTCGCGGTGAGCGGAAGATGCTCCAGGGGCAGCACTGCCGAAGGGACCATGTAATCCGGCAGGCTGCGGGACACGTGATCCCGCAAGTCCGCAGGGTCTAGTTCGCCCCTGCGAGCGACGACATAGGCGATCAAACGGCTTTCGCCCGGCCGGTCCTCACGGGCCGTTGCCACGCACTGCGACACCGCCGGATGAGCAGCCAGCACCGCCTCGACCTCACCCAGCTCGATCCGGAAACCACGAACCTTGACCTGATCATCGACCCGACCGACGAACTCCAACTCGCCATCGCGGTTCCAGCGCGCCAGATCCCCGGTCCGGTACATTCGCCCACCCGCAGAACCCAACGGATCAGCCACGAAACGACCGGCCGTCAACCCAGGACGCCCGAGATACCCCCGCGCCACACCATCACCGGCGATGAACAGCTCACCGATCACACCGGGCGGTACCGGCCGCAGGCCCGCATCCAGGACGTAGACGCGGGTGTTGTCCAGCGGTCGGCCGATGGACACCGAACCCGTTCGGTCGATTTCCGCCGCCGTCGACCACACCGTGGCCTCCGTCGGCCCGTAGAGGTTGACCACCTCACCGGCCAACATCCCCAGCCGGACCGCCAGGTGCTCCGGCAGGGCCTCGCCGCCGGTCAACACCCGCAGCCCACGCAACATCGCCGGAGTCTCGGCCGCCACGACCTGCCACAGGGCAGGCGTGGCCTGCATGACCGTCACACCCCACTCGGCCACCAACCCGGCGAGCGCGGGCGGATCCGCCAGCTCCACCTTGGTCGCGACCATGACCGAGGCGCCGGCGAGCAGCGGCGCCAGCAGCTCCACCACGGCGATGTCGAACGACAACGTCGTCACCGCCAGCAACCGATCCCCCGGCTCGACCGCCAACCACGGATCTATCGCCGAAACGAACCCGCACACATTCCGGTGAGTGACCACCACACCCTTCGGACGCCCCGACGAACCCGACGTGAACAACACGTACGCCGCATCGTCGAGACCCGCACCAGCCCGATCCCCGCCAGTGAGCTCCGCATCCGAGAACCCGGCCAACACAGGCGCAATGCCCGGGTCATCTACCACGAGAACCGGAAAACCCTGCGGCAGCGCTCGTCCGGCTTCGACGGTCGTCACCACCAGAACCGGACCGGCGTCGGCGAGCATCAACCTGACGCGCTCAACCGGAAAACCCGGATCGATGGGCAGGTACGCAGCACCCGCTTTGAGCACCGCCCACACCGCCACGACCATCTCAACCGAGCGCGGAACAGCTATCCCCACCACACAACCCGGCCCAACACCGCGATCTAGCAGACACCGAGCCAGCCGATTCGCCCTCGCGTTGAGTTGCGCATACGACACCGACTCATCACCGCACACCACCGCAGTGGCATCCGGCGACTGCGCAACCTGAGCCTCGAACAACTCCGGCAGAGTCGACTCGGCGACGACCACACCTCGCCCGTTCCACACCTCGAGCAACTGATCCCGTTCGGTGCCGGTGAGAACGTCGATCGCTCCTAGCCGAACGTCCGGATCCTCGACAACGGCTTCCAGCACGCGCACCAGTCGGGCAGCGAGTTGTTCCGCGGTCGCCCGATCGAACAAGTCCGTGCTGACCTCCAGCTCGCCGGCGAGCCACGGCTCGCCCGCGTCACCACGCCGTTCGGTCAGCTCAACGGTGAGATCGAACTTCGCCGCCGCACCGTCCACCGGCAGGGATTCCACTCTGGCGCCGGCAATCTCCAGATCCGTCTGCTCAACGTTCTGGAACGCCAACATCACCTGGAACAGCGGATGCCGAGCCAGCGACCGCTGCGGGTTGATGGCCTCGACGAGACGCTCGAACGGTAGGTCCTGATTGGCGTACGCGGCCAGGTCCGTCTCCCGGACCCGCGCCACCAGCTCGCGGAAGCCCGGATCGCCCGATGTGTCGGTCCGCAACACCAGCGTGTTGACGAAGAACCCCACCAGATCCTCGGTCGCCTGCTCCGTACGCCCGGCGATCGGACTCCCGATCGGGATATCCACACCCGCGCCCAACCGCGTCAGCAACGCGGCAAGCCCGGCCTGCACCACCATGAACACCGTCGCCCGGCACTCACCGGCCAGATCCGCCAAGCCCGCATACAGCCCCGGCGATACGTCGAAACCCAACCGCTGACCCGAATGCGAGGCGACCGCCGGGCGAGACCGATCCGCCGGAAGGACGATCTCCTCCGGAAGGCCGCGGAGCTCGTCCTTCCAGAACTCCAACTGGCGAGAGATCAGACTGCCCGGATCTTCCTCACTGCCCAGCACGTCCCGCTGCCACAACGCAAAATCCGCGTACTGCACCGGCAAGTCCTGCCAACCCGGTGCCGCACCGGTACGCCGCTTCGCATACGCCGTGCCCAAATCCCGCAGCAGCGGCACCACCGACCACCCATCACCGGCGATGTGGTGCAACACCACCAGCAAGACGTGGCCGCCTTCGGCGACGTCCCACAAACGCACCCTGATCGGCGGCTCCACACCCAAGTCGAAAGCCTGCCGGGCTTCCTCGGCCATCGCCCGGGCGACCTCGCCGGCGGCGATCTCCGGTACTCCGGTTCCGCCGGCCGCCAGCTCCCACGCGGTTTCGGTGTCCAGGATCCGCTGCCGAGGAACATCGGCCTCGTCCTGCGGGAAGACCGTCCGCAACACCTCGTGCCGCGCCAGGACGTCCCGCGCCGCTTCCCGCAACGCGCGGATGTCGACCTCGCCGGACAGCCGCCACGCCAGCGGAATGTGATACGCCGAACCAACCGCGTCCAGCTTGTCCACGAACCACAACCGGTACTGCGCGAACGACAACGGCACCCGCTCCGGCCGCACATCGGCGACCAAGCCCCGGGCAGCACCCGCCAGTACGTCGCTGCTCTCCATCCGCGCAGCGAGTTCGGCGACCGTTGGCGCCTCGAACACCGCACGCACCGACAACTCCACACCGCACGCGGCACGGATGCGACTCACCAACCGGGTCGCCAGCAACGAATGCCCGCCCAGCTCGAAGAAGCTGTCGTCGATCCCCACCCCCTCCACGACCAGCACCTCGGCGAACAACCCGCACAACAACACCTCGCGCGGCGTCCGAGGCGGCACGTTCCCCGCCGCGGGGCCGAGATCCGGTGCGGGTAGCGCGCGGCGATCGAGCTTCCCGTTGGCCGTCAGCGGCAAGTCATCCAGCACCACCACCGCCGAGGGCACCATGTAGTCCGGAAGGCGCCCTGCCGCGAACGCCCGCACCTCGCCCGGGTCGCAGCCGTGCGCATCGGCCACGACGTAAGCCACCAGCCGCTTGTCGCCGGGCCGGTCCTCGCGCGCGACCACCACGCACCGCGCCACCCGAGGATGCGCGCCCAGCGCGGCCTCCACCTCGCCCGATTCGATCCGGAAGCCGCGAACCTTCACCTGATCATCTGCCCGGCCGACGTACTCCAGTTCGCCGTGCCGGTTCCAGCGGGCCAGGTCCCCGCTGCGGTACATCCGCCCACCGGCCTCGCCGAACGGGTCGGCGACGAACCGCTGCCCGGTCAGCCCGGGTCGCCCGGCGTAGCCCCGTGCCACGCCAGCGCCGGCGACGTACATCTCGCCCACCACGCCCACCGGCACCGGTCCCAGGTTCGCGTCGAGCACGTGCACCCGCAGATCGGCCAGGGGCCGACCGATCCTGCCGCGCCCGCCATCACCGGCCCCGATCTCGGCGTGGGTGACGTGCACGGTCGTCTCGGTGATGCCGTACATGTTCACCACCACCGGGCCCCGGCCGTCACCCCGATCCGGGACCCGGCCGCAATCCAGCGCCTCACCGCCCAGGACCACGTACCGGACGCAGCCCCGCTCCCAAAGCCGGCCATCCTGAGCTTCTCGCACCAGCTGGTAGAACGCCGACGGCGTCTGGTTCAGCACCGTCACGCGCTCCCGGACCAGCAGCTCGGCGAACTCGCCGGGCGAGCGCGACACCTCCCACGGGACGACCACCAGCCGGCCGCCGCACGAGAACGCGCCCCACAACTCCCAGACCGAGAAGTCGAACCCGTAGGAGTGGAACAAGGTCCACACGTCGTCGGGGCCGAAGCCGAAGCGGGCTCGACCGACCGCCAGCAGCCGCGCGACGTTGGCATGGGTGACGACCACGCCCTTCGGCCGCCCCGACGACCCCGATGTGAACAGCACGTACGCCGCATGACCGGTGTCCAGCGGAAGTGCACGATCCGCATCGGAAAGATCGACACCCGACATCCCGGCCACCACCTCGGCGGAGGCCGGATCGTCCACCGTCAGCACCGGGAACCCGTGTCCGCGAGGTAGTCCGGCCTCGGCCCAGCGGACCGTCATCATCAGCGCCGGATCGGCGTCGGCGAGCATGAACCCGATGCGCTCGGCCGGCTGGTCCGGATCGATCGGCAGGTACGCGGCACCCGCCTTCAACACCGCCAGCATGCCCACGACCATCTCCACCGACCGCGGGAACATCAATGCCACCACGGAATCCGGGCCGACGCCGCGGGCGGCCAAGTGGCGAGCAAGCCGGTTCGCGCAAGCGTTCAACTCGGCGTACGACACCGACTCGTCGCCGCAGACCACCGCGACGGCATCGGGCGAATCCGCCGCCTGGGCCTCGAACAAGGCCGGCAGGGTCGACACCGGGACGTCCGGTGCTTCATCCGGGCGTTCGAGGAACCGGTAGCGCTCGTCCTCGGTCAGGACGTCGATGTCGCCGACCCGGACATCCGGTTCCGCGGCAACCGTTTCCAGCACGCGCACCAGCCGGGCGGCGAGTTGTTCCGCGGTGGCACGATCGAACAGGTCCGTGCTGAATTCCAGCTCACCGGCGAGCCCCTCACCACGCCGCTCGGTCAGCTCGAAGGTCAGATCGAACTTCGCCGAACCGTCGACCGCCGACAAGGCTTCTGCCTCAACGCCGGGCAGGCTGAGGCTCGCCTGCTCGACGTTCTGGAACGCCAGCATGACCTGGAACAGCGGATGCCGGGCAAGAGAGCGCTGCGGGTTCAACGCCTCGACGAGCCGCTCGAAGGGCAAGTCCTGGTGGGCGTAAGCGGCGAGGTTCGTCTCACGGACCCGCGCGAGCAGTTCCCGGAAGCTCGGATCACCCGATGTGTCGGTCCGCAACACCAGCGTGTTGACGAAGAACCCCACCAGATCCTCGGTCGCCTGCTCCGTACGACCAGCGACCGGACTTCCGATCGGAATGTCCGTACCCGCACCCAACCGCGTCAACAACATCGCCAACGCAGCCTGCACCACCATGAACACCGTCGCCCGGCACTCACCGGCCACACCCGCCAAACCCGCGTACAACTCCGGCGAGACTTCAAAACCCAACCGGCGCCCCGAATGCGAAGCAACCGCAGGACGAGACCGATCCACCGGGAGCGCGATCTCGTCCGGAAGACCGCGGAGTTCGCCCGTCCAGAACTCCAGCTGACGCGAGATCACACTCCCCGGATCATCCTCACGCCCCAGGACTTCCCGCTGCCACAGCGCGAAATCCGCGTACTGCACCGGCAGATCCCGCCAATCCGGCACCTCGCCGACGCACCGCGCGGCATACGCCGTGCCCAAATCCCGCACCAGCGGGACCACCGACCACCCATCACCGGCGATGTGGTGCAACACCACCGACAGCACGACCTCTTGCCCGTCCACCACGAGAATCCGCGCACGAACCGGCACCTCGTGGGACAGGTCGAACCGCTGCTCCGCGTGGTCGGCCACGACCCGATCGACCTCACCAGCCGAAGCGCGCAACACCGGAACGTCCAGGACGCTCCGCGCGCTGTGGAGCACCTTCTGCTCCGGCACGCCATCGACCTCGGGCAACACCGTCCGAAGTGCTTCGTGGCGGTCCACCACGTCCCAGACCGCCTCGCGAAGGGCCGGAATGTCGACCTCGCCGGTCAGCCGCCATGCCAGCGGAATGTGGTAGGCCGACCCGGCGGCTTCGAGCTCGTCGACGAACCGAAGCCGGTGTTGGGCGAACGACAGCGGAATGCGCTCCGGCCGGTCCCCGGCCACCAACGACAGACTCGCCCCACCCTCCTGAGCGCCGACCTGCGCAGCGAGCTCCGCCACCGTCGGCGCCTCGAACACCGCACGTACGGACAACTCCACGCCACACGCGGCGCGAACACGACTCACCAACCGCGTCGCCAGCAGCGAATGGCCGCCCAGCTCGAAGAAGCTGTCGCCGACCCCCACCCCCGCCACGCCCAACACCTCGGCGAACAACCCGCACAGCAGGTCTTCGCGGGGCGTGCGGGGGCCCCGCCCCTTCCCGGTCACGACCTCGGGAACCGGCAACGCGCCCCGGTCGACCTTCCCATTGGTGTTCAACGGAAAGCGTTCGAGGACCACGACCGCCGAGGGCACCATGTAATCCGGTAGGAGCCGGGCCGCGTTCGCCCGCACCTCGGCCGGCTCGCACCCGTCCGGCCCGGCGACGACGTACGCGACCAGCCGCTTGTCTCCCGGCCCGTCCTCCCGGGCCACCACCACGCACCGCGTCACCCGGGGATCGGCGCTCAGGACGGCCTCGACCTCGCTCAACTCGATCCGGAAGCCGCGGATCTTGACCTGGTCATCGGCGCGCCCGGCGAACTCCAAAGCACCTTCCGGGTTCCAGCGGGCCAGGTCCCCGGTCCGGTACATCCGGGAACCGGCGGAGAACGGGTCCGCCACGAACCGCTCGGCCGTCAAACCGGCACGCCCCCAATACCCGCGCGCCACCCCGGCACCTGCGACGTACAGCTCGCCCACCGCGCCCGGAGGCACCGGTCGCAGGCCCGCGTCCAGCACGTACGCACGCGTGTCGTCCAGCGGACCACCGATCGGGACACCGTTCCCCAGTTCCGCGCCTGGGCGCACCACCTGGCTGGTCGCGAACGTCGTGACTTCCGTCGGGCCGTACCCGTTCACCAACGTCGTCCGCGGGCAAGCGTCCAAGACCCGGCGAAAGGCCGCCGCGGAAGCGGCTTCCCCACCTGTCCAAACCTCGCCCACCTCGGCGAAGACCGCCGGCCGTTCGTCCGCCAAGACGTTGAAAAGGGCTGCGGTGAGCCACAGTCCGGTGATGCGGTGTTCCGTGATCAAGCGATCCAGCGCATGAGCGGTCAGGTCCCCCGGCGGCGCGACCACGACCCGGCCGCCGCGCAGCAGCGGAACCCACAACTCGTACGTCGACGCATCGAAGGCGCACGGCGAGTGCACCAGGACGCGCTCGTGCTGCCCGGAGTCCCATGCGCTGTCCGACGCGAGCGCCACCACGTCGGCGTGGGTGGTCGCAACTCCCTTCGGCAGCCCGGAAGAACCGGACGTGTACATCACGTACGCGAGCTGCCGAGGGTCGGGTGGAACCGCGGGTTTCGGTGCCGCCCGGTCGGCCGCGTCGTCGAGCACGACGACGTCGATCGACTCGACGAGTTCCGGTGCGGCATCGTCCGTCAGCAGCATCGACGCTGCGGAGTCCCGCAGCATGAAGCGAATGCGGTCCGCCGGGTGACGCGGGTCCAGCGGAACGTACGCCGCGCCCGCCTTCAGCACCGCGAGCAACGCCACGACCAGATCCGCGGAGCGGTCCAGCAGCACGGCCACCCTGGTCTCGCTTCCCGCACCACGCTCCAAGAGGAGTCCGGCGAGGTCGTCGGCGCGGGCGTTGAGCGCGGCGTAGGTCAGCGTGGCGTCCTCGGCCACCACCGCGATCGCTTCCGGATCGCGAGCGGCCTGCGCCTCGAACAGCTCCGGCACCGTGTTGCCCCGGACAGGATTCAACGCCACCAAGGCCCGACTCCTTCAAATCGTCATCAACCAGGCGGAGACGGCATCGGGAGGCCGCCCGGCGCGGTAGGCCCGGGCGCAGGGCGACCTCACCGGCTCGGCTTCGGGTCAGGCCCGCTCCATCTTCTCGACCAGGCTCCGGGGCCGCAGGTCGGTCCAGTTCGCCTCGATGTACTCCAGACACGCCTGCCGGGTGTCTTCCGGGTGCACCACGCGCCATCCGGCCGGGACGTCGACGAACGACGGCCAGAGGGAGTGCTGGTTCTCGTCGTTGACCAGGACGAGGAACTTGCCGTTCTCGTCGTCGAAGGGATTGGTCGGACTACTCATTGTTTTCCTCCTGGATCTCCATCACAATGCGGGCGATCTGATCGGCGGACTCCGGTCGCATCATGTCCGCGTGCCTGCAGTCGATCTGGTGGGTGCGGATCTCCCCGGTCGCGTGGGGACGCCAGACGTCGAGCGCCGCCGCGTCTCCGTTCGCCTCCCGCGCGGCGGTGAAGAGCAGAACGTCGCCGCGGAAGACGCCTAGTTCGCTTGAAGCGAGCAGGGCGGTGTTGTTGCCGTACACCCGGCGGACGCCCTCGACGACCCGGTGCCAGCGGCCGTCCTCATCGTCGGTGCCGAAGATCCCTGGCAGCAGTTCCCCGATCTCGTCCGCGGTGGGCGGTTCGGCGTTCCCCGATTCGGCGGCCGTGACCGGGTAGGCATCCAGCACCGCGAGCAGTTCGACCTGCTCGCCCTCGTCCTGCAGGAGCGTGGCGAGGGCGTGGGCGATCACGCCGCCGAACGACCACCCCAGCAGGCGGTAGGGGCCGCACGGCTGGATCGTTCGTATCTGCGCGGCGTAATCCCCGGCGATCTCGGCCACGCTGGTGGGCAGTTCCTCCGCCGGATCCAGGCCGCGCGCCTGGATTCCGTAGACGGCGAAGGCGGATGCGGTCCGGGCGAGCTCGCGGTACGACCAGGCGATACCGCCTGCGGCGTGCACGCAGAAGAGGTTCGGCTTGCCCTCGTCGGGTGTGATCGGCAGCACGACTTCGAACGGATCCTGCCGCGTTCGGCCGGACAGGTGCGGTGCGAGCCCGGCTACGCTCGGCGTCTGGAACACCGCGCCGATCCCGATCTCCACCCCCAGCTCCGCCCGGATCCGCTCGACCAGGCGCAGCACCAGCAAGGAATGCCCGCCGAGGTCGAAGAAGCTGTCGTCGACCCCGACTCGCGGCATCCCGAGAACCTCGGCGAACAGCCCGCACAACAACTCCTCGTCCGGCGTGCGAGGTGCCGCGCTCGCCGAGTGCCGGTCCGGGGCCGGCAGTGCTCGACGGTCCACCTTTCCGTTGCTGGTCAGCGGAAATTCGTCCAGCACCACCACGGCCGCGGGCACCATGTGGTCGGGCAGGGTCCGGGTCGCGTGCGAGCGCACCTCCAGCGGGTCGCAAAGTTGCCCAGCTTCGGGCACGACGTAGCCCACGAGCCGCCGGTCGCCCGGCCGGTCCTCGCGGACCACCACCACGGCTCGGGCCACCTGCGGGTGATCGGCCAGCGCCGCCGCCACCTCGCCCGGCTCGATGCGGAAGCCGCGGACCTTGACCTGATCGTCGGCCCGACCGGCGAACTCCAGCTCACCCTGCCGGTTCCAGCGGGCCAGGTCCCCGGTCCGGTACATCCGGGAACCGGTGGAGAACGGATCCGCCACGAACCGCTCGCCCGTCAGCCCGGGGCGTCCCCAGTACCCGCGGGCCACGCCCTCGCCGGCGAGGTAGAGCTCCCCCGCCACGCCGGGCGGTACCAACCGCAAGCCCGGATCCAGCACGTACGCCCGGGTGTTGCGCAGCGCTCGGCCGATCGTCACCGGTGCCGACCGGGTCACCCGCGCCGCGGTGGACCACACCGTGGCCTCGGTCGGCCCGTAGGCGTTGACGACCTCGCCGGCCAGGGCGGCGAGCTCGGCCCCGAGCCTGTCGGGGAGGGCTTCGCCGCAGGCGAGGACCCGCAACCCCCGGACCATCTCCGGAGCCGCCGACACGAGGAGCTGCCAGTGCGTGGGGGTGGCCTGCATGACCGAGACCCGGTGCTCGGCCACCAGCCGGGACAGTTCCTCCGGGGTGTTGCCGGTCGACACCACCACCGCGGCACCGGTCAGCAGCGGCACCAGCAGTTCGAGGGCCGCGAGGTCGAACGACAGCGTGGTGACCGCCGCGACCCGATCGGCGGGCTCGAATCCCGCCCAGGCCTGAACCGCCGTCGAGAAGGAGGCCAGGTTGCGGTGGGAGATCACCACGCCCTTCGGGCGGCCGGTGGAGCCCGAGGTGTGCAGGACGTACGACGCGTGGTCCGGTCGCAACGGTCCCCGGCGCTGCGCGTCCGCGAGATCGCTGGGAGATTCTTCGGCGATCAGGCCGAGCACGTGGGCTGCGTCCAGCTCGACTGCGGGTATCCCCGAAATCGGCAGGCCGGCCGCGACCTCGGTGGTCGTCACCACCAGCGTCGGCTCGGTGTCGGCCAGCACGAACTCGATCCGCTCCGCCGGGTAGGCGGGGTCGATCGGCGAGTAGGCGGCTCCCGACTTGAGCACCGCCAGCATCGCCACGACCATGTCCACCGACCGCGGCACCGCCAAGGCCACGACGGATTCCGGCCCCGTCCCCTGCGCGACCAGGTATCGGGCCAGCCGGTTGGCCCGCGCGTTCAGCTCTGCGTAGGACACCGGATCTCCGCCGCACACCACCGCGGTGGCATCCGGGGTCCGCACCGCCTGGGCTTCGAACGCCTCGTGCACCATCGGCGCGGGGGCCTCCGCGGGCCGCGCTTCGAGCAGCTGGTGGCGTTCGGGTTCGGTGAGGACGTCGATGTCCCCGACCCGGATTCCGGGGTCGGCGACGACGGTCTCCAGGACACGCGCGAGCCTGGCGACGAGCCGTTGCGCGGTGGCGAGGTCGAAGAGGTCGGTGCTGAACTCCACCGCCCCGGCGAATCCCTGCGGCTCACCCGCTGTTCCGCTGCGCTCGGTCAGTTCCACGGTCAGATCGAACTTCGCCGTGCGGGCGGGCGGAGCCATTTGCTCGGCGTCCGCGTCCGGTAGGTCGAGGGGTGCGGCGGGACCGTTGTTGACGACCAGCAGCACTTGGAACAGCGGGTGGCGGGCCAGGGACCGCTGCGGGTTCAACGCCTCCACGAGCCGCTCGAACGGCAGATCCTGATGCGAGTATGCGGCCAGGTTCGTCTCCCGGACCCTCTCCAGCAGCTCCCGGAAACTCGGATCCCCCGAAGTATCGGTCCGCAACACCAGCGTGTTGACGAACGCACCCACGAGATCGTGCAACGCCTCGTCGTCGCGGCCGGCGATCGGACTCCCGATCGGGATGTCCGTCCCCGCACCCAACCGCGTCAGCAACGCGGCGAGCGCGGCCTGCACGACCATGAACACCGTCGCTCGACTTCCACCGGCGAGGTGGATCAAGCCCGCATGCAGCTCCGGGGGGATCTCCAGATCCACTCGGCGGCCCTGGTACGAGGCCACGGCGGGTCTAGGCCGGTCGGTGGGGAGCGCCAGTTCTTCCGGAAGATCCCGAAGGGTGTCCTTCCAGAACTCCAGCTGGTGGGAGATGACGCTTCCCGGATCTTCCTCGCTCCCCAGGACTTCCCGCTGCCACAACGCGAAATCCGCATACTGAACCGGCAAGTCCTGCCAGCCCGGTGCCGCTCCGGCGCATCGCGCTGCGTACGCGGCAGCCAGGTCACGCAGCAACGGCCCCACCGACCAACCGTCGCCGGCGATGTGGTGCAACACCACCAACAGCACGACCTCGTGCTCGTCCACCACCGCGATCCGCGCACGGATCGGCAGCTCTCGGGCGAGGTCGAAGCGCTCATCCACCACGGCGTCCAGCAAGGGGTCCAGCTCGGGTGCCGGCACCACCGGCACATCCAGCACCGAACCGGCGTCGTGGATCACCTGCTGCCGTGGATTTCCGTCCGCAGCGGGAAAAACCGTACGCAGCACTTCGTGGCGTTCCACCACGTCCCGCACCGCCGCCTGCAACGCGGGAACGTCGATCTCACCGGACAGCCGCCAGGCCAGCGGGATGTGATACGCCGAACCCGCGGCATCGAGCTTGTCCACGAACCACAACCGGTACTGCGCGAACGACAACGGCACCCGCTCCGGCCGCACCATCCCCGCCAACACCGGGCCCGGACCCGCCGACTTGTCAGCGAGCTCCACCCGCGCGGCCAGCTGCGCCACCGTTGGCGCCTCGAAAACCGCGCGTACGGACAACTCCACGCCACACGCGGCCCGGATGCGGCCGGTCAACCGGGTCGCCAGCAACGAATGCCCGCCGAGTTCGAAGAAGCTGTCGCCAACCCCCACCCCGTCGACGCCCAGCACCTCGGCGAACAACTCGCACAACAGCGCCTCGCGCTCGGTCCGCGGCGGCGCTTTCACCGGCTTGGAACCGAAATCGGGTGCAGGCAACGCCCTCCGGTCCAGCTTCCCGTTGGCGGTCAAGGGAAGGCTCTCCAGCTGGACCACCGCTGAAGGCATCATGTGATCCGGCAGGCGGACGGCGAGGTGAGCCCGCAATTCGGCCTGATCGCATCCGCCGGTTTCGGGGACGACATAGGCGACCAGGCGCTTGTCGCCCGGCCGGTCCTCACGCGCCGCTACCACGCACTGCGACACCGCCGGATGAGCAGCCAGCACCGCCTCGACCTCACCCAGCTCGATCCGGAAACCACGAACCTTGACCTGATCATCAACCCGGCCGACGAACTCCAACTCCCCATCCCGGTTCCAGCGCGCCACATCCCCGGTCCGGTACATCCGCCCACCAGACGGACCGAACGGATCGGCCACGAACCGCCCCGCCGTCAACCCCGCGCGCCCGAGGTAACCCCGCGTCACGCCATCACCGGCGATGAAAAGCTCACCCACGACACCAGGCGGGACGAGCCGCAAACGCGCATCCAGGACGTAGACACTGGTATTGCCCAGCGGCCGACCGATGGTCACCCGGCCATCGCTGCCGACTTCCGCCGCCGTCGACCACACCGTGGCCTCCGTCGGCCCGTAGAGGTTGACGACCTCCTCGGACAAGGCCCGCAGTCTGGTCGCCAGCTGCTCCGGCAAGGCCTCACCACCGGTCAACACCCGCAGCCCGCGCAACGTCTCGGGAACCTCGGACACCAAGGCCTGCCACAAAGCGGGTGTGGCCTGCACGACCGTCACCGCGTGATCACGCACCAGCGCCGTCAACTCGTGCGGATCCCCGGCCTCGCCGCCCCGAGCCACGACCACCGATGCGCCATTCAGCAGCGGCGCCAGCAGTTCCACCACGGCGATGTCGAACGACAACGTCGTCACCGCCAGCAACCGATCCGTCGGCCCGACCCGCAACCACGGATCGATCGCCGAAACGAACCCGCACACGTTCCGATGGGTGACGACCACACCCTTCGGCCGCCCCGACGAACCCGACGTGAACAACACGTACGCCGGGTGATCCGCGCACAAACCGCCCACGCGATCGACATCGACCACATCGTCCGGGCTTGCACCCGCGACCTCCGAACGAACGACCGGATCATCCACCACCAGAACGGGAACATCGATCTCACCGGGCAATCCGGGCACGACCCCGGAAGTCGCTACGACCAGCAACGGGCGGGCATCGGCGAGCATGAACCCGATGCGCTCGGCCGGAAAGCCCGGATCGACCGGCAGATACGCGGCACCCGCCTTGAGCACCGCCCACACCACCACGACCATCTCGATCGACCGCGGAACCGCAACCCCCACAACACAACCCGGCCCGGCACCACGATCGATCAGCAACCGAGCAAGCCGATTCGCCCGGCCATTCAACTCGGCGTACGACGCCGACTCCTCGCCGCACAGCACCGCAGTGGCATCCGGCGACTTCGCTACCTGAGCCTCGAACAGCTCCGGCAGAGCCGACACCGGAACGTCAGGTCTCGGTCCGTTCCGGCCTTCGAGGAGTTGGTACCGCTCTTCGTCGGTGAGGATGTCGATGTCCACCACGCACATGTCAGGATCGGCCGCCATCGACTCCAGCACGCGAACCAACCGCCGCAGGACCAGTTCCGCTTCCCCGGCGGTGAAGCAATCCGGCCGGTAGTCCAGGCGCAACGTCAGCTGCTCCGCCCCCGGTACGACTACCAAGGCCAGCCCGTAATGCGTCGCATCGCGGCCTTCGACGCTCACCACTGCCGGCTCGTCGTCGACGGTCGAGTCAGGACCATCCGCGAGAAGGTCCGGTCCCGCAGGATAGTTCTCGTAGATCACCACCGAGTCGAACAACTCACCAACACCGATCGTGCCCTGGATCTCCGGCAACGCCACATGCCGGTACGGCATCAACTCGACCTGCGCGGACTGAACTTCCCCCAGCAAACCGCCAACACGCGTTCCGGACGACCACCGAACCCGCACCGGAACCGTGTTCACGCACAAGCCCACCAGCGACTCGACACCCCGGACCTCCGAGGGGCGGACCGCCACCACAGAGCCGAAAACGACATCCCCGCTACCGACCAGACGACCGAGCAGCACCCCCCAACCAGCCTGAACCACCGACGACAGCGTCACACCACGCCCGCCGGCCAGAGCCCGCAGACCGCCCAGTAGTTCGCCCGGCACCCCCGCGACCACACGGCCCGGCACCACTCCGCCCCGAGCCGCGCCCGGAGCCACCAAAGTCGGCTGTTCCACCCCCGCAAGCGCCTCGGCCCACGCCCGAACAGCCCCCGCACCGTCCTGATCGGACAACCACGCCAAGTACTCCCGCCACACCGGAGCCGGCGGAAGTTCGTCCTCGGAGTCGTACAGGGCGAGCAGCTCCCGCAGCACGATCGGGAGCGACCAGCCGTCCAGCAGCACGTGGTGGTGCGTCACCACCAGACGATGGCGACCGTCCCCGACCTTCACGGCGGTGCAGCGCAGGAGCGGCGGACGCCCCAGGTCGAACCGCTCCCGCCGGTCGCGGTCGAGCAGGTCCCGGTACGCCTGCTCAACATCGTCCGCACCCGTCAGATCGACCTCGCGCCAAGGCAGGGACACCTGCCGGCCGACGACCTGCACCGGCTCCCGGCCGCGCCGGTCGAACCCGGCGCGCAGACTCCCGTGCCGATCCAGGAGGCGCTGCGCGGCGTTGTGCAGTCGCCGCAGGTCCCAGGAACCGGCCAGCTCCACGCACAGCTGGACCAGGTACACGTCCGGCCCCAGCTCGTCGTACCAGGCGTGGAACAGCAACCCCTCTTGCAGCGGGGTCAGCGGGAGAACGTCCTCGACCGCCGGGCCGGCCTGCTCGATGCGGTCCACGTCGTCCTGGCTCAGCGGAACCAGCGGGAAGTCCGACGGGCTGCCGCCACCGCCGGGGTGGCGGACGAACGCCCGGAGCGTCTCCACCCAGTCCGCCGCCATGGCCCTCACTTCCGACTCTCCGAGCAGGCCTTCCGGCCACGACCAGGTCGCCACGAGCCTCGGCCCGCCCGGGGCGTCCTCCGTCACGGCGTCGATGGTGAGGCTGTGGGCCGCGGGCAGATCCGGATCGCTCCCGGCACCCAGGCCCGCCCCTGGCGCCGGCGCCCAATCCGCGGCCTCGGCCGGTGCGGTGAAGCGGCCGAGGTAGTTGAACGCGATCTGCGCCTTCGCGCCGGCGAGCCGGGCATCGGGGTTGAGGTACCGCAGCATCCCGTAGCCGAGCCCGCGATCTGGCATGGCGCGCAGCTGCTCCTTGATCCGCTTGACGGCCCGCGCCGCACCGGGCCCGCCGTTGAGCACCTGCTCCCGGTCCACCTCGCCGGGATCGAGGACGACCGGGGCGATGCAGGTGAACCACCCGACGGTGCGGGACAGATCGATCCCGGCCGCCTCCTGCCTGCCGTGCGTCTCCACGTCCACCAGCACGGCGCCGCCGCCACGCCGGTGCTGCACGGCCAAGGCCAATGCGGTGAGCAGGATGTCGTCGACATTGCCGCGGAACGCGGCGGGAACGGTCGTCAGCAGCGGCAGCACGTCGTCGGCGGAGATGACGACTTCGATCGCGCGCAGCGTCGCCGAGGTGTCGGTGGCCGGATCGAGCGGCCGGTTTCCGAGCATGGGCTCCTCGACACCGGACACCAGCTGCCAGCCGGGCAGCTCGGCGAGCCGCTCCGGCGAGCGGGACTGCTCGACCAGGTGGTCGGCCCAGCCGCGCAACGAGGTGCCCACGGGTTCGAGGACCACCTGGTCTTCCCCCGCCGCGACCTGGGACCACGCGTCCTGCAGGTCGGGCAGCAGGATCCGCCAGGACACACCGTCGACGGCCACGTGGTGGACCACGAGCAGGAGCCGGCCGGGGCGGTGGTTCCCCGCATCCAGCCAGGTCGCGGAAAGCAGCTCGCCGGTGCGGGGGTTCAGGCGGCGCACCGCGTCGTCGAGGTGCTCGCCCACGACCTCGTCGAAGTCGGGGCCGTCCAGCACGACGCGCCGCAGCCGCGAGGAGGCCCGGACAGTCCCGGGCGGGAGCACCCGCAGGTTCCAGTCGTCGAGGCTCAGCCGAAGCGCATCGTGGTGGTCGATGACGGCCTGCAGGGCCCTGGCCAATTCGGCTTCGCCGACCGCCGCGGGCACCTGCACCACCATGCTCTGGTGGTACTGGTCCACCGGGCCGCCGCGATCGCGCAGCCAGTGCAGGATCGGCGTCAACGCGACCGGTCCGGCCTCCGGACCGCCGGCCATCGCGCCGGGCTCGTCCGGGACGTCGGCGATGACGGCCAGGGCCGCCGGGGTCTTCTGCTCGAAGACCTGCTTCGGGCTGATCCGCACCCCCGCGCGACGGGCCTTCGCCACCAGCTGGATCGTCATGATGCTGTCGCCGCCGAGCCGGAAGAAGTCGTCGTCCGCTCCCACCTCCGCGACGCCGAGCACCTCGGCGTACGCCGCGCACAGGCGTTCCTCGCGCTCGTTGCCCGGACGCCGCCCGCGGTCGGCTTCGACCGCCGGCGCGGGCAGCGCCCTGCGGTCGAGCTTTCCGTTGGTGGTCAACGGAAGCGCATCGAGGATCACGACCGCCGCGGGCACCATGTAGTCCGGCAGGCGACGGGTCGCGTGAGCCCGCACGTCGGCAGGATCGCACCCACCGGAGCCGGGGACGACGTAGGCGACGAGCCGTTTCCCGCCGGGCTGGTCCTCTCGGGCGACCGCGGCGACCTGGTCGACGTCGGGGTGGCCGGTCAGGACGGTTTCGACCTCGCCGAGTTCGATCCGGAAGCCGCGCACCTTGACCTGGTCATCGGCCCGCCCCGCGTACTCCAGCTCGTCGTCGCTGCTCCAGCGCGCCAAGTCGCCGCTGCGGTACATCCGGCCCCCGGCAGGGCCGAACGGATCGGCCACGAACCGCTGCCCCGTCAAGCCGGGGCGCCCCGAATAGCCCCGCGCCACCCCGGCACCGGCGACGTACAGCTCACCCACCACGCCCGGCGCAACCGGTCGCAGGTTCGCATCCAGCACGTACACCCGCAGGTCCGCCAGCGGCCGGCCGATCACGCTGCGGGCGTGGCGATCCTCGGCGTCGATCTCCGCGTGGGTGACGTGCACGGTGGTCTCGGTGATCCCGTACATGTTCACCACCGCGGGCATGCCGGTTTCCCAGACCGGGACGCGAGCCGGATCCAGGGCCTCGCCGCCCAAGACCACGCAGCGCACCCGCCAACCGTCCCGCCGGGACGGCTCGTCCTCCAGTGCCCGCACCAACTGGTAGAACGCCGACGGGGTCTGGTTCAGCACCGACACCTGCTCACGGACCAGCAGCTCCGCGAAATCCGCCGGGGAACGCGTCACCTCCCACGGCACGACCACGAGCCGCCCGCCGGCGGCCAGCGCGCCCCATATCTCCCACACCGAGAAGTCGAACGCGTACGAGTGGAACAACGTCCACACATCGCCGGGCCCCGCATCGATTCGGGCGCCGGCGACCGCCAACAACCTCGCGACGTTCGCGTGATCGACCACCACGCCCTTCGGCCGCCCCGACGAACCCGAGGTGTAGAGGAGGTACGCCGCGTTGTCCACGCGCAGCGGGGCAGTGCGATCGGCATCGGAGGGATCCGCATCCGGCATCCCGGCCAGCACGTCGGCCGTGCGTGGATCATCGACGACCAGCCGGGGCGTTCCGGGTGGCAGGGCCTGTTCGACCTCGGTGGTCGTCAGCACCAGCACGGGCTCGGCGTCGGCGAGCATGAACGCGACCCGATCGGCGGGCTGATCCGGATCGATGGGCAAGTAGGCGGCGCCGGCTTTGAGCACGGCCAGCATCGCCGAGATCATCGCAGGCGTTCGCGGAAACGCCAATCCCACAACGCTTTCCGGCCCCACCCCGCGACCCGCCAGGCACCGCGCGAGCCGGTTCGCGCGGGAGTTCAGCTCCGCGTAGGTCACCGACTCGTCGCCGCACGCCACCGCCACGGCGTCCGGCGACTCCGCCACCCGAGCCTCGAACAACTCCGGCAGCGTGGCGACCTGGACATCGGCTTCCCGCCGCGCTTCGAGCAGCAGGCGCCGCTCCGCCCCGGACAGGACCTCGACGTCCCCGACCCGGACGTCGGGGTCGGCCACGACTGCTTCCAGCACCCGAACCAGCCGCCGGAGCAGTGCCTCGGCGGTGTTCGGCCGGAACAGGTCCGCGCTGCATTCGAGGAAGAGGTCGAGCCCGCCGTCCGTCCCACCGTGCTCGAGTGCGGTGAAGGCGAGGTCGAACTTGGCGGTCCGGGCCGCGGCCGTCACCTGCTCCACGTGGGCGCCGGGCAGTCGGAGCGTCCCGGCCGGCGCGTTGCCGGCCGTGAGCAGGACCTGGAACAGCGGATGCCGGGCGAGGGATCGCTGCGGGTTGAGTGCTTCGACGAGCCGCTCGAAGGGCAAGTCCTGGTGGGCGTAAGCGGCCAGGTTCGTCTCACGGACCCGCGCGAGCAGTTCCCGGAAGCTCGGATCACCCGATGTGTCGGTCCGCAACACCAGCGTGTTGACGAAGAACCCCACCAGATCCTCGGTCGCCTGCTCCGTACGACCAGCGACCGGACTTCCGATCGGAATGTCCGTACCCGCACCCAACCGCGTCAACAACATCGCCAACGCAGCCTGCACCACCATGAAGGTGCTCACCTGAGACGCCTGGGCCAGTTCGACCATCCGCCGATGCGCCTCGGAGGCGACGGCGGCCGAATGGGTCCACCCCTGGTACGACGCGGTTGCCGGACGCGGCTGGTCGGTGGGAAGGGCGATTTCTTCCGGAAGATCCCGCAGGGTGTCTTCCCAGAACTCCAGCTGGCGGGAGATCACGCTGTCCGGATCTTCTTCGCTGCCCAGGACTTGCCGCTGCCACAACGCGAAATCCGCGTACTGCACCGGCAATTCCCGCCAACCCGGCGCTTCACCAGCGAACCGCGCGGCATACGCCGCGGCCAGGTCCCGCAGCAAGGGACCTACCGACCAACCGTCGCCGGCGATGTGGTGCAACACCACCGACAGCACGACCTCGCGCTCGTCCACCACGAGGATTCGCGCACGGACCGGTGCCTCGCAGGACAGGTCGAAACCCCGCTCGACCTGATCGGCCAACACCTCCTCGACGTCATCCGCGGCGACCGCGAGCACCGGAACGTCCAGAACAACCCGGGCATCGCCGACCACCCGCTGGAACGGCACCCCCGCCACGTCCGGGAACGCCGTCCGCAGGACTTCGTGACGATCGACCACGTCCCACACCGCCGCCTGCAACGCGGGAACGTCGACCTCGCCGGTCAACCGCCAGGCAAGCGGAATGTGATACGCCGAACCAACCGCGTCCAGCTTGTCCACGAACCACAACCGGTACTGCGCGAACGACAACGGCACCCGCTCCGGCCGCACCATCCCCGTCAACACCGGGAGCACCGGTTCGTCATCGCCATCCAACCGCGCGGCCAACTCCGCCACCGTCGGCGCCTCGAACACCGCACGCACCGACAACCCCACGCCGCACGCGGTGCGGATGCGACTCACCAACCGAGTCGCCAGCAACGAATGACCACCCAGATCGAAGAAGCCGTCGCCTATCCCCACCTCGTCCACGTCCAGGACCTCGGCGAACAACCCGCACAGCAGTTCCTCGCGCGGCGTCCGCGGCGGCGTGATCGCCTTCCCGGAGCCGAATTCCGGCGCGGGCAGCGCCTTCCGGTCCAGCTTCCCGTTGGCGGTCAGCGGAAGGCTCTCCAGCAGGACCACCGCCGAAGGCACCATGTGATCCGGTCGGCTGCGGGCCACCTGAGCCCGCACCTCCGCCGGATCGCACCCGCCGGCTTTGGGGACGACATAGGCGATCAGGCGCTTCTCCCCCTCCTGCTCCTCTCTCGCCACGACCACGCACTGCGCGACCCGCGGGTGCGCAGCGACCGCCGCCTCGATCTCGCCCAGTTCGATGCGGAAACCACGGACCTTGACCTGCTCGTCGGCGCGACCGAGGAACTCCAGCTCCCCGTTCCGGTTCCAGCGCACCCGGTCGCCGGTCCGGTACATCCGCCCGCCGGCTGCGCCGAACGGATCGCCCACGAACCGCTCGGCCGTCAACCCGGCACGCCCCGAGTACCCGCGCGCCACCCCGGCACCTGCGATGTACAGCTCGCCCACCACCCCGGCGGGCACCAGCTCCAGAGCGGGGCCCAGCACGTAGGCCCTGGTGTTCGGCACCGGCGGCCCGATCGGCACCTGCGGGGGCTCGTCGCCGTCGGAGTACCAGACCGCGGAGTAGACCGTGGCCTCGGTCGGCCCGTAGAAGTTCATGATCCGGCAGTTCGGGAAGACCGCGCGGATGTCCCGGACGAGCTGGGCGGTGAAGGATTCGCCGCCCAAGATCACCGTGTGCACGCCCTCCGCCCGCTCCTGGCCGCGAATCACCTTCGCCAGGACCGACGGCACGGCGCTGACGAGGCCGCCGTCCGACAGCACCTGCGGGCGGTCCGCCAGGGTGAGGAGATCGGGTACCACTTCGATCGCCCCGCCGGAGGTCAGCGGCGGGAAGATCTCCAGCACCGAGGTGTCGAAGCTCAGCGATGTCGAGGCGAGCACGCGGGCGAGTCGTTCCGGGCCGACGACCGCGTGCGCGCACGCGACGGAATCCGCCATCCCCGAGTGCGTGACGACGACCCCCTTGGGGGTGCCGGTCGAGCCGGAGGTGTACATGACGTAGGCCGGGTTCGCCGGATCCAGCGGACCATTCCGCTCGGCGTCGGTCAGGTCGGTACCGGCGTACCGGGCCAGCGCCTCGACGACACCCGGTTCGTCCAAGACCATTCGGCCGGCCGCGAACTGCTGCTCGACGTCGCTGCGGGCGAGCAGGAGCACCGGTGCGGAGTCGGCGACCATGAACGCGAGCCGGTCGGCCGGATATGCCGGATCCAGCGGCACGTACGCGGCACCCGCCTTCAGCACGGCGAGCAGCGCCACCACCATCTCGACGGACCGGGGAATCGCGAGCCCCACCGCGGTCTCCGGCCCGGCCCCCTTCTCGACCAGGCATCGCGCCAACCGGTTCGCCCGCGCGTTCAGCTCGGCGTACGTCACCGCCGTCCCGTCGCACAGCACCGCGACCGCGTCGGGGGTACGTGCGACCTGCGCTTCGAAGAGATCGGGGACCACGGCATCGGGTGCCGCCGGACCGCCGTTCCACTCGTGGAGGAGCCGGTGGCGCTCGGCTGCTGCGAGGACGTCGAGCTCGTGCAGTGGCCGATCGGGATCGGCGGACGCCCGGTCGAGCAGCCGCAGCAATCGTTGGAGGAGCTGCTCGGCGGTGTCCGCGTCGAAGAGGTCCACGCTGTACTCCACGGACACCTCCAGGCCGTCGGGGTGCTCTCCCGAGGCCGGGAGTTCGACCGCGGTGAAGGCGAGGTCGAACTTGGCGGTGCTGATGGGGACGGCGATCGGCTCGGCGTTCCCGCCGGGCAGGTCGAGCTCGGCGATGGGTCCGTTGTTGAGCGCGAGAGCCACCTGGAACAGCGGGTGGCGGGCCAGGGACCGCTGCGGGTTCAACGCCTCCACGAGCCGCTCGAACGGCAGATCCTGATGCGAGTAGGCAGCCAGGTTCGTCTCCCGGACCCTCGCCAGCAGCTCCCGGAAACTCGGATCCCCCGAAGTATCGGTCCGCAACACCAGCGTGTTGACGAACGCACCAACCAGATCGTGCAACGCCTCATCATCACGTCCGGCGATCGGACTCCCGATCGGAATGTCCGTCCCCGCACCCAACCGCGCCAGCAACGCGGCGAGCGCGGCCTGGAGCGCCATGAAGGTGCTCGCCCGGCACTCCCGGGCCAGCTCGACCAATCGCCGGTGCACACCCGGCTCGACGACGGCCGAAAGAGTCCGGCCCCGATACGACGCCACGGCCGGCCGAGACCTGTCCACCGGAAGCGCCAGTTCCTCCGGAAGGTCCCGCAGGGCCTGCTTCCAGAAGTCCAGCTGGCGCGAAATCGCACTGCCGGGGTCGTCCTCGCTGCCCAGGGTTTTTCGCTGCCACAACGCGAAATCCGCGTACTGAACCGGCAATTCCCGCCAACCTGGCGACTCACCGGTGCACCGTGCCGCGTATGCGACGGCCAAGTCCCGCACCAGCGGCCCCACCGACCAACCGTCGCCGGAGATGTGGTGCAACACCACCAGCAGGACACGGCCACCGCCGGCGATCTCCCACGATCGCACCCTGATCGGCGGCTCCACCCCCAGGTCGAAGGCCTGCGCGGAATGCTCGGCGACCACCCGCTCAACGTCGTCGGAGCCGATCTCCGCTTCGGCAGCGCCGAAGGCTCGTTCCAGCGCGGTGTCGACGTCCAGGACCTGCTGCCAGGGCACGCTGTCCGCGCCGAACGGGAATACCGTCCGCAGTGCCTCGTGGCGCGTGAGAACGTCCCGCACCGCCGTTCGCAGGGCGACGATGTCGACCTCACCGGGGATCCGCCACGCCAGCGGGATGTGGTACGCCGAGCCGGTCGCGTCGAGCTCTCCCACGAACCACAAGCGGCGTTGGGAGAAGGACAGCGGAACCCGTTCCGGCCGCTGCTCGGCGCGCAGCGCCACCGGGTGATGCACCCCCGCCTCGGTGTCGATCCGGATGGCCAGCTGTGCCGCCGTCGGTGCCTCGAACACCGCGCGTACGGACAACTCCACACCGCACTCGGCACGGACACGGCCGACCAGTCGAGTCGCCAACAGCGAGTGGCCGCCCAGGTCGAAGAAGCTGTCTTCTACCCCCACCTCCGCAACGCCCAGCACCTCGGCGAACAACCCGCACAACAACGCCTCGCGCTCGGTCCGCGGCGAAACCTTCACCGCACCGGAGCCGAAATCAGGAGCGGGCAACGCCTTCCGGTCCAGCTTCCCGTTCGCCGTCAACGGGAAACCGTCGAGGACCACCACGGCCGACGGGACCATGTAGTCGGGCAGCCGCCGAGCCGCGTACGCCCGCAATTCGGCCGGGTCACCGGCATCGGCCACCACATAGGCGACCAGGCGCCTTTCGCCCGGCCGGTCCTCACGCGCGGCCACCGCGCACTGCGACACCGCCGGATGAGCAGCCAGGGCGGCCTCGACCTCACCCAGCTCGATCCGGAAACCACGAACCTTGATCTGATCATCCACCCGGCCGACGAACTCCAACTCGCCGTCCCGGTTCCAGCGAGCCACATCCCCGGTCCGGTACATCCGCCCACTCGCGGGACCGAACGGATCAGCCACGAACCGTTGGGCCGTCAGCTCGGGACGCCCGAGATAGCCCCGCGCCACCCCGGAACCGGCGATGAACAGCTCACCGGTCACTCCGGGAAGCACCGGCCGCAGGTTCGGGCCGAGGACGTAGACGCGGGTGTTGCCCAACGGCCGGCCGATGGGCACCCGACCATCGCGATCGATCTCCGCCGCCGTCGACCACACCGTGGCCTCCGTCGGCCCGTAGAGGTTGACCACCTCACCGGCCGAACCGCGCAGCCGGGCCGCCAGCTGCGCTGGCAGGGCCTCGCCGCCGGTCAACACCTGCAGCCCGTGAATCATCCCCGGCGCTTCGGACACCAGTGCCTGCCACAGAGCCGGTGTCGCCTGCATGACCGTCACCGCGTGGTCCGCCACCAACGCCGCCAACGCCCGCGGATCTCCGACCTCACCACCACGAGCCACGACCACCGCCGCACCGGCGAGCAGCGGCGCCAGCAACTCGACCACGGCGATGTCGAACGACAACGTCGTCACCGCGAGCAACCTGTCCCCGGGGCGGGCCCCCAACCACGGATCGATCGCCGCAACGAACCCGCACACATTCCGGTGAGAGACCACCACGCCCTTCGGACGCCCCGACGAACCCGACGTGAACAACACGTACGCCGCGTCGTCGAGCTGCAGCGCAGCACGATCCGCGCAAGTGATGTCCGCACCCGAAGCGCCGGCCACTGCGGCCGCGGTTCCCGGATCGTCCAACACGAGAACCGGAAAGCCCGGTGGCATCGCGTGTTCGGCCTCGACGGTCGTCACCACCAGCACCGGGTCGGCGTCGGCCAACATGAACCCGATCCGCTCGGCAGGAAAACCCGGATCGACCGGCAAATACGCGGCACCCGCCTTGAGCACCGCCCACACCGCCACGACCATCTCAACCGACCGCGGAACCGCAAGCCCCACAACACAACCCGGCCCGGCACCACGACCGATCAGACACCGAGCAAGCCGATTCACCCGAGCATTCAGTTCCGCATACGACACCGACTCATCACCGCACACCACCGCAGTCGCATCCCGCGACTCCGCAACCTGAGCCTCGAACAACTCCGGCAGAGTCGACTCAGCTGCGACCACACCTCGCCCGTTCCACACCTCGAGCAACTGATCCCGCTCTTCGTCGGTGAGGATGTCGATGTCCACCACCCGCATGTCAGGATCGGCCGCCATCGACTCCAGCACGCGAACCAACCGCCGCAGGACCAGTTCCGCTTCCTCCGCGGTGAAGCAATCCGGCCGGTAATCCAGGCGCAACGTCAGCAGCTCCGCCCCCGGCAGCACCACCAACGCCAACCCGTAATGCGTCGAGTCGAGACCTTCGACGTTCGCGACGCGCAGCGAAGGCCCCGCTGCCGCTTCGACAGCCGTTCCCGGCTTGGTCGGGTAGTTCTCGAAGATGACCACCGAGTCGAACAACTCACCAACACCCAGCGCACCCCGGATCTCCGGCAGCCCCACATGCCGATACGGCATCAACCCGATCTGCGCGGACTGAACCTCCGCCAGCACATCGCCAACACGCGTCCCAGGCGACCACCGGACCCGCGCCGGAACCGTGTTGACGCACAACCCCACCAGCGACTCGACACCCCGGACTTCCGGGGGCCGAACCGCCACCACAGAGCCGAAAACCACGTCCTCGCAGCCGACCAGCCCGCCGAGCAACACCCCCCAAGCACCCTGAACCACCGACGACAACGTCACACCACGCTCAGCCGCCAGACACCGCAGCCCGCCCAGCAAACCCGTCGAGACATCAGCCACCGCGCGACACGGCACGACTCCGCCCCGACCCGCGCCCGGAGCCACCAAAGTCGGCTGTTCCACCCCCGCAAGCGCCTCGGCCCACGCCCGAACAGCCCCCGCACCGTCCTGATCGGACAACCACGCCAAGTACTCCCGCCACACCGGAGCCGGCGGGAGCCCGCTGGCGTCGCCGTCGCGGGAGTACAGCTCGACCAGCTCATCGACCACGATCGGCAGCGACCAACCGTCGAACAGGGTGTGGTGGAACGTCATCACCAGGCGGACGCGGTCAGCGGCGAACCGCACCGCCAGGAAGCGCACCAGCGGCGGTCTCCCCAGGTCGAACCGCTCGTTCCGGTCCGCCGCAAGGACATCCGCGAAGGCGGCCTCCGGATCGGCCGCCGCCACCAGGTCGATCTCCCGCCAAGGCGCTCGCACCCGCCGGGCGATCACCTGCACCGGCTCCCGGCCACCGCGGCGCACGAACGCCGCGCGCAAGCTCGCGTGCCGGTCCACCAACGCCTGACCGGCCGCCCGCAACCTCGGGACGTCGCAATCGCCTTCGAGCTCGACGCACAGCTGGACGATGTAGACGTCCGGCCCCTGTTCGTCGTACCAGGCGTGGAACAGCAACCCCTCTTGCAGCGGGGTCAGCGGGAGAATGTCCTCGACTGCCGATTTCTTAGCCGTCACGGCAAACCTCACCAGTCCAGCCGGATTTCCATTGAGCGGTTTTCATCCTGGTCGGCCCGCAGCCGCGGGCCGCAAAGCCGCACGTCGACGGGATGTCGCATGCGCCGCAGGCGCATAGCCCACCCTCCCAGCTTGCACCGCCGCGGGTTCACCGTGCCCACCCCTCCGGGGTTCCCCCGGCGAGGACGGCCCCTCCGCCGCGTATTGGACATACATCAGGAGGGGCACCCACAGACCAGGGAGCCTCTGAGGTTCCGCTACCCGCACCGCCACGCACAACGAGGTTGGAAAGCCTCAATGCAAGGCTAGAACGACAACATCCGAAAACAAACAGTTTCGATCACCCGGGGCGCACCTTTCAGCGACAGCGGAAACCGAGGCTGGAAAGTCCAATTCACCTCATCGGCGGCTCCAGGTTCCCGATCGCGACCAGGTAGTCCAGGCAACCCGATATCAGTTCCGGGACGCCCACCGGAGGAGCTGTTTCCGAGCCGCCCGCCCGATCCGCGTCGAATGGGTGACCGACATGCCGGAGCGGCAGGTCCGGCGCCGGTCCTTCCTCGCCCAACAGCGGCAGGAACGGGAGCAGCGCATTCTTCGCGCCGGCTTCCACCGCAACGCGCAAATCCCTACGCCACTCCCCGTACGGCTTGCGCGACACCCGATACCCCGAATCGCTCAGCAGGCCCACGAGCTCCGCCCAGCGCACGGGCGGAGCACCCGGTAGGTGGTGCGCTTGGCCGAACCCCGTTCCGCTCAACGCGATTCGCGCGATGGACGAAGTCACGAAGTCCACCGGAACCGCGTCGACGAACAGGTCCAGGTCCGGCGCCGAGCCCAGCTGGATGCAGCCCTTCAGCCAGGCGCACAAGAACAGCTCCGGCGGGCAGGCTCCCGTCGCTCGACCCCCGACGACCTGCCCGGGGCGGTGGATCGCGACCGGGAGGCCGCGCCGCCCGGCCTGCGCGACGAGGCGGTCCGCCACCCACTTGGTCTGCGCGCGACCGCCGATCACACCGTCCACATCAGACGTTTCTACCGCACCGGAAGGCCGCGCTCCCAGGGCATCGGGGAACACCTCGAGCGATGACACGTAGTGCACCGGTTTCACGCGACCTCGGCACGCCAGCCGCAGGACTTCCAGTGTTCCCAGCACATTCGTCGTCTTGAGCTGCCGGTAGGAAAGCACGGCGCTGGTCCCGGCGCCGCTGTGCAGCACCAGATCGGCTCGCCGTGCCAGTTCCTCGTACGCGGGACGATCCAGGCCGAGGTAGGGGCGGCTGAGGTCGGCGGGGACCCCGACCAGACGTCGTGCATCCGCCCTGCGCCACAGCCCGTACGCGGCCAGGTTCTTCCGGACCCGGTTCACGGCACCGTCCCGGTCGCCGGCCCGCACGACGACATGCACGTCGGCATCGGAGCGGTCCAGCACGTCGCGGAGCAGGAACGCGCCCACGAACCCGGTCGCGCCGGTCAGCACGACATTCCGGAAGGGCTCCACCGGATCGGCGACCTGACCTGGCCGGACGTCGTCCGGCAGCAGCGCTTCCGCGGCCAGGGCGTCGGGGTCGATTCCGCGCGATCGGTCGCTGGCAACGGCTTCATCGCCGACCAACCGCGCCAGCTCCGCGATGACGGGCCCCGCGTACAGCTCGTGCGTCCCGATTTCGACGCCGCACTCGTCCCGCACCCGGTCCAGCAAGACCGCGGCGGTCAGGGAAGTGCCGCCCAGATCGAAGAAGTCGTCCGCGACGCCGACCCGGTGCACGCCGAGCACGTCCTGCCAGATGCCGACCAACCGGGCTTCGACCGGACCGGTCGGCGGGGCGTACGCGGTTCCGGTCAGCCCGTCGAGAAACGGGCCGCCGACCTCGATCCGCCCCGGGACCATGGCTCCGGGAAGGCTCTCCCGGGCGTAGGCGCGTAGTGCCGCGCGGAACCCGGGCGCCCGCGCCACGGCCAGCGGATCGGTCGCCCCGGTTTTCATGGGCGCCGCTCCACCGGCTCGAAAGCGGCGTCGAACTCGTGCAGGCCGCCATGTTCCGGGACCAGCAGCCGGACTCTCGCGCCGTGCCGCTCACCGAACTCCACGACGCTCTCCGGGTCGACGGCCGACGCCCCGTCGACCTCCCACAGCAGCCGCTCCAGTTCCCAGGCCGTGGTGTCGTCCGCACTCCCGGCGAGCAGTCGGAGCAGTGCCCGCGGGCGCACCAGCCGGCGATTGGGGATGCCGTTGACGGTCAGCGGCCCGGTGCCGATCCGCTGGGCGAGGCCGTCCAGTCCGGCCGGGAGTTCCGACCAGGCCAACGCAGCGGCGACCGGTCCGCCGGGTTGCTCGTCGAGCAGCAGGGTGACGTCGTAGCGGAAGCAGGTCGGCTCGTTGACCTCGTGCCCGCGCTTGAGCTCGATCCGCGCGTGGCCGAACCTCCTGAAGTACTCGGGCGAAAGGCACAACTCCGGCTCGCCCGCGACGTTTCGCCGGATCGCCGCCGCGAGTTCCGCCGCCGACGTCAACGGTTGGCAGCGCTTGAGCTCCGCTGCCGCGTAGTGCGCGTCCAGCTCCGCCAAGCCCCGCACGTCGCCGACGAAGACCGCGCGCCGACCGACCCGGGCGGCCTCGGCGAGAACGCGCTCCAGGTATCCGGTGTTCGGGAAGTACTGGACGACGGAGTTCAGCACCACCACGTCGGCGGTTGCGGTCGGTGTGCCGGCGAGCGCGGTGGCGTCGGCATGGTCGATGACGCCGTTGTGCGGTGGCTCGGGGCCGAGCGCCTGCCGAGCCGCTCCGACGGCCGACGAGGAGGGCTCGATCCCGCGGTATTCCGCAATGTGCGGGAGCAGTGCGCGCAGCAGCAGTCCGGGGCCGGCACCGACGTCCACGACCGACTGCGGCGCCAGGTCCGCGATGCGGCGCGCGGTGTGGCCCAGCCGCGCGCGCATGTCCTGGGGTGGAATCGGTTCGGCGGCACCCATTCCCGGCTCGGCAGCGGCATAGATCCGTTCCCACTCCTGGCACCAGCGGCGCACGTGGGCCTCTTCGGCGACGTGGTCGGTCGGCTCGGCCACCGGGGCGACCCGCGCGACCAGCTGCGCGCCACCAAACCGACCGGTACTCGCGGTCACCTCGACGGATTCGACCTGGGCGTGCCGGGAAAGCACGTTCTCCACCTCGGCGAGTTCGACCCGGTGCCCGAGGACGGTCACCCGGCGGTCCGCACGCGCCTGGAGCGTCAGGGTCCCGTCCGTTTCCCGGCGCACGCGGTCCCCGGTCCGGTAGGCGGTTCCGGATCCGCTCGCGACGAACCGCTGCGCGGTGAGCCCGGGCTGCGCGAGGTAACCCGCGGCGATCCCGGCCCCGCCGATCAGGAGCTCACCGACCGCTCCGACCGGCACCTCCCGCAGGTCCTCGTCCACCACCAGCACCTCGGTGCCCGGCAGTGCTCGGCCGATGGACACCGCCGCGTCCGGGCCGATCTCGTGGACCGCGGCCCAGGAAGTCGTCTCCGGTGCGCCATATGCGGCGAACAACCGCACCCCCGGCAAGGCAGCCGACAGGCGTCGCGCCAGATCCGCGGGGATCGCCTCCCCGCCGACGAGCACCGCGCGGGCGCCCCTCAACGCCTCCGAACCGGCCGGCTGTGCGGCCAGGAAGGACGGTGTGCACTGCAGCAAGGTGACGTTGTGCCGCCGGCTGAGCTGCGCGAACGAGTGCTCGGCGTCGGCCACCTCCTCCTCGTGCAGTTCTTTCAGCCGGTTCAGCGTGGGCAGGCCCGCGATCACGTCGTCGACGGCGACCCCGAAGTCGATCAGGCACGCGACCTCGTCCGCACCCGCGGCCGCCAGCCTGCGCACCACTTCGACGCCCTCCGCCGGCGAACCGAACAGGCCGGACCGCTGCAGGTACCTGTCGAGCGCCAGGTCCAGCACCGATTCGAGGTCCTCGTCGGTGACGGCGGTCCCGGCGCCGAACAGCACCCGGCTGAGCTCCGCGGAGCTGCGCAGGTACTCCCGGAACGGGCCCCTCGCCAGCGCCTTCGCCCGCGCCGCGTCGTCGAGCAGGAAGGTGTGCACCATGACCGACACCCGGCCCGGTCCGGCGAACCCGTGCTCGGCCCTGGCGTTCCGGTACGCCGCGATCTTCACCGCCAGCTCGTCGAGGTCCTGCCCGAGCAGGTGGGTGAGCACGTTCACCCCGGCCGCCCCCGCGCGCTCGAAGGTCTCCACCGAACCCGCCGAGGTGAGCCAGATCGGGGGCTCGTCCTGCACCGGCGACGGGAAGACCCGCACCTCGACCTCCGCGCCGTCGCCGCCCCGCCGCCGAACTGGCTCCCCGCGCCACAGCCGCCGGAACTCGTCCAGCTGCTCGGCCATCCGCTGCTTGCGGCGCGGGAAGTGGTCCGGGAAGAACACGAAGTCGTTGGTGTTCCAGCCGGATGCGAACGCGAGGCCGACCCGGCCATCGGAGAGGTTGTCCACCAAGGACCACTCCTCGGCGATGCGGACCGTGTCGTGCAGCGGCGCGACCACGCTGCCGCACCGCAGTCCGATCCGCTCGGTCACCGTCGCCAGCGCCGCGGCCATGACCGCCGGGTTCGGGTACAGGCCGCCGAAGGAGTGGAAGTGCCGTTCGGGAGTCCACACGGCCTCGAACCCGTGGGCGTCGCCGAACTTCGCGGCCTCCAGCACCAGGCGGTAGCCGTCGCGCCGCTGCTCGTCGGCCGTGGCGGCGGCGAAGAAGAACAGGCTGAAGCCGAGCGGGTGCTCGGCGGCGGGAGCCCGGTTCTCGACCAACCGGTCCCCGGCGACGACGACCTTCGCGCCGCAGGCCAGCGGCCACAGCAGTGCCAGCACCCCGGCGTCGAAGGAGATGCTGGTCAACGCGAGGACGACGTCCGATTCCGCGCAACCGATCCGGTCGCGCATCCCGGCGAAGCGGCCGAGCGCGTCGCGGTGCCGGACCACGATTCCCAGCGGCCGACCGTGCGGACCCGATGTGTACGTGACGTAGGCGGGGTACTCACCGTCCACAACGGACTCCGGTGGCGCGGTGGGCCGCCGGGCGATCTCCGCGGCGTGCGCGTCGATGCGCACGAGGTGGCGGGCGGGAAGCCCCGATGGGCCGGCGCCGCTGGTGATCAGGCAGTGCAGGTCGGCGTCGGATGCGATGAGCGCCAGCCGCTTCGCCGGTTCGGCGGGGTCGAGGGCCACGAACGAGCCACCGGCCTTGAGCACGGCCAACAGCGCCACGACCAGGTCCGGCCCGCGGCGCAGGCCCACGCCGACCAGGAAACCCGGCCCCGTGCCCAGCGCGCGCAGGTGGTGCGCGAGCTGGTTCGCCCTGGCGTCGAGCGCCGCGTAGCTCAGCTCGGACCAGCGGTGCGCGATCGCCACCGCGGCCGGGCTCCGGCGCACCTGTTCCTCGACGACGCCGTGGATCGTGGACGCGGTTTCAATTGAAACTGCGGTCGCGGTGCCATCACGAACGCCGGCCATGTCGCACCCCTCCCGGCCTGGCTCGCATCATCGGTCTGCGGCGACCAGTTCGGGCTCGCCGGCCAGCCGCGCCCGCAACCCCGCCTTGTCGACCTTCCCGGTGCCGTTGCGCGGCAGGACGTCGCAGTGGTGCACTGCGGTGGGGAGCTTGAACCGCGCCAACCGCTCCCCGAGGAACGCGCGGATCTCCTCCAGGGTGGCCGCGCCGTCCTGGCACACGACCACGACGGGAGTCTCGTCCCACTTCGGGTGCGGCACGCCCACCACGGCCACCTCGCGGACGCCCGGGAATTCGGCCATCAGCCGCTCGATCTCGGCGGGATAGATGTTCTCCCCACCGCTGATGATCACGTCCTTGAGCCGGTCGACGACGTAGAGGTGGCCCTGCTCGTCCACGTGTCCGATGTCGCCGGAGTGGAACCAGCCGGCGTCGTCCACCGCCTTGCGAGTCGCGTCCGGGTCGTTCCAGTACCCGGAGATCACGTTCGGTCCGCGGACGCAGATCTCGCCGGCCTCGCCCGGTTCGGTCACCGCGTCCCCTGTCGCCGCGTCGATCAGCCTGATCTCGGTGTGCGGCATGGGGAAACCCGCCGATCCGGGATGGCCGTCCACCAACCGCGGCGGCAGGTAGGTAGCCAGCGGCGCGGTCTCGGTCAGGCCCCACGCCTGCTGCAGCTTCACGCCCCGCGCCGAGTAGTCGCGGACGAGCTGGTCCGGGACCGGCGCGCCACCGACGATCGCGGCGCGCAACGCCGACAGGTCGGCCCGCTCGAAGCCGGGGGTCCGGGCGATGGCGTCGAACATCGTCGGCACCGCGATCAGGTTGGCCACCCGGTGCGCCACCAGGTCTGCCAGGCACTGCTCGGCGTTGAACGCGCGCCGGACCACCAGGGTGCCGCCGTGCGCGAGGGTGCCGATGGTGAAGCCGCTGAGCCCGGCGATGTGGAACATGGGCGCGATGACCAGGGCCGGGTCGCGGAACCGGGTTTCGATCGCGGTCGCCGTGTTGACCTGGTTCCACCACAGGTTCCCGTGGGTCAGCAGCGCGCCCTTGGGTCGCCCGGTGGTGCCGGACGTGTACATGAGCAGGGCGACGTCCGCCTCCCGGACGTGCACCGGTTCGTCGTCCCGGTCCGGCGAAGCCGCCGCCGGCAAGCTCTCCCAGCGCGGGTGAGCGGGTTCCGCCGCGGAGTCGAGCAGGAAGCGGCGCACCGGGACCGAGTCGGCGATGCCGTCGACCAACGCCCGCTGCTCGTCCTCGACGACGAGCGTGTGCGCACCGGAATCGCCGAGCAGGAAAGCCACTTCGTCGCTGGACAGCCGGAAGCTCAGCGGCAGGAAGATCACGCCGAGGTGCGCCGCGGCAAGCGCGGTCTCCAGCAGCAGCGCGCTGTTCCGGCCGAGGTAGGCGACCCGATCACCGCGCCGGAGCCCGCCATCGGCGAGCACCGCCGCCAACCGCCGCACCCGGGCGGACAGCTGCGCGTAGCTGATCTCGGTGCCCTCGTAGACGATCGCCGTGGTGCTGCCGGCGACCCGAGCCCACCGGTGCACGGCCGCGGCCGAACTGATGTTGCCTTCCCTCATCTCGCCCTCCAGGTCGCGCGGAATCGTCGTTCAGCCACAGCCACCGGCGTGCCCCTGGTCACCGCCGAGGCCCGGGTCCAGCTCCGCGGCCGCAACGGGCACCGGCGCGGCGGCCGTGCCGGCCACCGACCGGACGAAGGCCGGCAGCCGGTCCACTCCCCAGAACTTGTTGAAGCGGTCCACGAAGAACGGGACCCCGAACACGCCGTCCTCGTCGATGTCGAGCAGCGCCGCGGTCCCCCGTCGACGCAGTTCCTCGTCGTCTACCGCGTTCGAGACGCGGTCCGGCGGCAGCCCGAGCTCGGCGGCGAGCTCCGCCATGGTGGCGCGGTCGCAGATGTCACGCCCTTCCTGCCAGCGGGCGCGATAGGCGCGGTCGACGAACTCCCGCCCCAGTCCCTCGTCCAGCGCGACGAAGTACGCCAGGTGCGGCACTTCCCACACCGGGTCGCGGTCGACCGGCCAGGTCGGTTCGAGACCGCGCTCGCGGGTGAGCCGGCGCACGTCCTGGAGGATGTAGAGGCTCTTGGCGCGGGACATCGCCACGTACGGGAAGCTGCCGCCCGCATCGGCCAGCATCCGCTCGCTGCGGACGTCCGGTTCCCAGAACGGTCGCCACTCGACCGCCGCCGCCACCTCGGGATACCGGTCCACCAGCTCCCGGTAGGCGAGCCAGGAATACGGGCTGCGCAACGAGAAGTAGCACCTGGGGACGCTGTTCTTCCTGGGCATGACGGGTTCTCCGCTCCTCGGCCGTCTCAGAGCCTGTTTGGTGAATGGTCTGGGTGGGTGGTCGCTCAGCGGAATCTGAGAGGTCCCCTGGACTGCGGGTGCCCCTCCTCGTGACGGGCTCTCAGATGACGATGCCGCCATCGATCTGCAGCACGCTGCCGGTCACGTACTCGGCGGACACCAGGTAGCCGACCATGTCGGCCACCTCTTCCGGTCGGCCGAACCGCCTCAGCGCGATGTTCGCCGCCGCGGCCGCGCGGGTGCTCCCGGACAGCCCGGCTGTCATGTCGGTCTCGATGAAGCCCGGCGCCACCACGTTCGCGCGGATGCCGTACTTCCCGACCTCCTTGGCGAGCGCCTTGGTGAAGCCGATGATCCCGGCCTTGGACGCCGAGTAGTTGGTCTGCGTGGCGTTGCCGTGGACCCCGGCCACCGACGAGATGTTGACGATGCAGCCCCGCTTGCGCTTCATCATCTCGAAGACGACGGAGCGGCAGACGTGGTAGGTGCCGTCGAGGTTGGTGTCCAGGACCTGGTGCCACTCCTCGTCCTTCATCAGCAGCAGCGGGTTGTCCCGGACGATGCCCGCCGAGGTCACCACGACGTCGATGGGCCCGAGTTCTTCCTGGGCATCGGCGACCAGCGCGCGCACCGCTTCGGCCCGCGACACGTCCGCCTGCTTGGCGACCACCCGCGCCCCCAGGTCGCCCGCTTCCTTCTCCAGCAGCGCAGCCGCTTCGGGGTTCGACGCGTAGCAGAACGCCACGTCGAACCCGTCCCGCGCCAACCGCAGCACGGTCGCCCTGCCGATCCCCCGCGATCCGCCCGTGACCAGGGCGACCCGCCTGTCCGTCTCCGTCATCCGCCCGTCCCCTCCGCTCCGGCCGCCGCCGCGCCGGTCAGTTCGGATGCCGGCCGCAGCGCCATCACCACCTGGTCGATCTCCATCACGACCTCGCCGCCGACCGCGCTCTCCCCTTCGAAGATCGCCGTGTCGGTGAACGTCCGCGCCAAGCGGACCCGGTGCTCCACGACGTCGCCGGGGCGGACCCGCCCGGTGCGGCGCACGCCGGCGATCCCGCCGAAGAGCATCACCGCGCCGGTGCGCACGTCGGGGTTCGGTTTCGCCCCCGCGATGAGCAATCCCGCCGCCTGGCACCAGGATTCGAGCAGCAGCACGCCCGGGTAGTCGTAGTCCCCGTCGTCGGCGTCGTCCGCGAGTTCCCGGTACCACGGCTCGTTGCAGGTGACCGCCTTCAGCGCGGTAAGCCGCTCGCCGGGGACGAGGTCGACGACCCGGTCGACGAGCAGCATCGGGTGGCGGTGCGGCAGGATCCGCTTGATCCCGGCGATTCCGCCGCCCTCCGCGGACGCCGCGCCCGCCTCCGCGAAGCTGATCCGGACCTGCGCGGCGGGCCCGCGCTCGGTGGCGACCGAGGCGGCACAGGTCCAGCCGGCATTGCGCCGCCGCCACCGGAGGTCCGCGGTCAGCGAATCGCCCGGGAAGACGGGGCTGGTGAAGCGGACCTTGTCGATGCCCGAGAGTTCCCACCGCTGCTGGGGTTCCGGGATGGCGGCCAGCGCGCCGCGGTGGACGAACTCGACGATGCTCACCCCGGGGAAGATCGGGAATCCCGGGTAGTGGCCGGCGAAAACGGGTTCGCCGGGCTCGATGACCATCGCGAGCTCCTGGCCCGCGACCTCGATCGCGCCCGCGATCGGGCTGCACGCCGCGCCCATCAGGCGGCCCCCAACTTGGCCGCGAGCAGGTCGTGGGTCTTCGGCAGGGACGTCAGGCCCTGCACCTCGGACTCGGTGAACTTCACCCCGTACTTCTTCTCCAGCACGACGATGACCTCCAACGCCAGCAGCGAATCGCCGCCGAGGTCCTCCACGAACTGGGCGTCGTCGGTCACGTCGGACACCTCGACGTCGAGCACCTCTGCGACGATGCGTCGCAGGTCCTCCAGGTCGATGGGCGTCGCGTCGGTGTCGGGCATCTGTGCATCCCTTTCGTGGCGGTACTGCGCTGCAGAGCCTGCTTCCGAACTCGTCCTGCGTAGCGGTGCGGGGAGCGGCCCCCCTGCGGGAGTTACAGCCGCCGTCCGGTCTGCGGGATCCCCGACTCGCGCAGGTCCACTACGGCCCGGATCGGGCGGGGTCGACCAGCTCCAGCAGGGCCGCTCCGACGACGCCGTTCGATTCCGCCGAGGTGATCAGGACCCTCCGGGCACCACCTGCCGCGCCGTCCTCCGCAAGTGCGAGAACAGCAGCGATCTGGAACGCCGCGGACGCCGCGGACGTGTCCCCAATGGACTCCGCGCACGGCACGCGCCGGGGCGTGGCGGTGCCGAGCACGTCCGCGATGGCCGCGCGTTCCTCCTCGCCGTCGGCGCCGGGTGCCTGCGAGTCGGCGATCGCCCAGATCTCCTCCGGCGCTACCCCGGACCGATCCAGCAGGCGGCGCAGGCCCGCCCCGAGGACCGGGCGGATCTCCCGCCCGTCCTTGGCGAATCCGAACTCCAGGCCGATGACTTCGGCGATGCCCGGCCTGCCGTTGTCCCGGGCCGTACCGGCGCGCTCCAGCAACCACACCGCGGCGCCCTCGCCCAGCACGTTGTCCCGGCGATCGGTGGCGTGCCATTCGAGCCAGGCGCGCGCGGTCGAGAACTCCTCGACCGCCCCGCACAGCAAGGTCTCCGCCCGGCCGGCTCGCTGCAGCCGCAGCGCGTACTGGAGGGCCAGCAGCCCGGTGGCCCGCCCGCCGGCGATGGTGGTGTTGGGGCCTTTGAGTTTGTGCCAGATGGCGGACTGACCGGCGGCGCAGTTCATCACCGTGTTCGGGAAGCGCGCCGGGTCGACCAGGTAGGGCCGCTCGCCGACCAGCGAGTCCCGGGTGAAGTCCATCATGCTCTGGGCGCTCCCGGTGCTGGTCCCCAGCGCCAGCCCGGTGTCCTCGCCAACGCCCGGCAGCCGCTCGCCGCCGGCGCCGTCCAGCAGCCGGCCGACCGCGGCGACGGCCAGCCCGCTCGCCCGGTCCATCGAGCGGGTGCCGCGCCTGCCCAGCACCGACCTGATGTCGAAGCCGGGCACCAGGCGCGCCTCCTCGAACGGCACTCGCCACTCGCCGCGGTCGAGGCGGCCCGTGGGCTTGCGTCCCGAGCGCAGCCCCGCGGCGAACTCGGCGCTGCCCAACCCGAAGGGGGAAATGGTGGACCACGCGGAGATGACCGGGTTGCCGACGGCGGTGGTGGGGCCCATTCGTGTTTCCTCCGGCTGTGACGGGCGGATCGGGGCGGGTTGGGCTCAGAAGAACCAGACCCGTTCGTAGTCGGGCCAGCGCGAAGCCGGCTCGTGCGCGGGAACGACGTGCACGCCGGGAACCAGGCGGTCCCGCGCGCTGGGACCGAGGACCGCCAGGTCCGGCTCCTCGACCCAGACCCCGACGCCGTCGCCGAGCAGCTGCCGCAGCGAGTGGCGGGGGTCGGGCAGCGAGTCGAGCACCCGGCCGGCGATGCGGATGGCGGGTTCGAAGTCGGTGTCCACCGCGTATCCCGCGGCCGGCCCGCGCAGCACGATGTCGACACCGCCGCTCTGGCGGTGCAGTTCGCGGACGAAGTAGAGGACGTCGGCGAACTGCGTCTCGACCGATCCCCGGTGGGCGCGCTCGATGATCATCAGGGTGCTTCTGCCCGCCACGCTCAGCACACCCCCATGGCCAGGACCTTGTCGGTCGCCTGCACGTGCTCCCAGAACCTGGCCGGCGGGCGCTTGCGCACCTCCGGGATCTGCTCGGCCGCGCCGCGGTCCGCGCAGCAGAAGCGGCAGACGTACCAGTCGAGCCGATCCGGGTGCGCGCTCAGCAGCTCGCGCACGAGCCGCGCCGTCGACGGGTGGTCGGCGTGCCGATCGGCGAAGTTGACCGGTTTGCTGTCGCCGAGGCTGACCCGGGTCAGGCCGGTGGCGTCGCCGCACGTCCAGACCTGCACGGCGGCGCCGCGGTCGAGCAGCGCATCCGCCAACCGGAACACGCTGGTCACCAGCTCGGTCTGGTGCGGCGTGCCGAGCACCTTCAGCAGCACGTCCGTGCGAGGAACCTCGAACACCATTTCAGTGCCACACCGCCCGCAGTCCCGTCTCCAGCAGTTTCCCGGCGACGTCGGCCATCTCCACGACCCGGGCGCCGGGGACCAGATCGTCGGCTCGCACGGCCCGCTGCCGCAGGGAGAACGAATCCACCCAGAGTTCGCCGCCGTTGCGCAGGAATCCGTCGATGCCCGGGAACGCATCCCGCACCGCGGCCGGCGCGGCGTTCTCGATGAGCAGGAGCGACACCGCGTCGCCGCCTTCGAGCAGCCGGACCGCGTCGCCGACGAACCGGTCGCACCCGACGCCCGCTTGGGGGCCGCCGCTCTCGATCAGCAAGTACTCGTGCATGGGTCTCCGTTCCCGCGCCGCCTGGGCCCGTCAACCGCCCAGTGCGCGCACCACGCGCTCGTCGAAGTTGACCAGCCGCCAGTCGCTGCGGCTCTCGATCAGGGCGTAGCCGTGGGTGATCCGCCCGGTGGCGGTCTGCACGAGCCGGCCGTCGCGGACGACGTAGCAGTCCATCCGCGAGGTGTAGGTGAAGTCCTTGAAGATGCCCTCGACGGTGTAGATGGTGTAGAGGTCCTCCTCCATCAGGGCCTCGTCGAGGATCTGGATGTTCGAGTGCGGGACGACCGGGATCCACCGCCGGTCGGCCAGCAGCTCGCGGATGGAGATGCCGCGGTCGGCGAGGAACAGATCGACGACCTCCTCCATCTGCCGCAGGTAGCCCGACATCTGCAGCCGCTCGGTGAAGTGGCAGTACGGGTAGGGGATGCGCCACTTCCAGCCGAAGGCGTTCTCCCCGGCGGTGAGCCGCTCCAGCACCGGGTCGCCGCCGGTGGTCCCGCGCCCCTGCTGGAGCGTGGTGTTGCCGGCGGGCTCGACGGTCGCGGTGGGGCGCGCGGCGGGCAGGTGCGCGCCGAGCTTGGGCACGACGAAACCGGCCAGTTCCGCGGGTGGTTCGCCTGCGGCGGGCAGGTAGTCGGTGGGGCGCAACGAAACCTTGACCTTGGCGACCACCGCCTTGGTCGGTTGCCCGGCGCGCTCCAGGCTCAGCGTGACGCGGAAGCCCAGCACCGGATCGCCCGGCTTCGTGACCGAGACGACCTCCGCATCGGCGAGGTCGTCCAGGTGCAGCGCGTGCAGGATGCGGGTGTCCAGGTCGACGATGTCCAGCCCCAGGCCGTAAGCCTCGAACAGGCCTCGGGCGCCCAGGCCCGCGCTGCGGAAGTGCTCCAGCACGGCCTCCTCGACGAGGTAGTTGACGTGCTTGAAGCCGATCCACGTGCAGATGTTGGAGCCCTCGTAGCGGGGCCGCAGCGCCACGTGGGTGGTGTTGGCGAACAAGGACTTCGTCAGTACCGGCTCGGTGTCGGCGGTCATCGGTTGCGCTCCATGCTGGGTGACGGGCTCCTGGCGGTGATCAGAGCCCTGTTGGTGGCTGGTCTGGGGTGGGTGGTCGCTTAGCGGAACCTGAGAGCTTCCCTGGACTGTGGGTGCCCCTCCTTATGTATGTCCAATACGCGGCGGAGGGGCCGTCCTCGCCAGGAAACCTCTCAGAACCCGCCGGTGGTCGTCTTGGCGAGGGTGGATGCAAGCGGCTGCGCCGCTTCCAAAAGCGCGGACGGCATTCGCCGACAGACGATCAGGCCGACAGGGTGCGGAGGAACGTGTTTGCCAGGTCGGCGAACGACTCCGCCGACGCGACCATCGGGAAGTGCTCGCTGCCCGGGAGGATGTGCACCGAAGCGTCCGGCAGCGCCTTGCCGAGGGCTTCCGAGTCGGCGGGGAACGCGATGGAATCCGACTCGCCGCCGACGACGAGGAACGGCATCAGCAGCCGTTCGGTACGCACCTCCGGCATCCGCAGGTAGGTGTCGAGGAACCGGATCCAGCCGTAGGGCCCGATGAGGTCGCGCACCTTCACCGCGATGGCCAGCCGCTGCTCGGGCGAGAGGCGTCTGCTGCCCGGCCGCACGCGCATGCCCGCGGCCAGGATCTGGTCGAAGTTGTGCAGGTAGTAGCCGATCGAATCCCAGTCGAAGTCCTCCGGTTCGGCGCGGTAGAGCGGCGAGACGAGGACGACGCCGCGCAGTTCCCGGCCCCCGACCGCGATCCGGCCGCTGGGCCCGGTGTCCTGCCCGTCGAGCCAGCTGAGCACGGCGTTGGTCCCGAAGGAATGCGCGATGACCACGTCCGGACCGCCCGGGAGTCGGGCGACCGCCTGGCCGATCCACTCCTCGACCGGCTGCGATGTCCACCCGGCGATTCCCGTGCCGCGCCAGGGCAGTTCGGCGACCCAGAGCTCGCACCTGGGGTCGGCCAGCGCGACGAACGCGTCCCAGATCGCGGCGTTGCTGCACAGCCCGTGCACCAGGAGGACGCGAATCGGGTCGTCGGGCACCTCCGCCTTCCTGGCGCATCGCACCGCTACCGGTTCTCGGCCGCCGAGAAGGGCTACCTGGCTCGGCGAAGCCGACGTGTCAGCACTCATCGCTCCCCTTTCCCCGCTGACCGCAACACCATTCCGGCGACCCCGTCGGCCGCGTCGTCGCCCGCGGTGACCAGCGCGGAACCGGCGCCACCGGTGCCGAGCCAGCCGATCGCGGCGGCGCACTGCAGCACGCCGAGCGCGCCGGAAGCGAGCCCGAAGGCACCCGTGACGTCGTGGCGCGGTGTTCCCGGGGTGACCTCGGGCCGTTCGGCGGCGTCCGGGGTGAACCAGATGCCGGGCGGGCCTTCGCCGGCGAGCACCCGGTCGACGCACGCGATGACGCTGCCTTCCCGGCTGTACTGCCCGAGTTCGGCGACCGCCCGCGCACCGCGCGCCCGTGCCGCCTCGCTGCTTTCCACCATCAGCGCGACCGCGCCGTCCAGCAGGTCGACCTCGCCGGTGAGGGCCTCGACCACGTGGTTGCGCGTCTCCACCCCGACGACGAGAGCACGCTCGCACCGGCCGGCGGCGACCAGCGCCGCACCCCAGTGCACGGCGTCCAGGCCGCCGGTCGGACCGTTGCAGAGCATCAGGTTCGGGCCGCGCAGGCCGAACTTCATGGCGACCGACGACGCGACGACGTTGCTCGAAGCGTTGGGCAGGGCCATCGGGCTGATCCGATCAGTGGACTCCTCGGCGATGGCCGACGCGATCTCGCAGACGGTGTCCAGGTTGCCCAGGTTCGAGCTCGCCACGACGGCGACCGATTCACCGGCGACGGTCAACTCGCCGTCCGCCGGGCGCAAGCCGGCGTCGGTCAGCACCTCCGCCGCCGCGCACAAGGCGAGCTGCGAGGCGCGATCCTTGTAGCGCAGCCCGCGGCGCCCGATCCGGGACCCGGGGTCGACCGGCTCGCCGCGCTGCCCGTCGGTGCGCAGCAGCGCCGCGAGGTCTTCAGCGCCGGGCAGTGCCAGGCCGACACCCGTCATGACGATCCGCATCAGCCGTCCATCCCTTCCACGACGGCGACCGCGTTGACACCGCCGAAACCGAAGGCGTTGACCTGGGCCAGCCTGAGGTCCGGGTACCGGCGACGGTCGCGGACGAACCGGAAGCGCTCGGCATCGGCCGTCGGGTCGGTCAGGCCGGTGGCGGGCGGGATCCGGCCGGATGCCAGCGCCAGCACGGCGACGATCAGGCTCAGCAGCCCCGACCCGCCCGAGGTGTGGCCGGTCATCGACTTCAGCGCCGTCAGCAGCGGCAGCTCGACGTCGACGCCGAAGACCTCGCTGAGCGCGGTCGCCTCCGCCTCGTCGTTGAGCGGGGTTCCCGTGCCGTGCAACAGGATCAGGTCGATGTCACGCGCCTTGATGCCGGCCAGCTCGTGCGCCGCGCGAATGGCTCCGGCGATGCTGTGCGCGTCCGGTGCGGTCGCGTGGCCCGCGTCGCAGTTCATGCTCGCGGCGCGCAGCCGGCCGCTGGCCCCGGCCAGTGCCGCGGGGTCGTCCCGGCGCAGCACCACGGCCGCCGCCCCGTCGCCCATGAGCGTGCCCCTGCGGGCCTGGTCGAACGGCCGCACTCGGTCCGGTGGATCGAGCTGGACCCGGTCGAGCAGCCCGAACATGCTTTCCGTGACGGTGTCCACGCCGGCGACGACGACGGTGTCGGCGAGCCCGGCGGCGATCATGTCGCTGCCCATCGCCAACGTGTGCAGGGAAGCCGAGCAGGCGTTGGAGAACGTGTAGGTCCGGGCGGCTCCGAAGCGTTCCCGCAGCGCCGTGCCGAAGTGCAGCCGGTCGAGGTCGAACTCCGCGCCGTCGCGCCACTTCAGCTCGACGGACCGCAGTTCGCGCAGCCCGGTTCCGACGAGCACGGGAACGTCGGAGAGGTCTTCGCCGAGACCGGCGTCCCGCAACGCCTCGGCAACCGCTCGCAGCAGCCAGTCCGTGGCGCGCGACGGCACGTCACCCCCCGACGCCGGGCGGTCATCGATCTCGTAGGCGTTCTTGGCGCGGAACTTGTCGCTGTCGAAGCCGCGCAGCGGCGCCAGCCCGCTGCGGCCCGCGCAGAGCGCGTCGAAGACCTCGTCCGCGGTGTTCCCGACGCTCGCCACCGCTCCGGTGCCGGTGATCAGGCAGCTCATCGGGAACGCCTCTTGTGCGCGCAAAGCCTTGTCACACCCGCTCCTCTTCGTACTTGCCGTAGATCACGACGGCGTTGTTCCCGCCGAACGCGAGCCCGTTGTTCTGCACGATCCGCGGTTGCGCCTCGACCGCCTCGTTGGGCACGCAGTCGACGCCGCACTCCGGGTCGGTCTCGACGTGGTTGATCGTCGGCGGGATGAAGTTCTCGGTGATCGCGAGCACGCAGGCGATCGAGGCGAGCGCGCTCGCAGCGCCCATGGTGTGGCCGAGCATCGATTTGATGGAGATCGTGCGCGGCGCGGTGTCCGCACCGAACACCCGCCGGATCGCCGAGGCCTCGGTGACGTCGTTGGCCCTGGTCCCGGTGCCGTGCGCGGAGATGAAGTCGACCTCGCCCGGCTTGACGCCCGCGTCGTCGAGCGCGAGCCGCATGCACCTGGCCACGCTGTCCTCGTTCGGCGCGACCGGGTGGAACGCATCGCAGTTGAGCCCGAACCCCAGCACCTCGGCGTGGATGCGGGCCCCGCGGGCCAGGGCGGACTCCAGGCTCTCCAGCACGAGGACGCCCGCGCCCTCTCCGGTGAGGATCCCCTTGCGGTCCTTGTCGAAGGGCTGGCACCGCTCCGGGGCGATGGTCCCGATGCGGTAGAATCCGGTGAACGTCTTGCGGCACAAGGCATCCGCGCCGCCGCAGAGGGCGAAGTCCACGTCGCCGGCCCGGATGGCGTCAAAGCCGTAGCCGATGGCGTAGTTCCCGGCGGCACACGCCGTCGGGAGGGTCACCGCCTCGACATCGCGCAGCCCGAACTCGTCGGCGACCGCGGTCGAGAGCCGGCCAGCCGGGACTCGCGCGGCCACGGCCGGGTCCATGTCCCCCGGCCCGGACCGCAGCTCGGTCTCGACCAGCTGATCCAGGTCGCGGGCCTCGCCGTCGGTCGTGCCGATCACGCTCAGGCAGCGCCGCTCGCGCAGGGCCTCTTCGCCGAGCCCGGCGTCGTCGACGGCCATGCGGGCCGCGGCGACCGAGAACTGGCTCGCCCTGCCGAGGCCGTCGGGCGCGATGTTGCGAATCCACCGCTGCGGTTCGAAATCGTCGATCTCACATCCCAGGGAGTGCTCGTACCCGCTGGTGTCGAACGCGCTTATCGGTTTGACCGCGCTGTCGCCCGCGCGCAGCCCTGCCAGGAAGTCCGGCACCCCGATCCCGATGCTGGAAACCGCACCGATACCGGTGATGACAACGCGATGGGTCGCGGCGTCGCGCATGGTTTCCTCGCCTCCTAGGCGTCATTGCGTGGGCGTTCGGCAGGAGATTTCCAAACCGGGGAGGAGGATCCCGGCGATCCGGGCACCGCCGGACCGGCTACTTTTCGGCCGCCTCGACGAATACGGAGTACACGCCGTCGAGGTTCACCATCCGCCCCAGTTCGGACTGGTCGATGACGACGCCGAACTTCTTCTCCAGGGCCGCGAGGATCTCGATCGCGCGCAGGGAGTCCGCGTCGTGCTCCTCCTTGAAGAGGCTCACGTCCGTCAGCTCGTCGGGATCGATCTCCAGGATGTCGCAGACGATGTCCTTGATCTCTTCCTTGCGTTCTTCCAAAAGCGCAGCCATAACGCCCCTTCCGCACCAACTCGTGGTTCGCGACCTCCGCGCGAGCGTGGCTCGACGCTATTGCCGGCCCCGATCGAACAACAAGGCCTGCGGCCACAAGCTGCCACCGGCCGTCGGCGGCGCGCCGCCGAACCACCTGATTGGCAACCAACTGTCACTCGATTCCCTGGTGCACAAGCGGAAACCTGCGATCATCGCGCCGTCACGACGCGGGCAGCAAGCCGATCTCGGCGGCCCGCACGCCGGCTTGGAAGCGCGAGTTCGCCCCCAACAACTCCACGATTTCGGCGACGTAGCGCCGGTACGTCCGGACCGACACGTCGAGTTCCCGCGCGGCCACCTCATCGGTGTGGCCGTCGTAGAGCATCTTCAACACCCGCTGCGCGAACTCGGTGTGCGCCCGGCCGCCGAAGTCGACGGGGTTCGCCACGGGACGCGCATTGCGCCAGACATCGGCGAAGAGGTCCTGCAGCGCACGGATCACCGGCGCAGCGCGGACGACGACTGCCTGCCCGTCCCACGTCGCGTCCGAACGCACCAGCGCGGCCCGCCCGTCGACGACGACGGCCTCCAGCGAACTGATCCGACCGAACCGGGCCTCGAACGGCGCCCGCTGCTCGTCACCGGCCCGCAAGAGCGAAAGATCGAGAACCGCGGGGGCGCAGAGCAATCTGACCCGCACCTGGTCGCCCGCGAAGCGGGCCAGGTTGCGCAGCACCGAACGCGCCGACATGCGCCACTCCGCGTTCGAGGCGAGCACCACTTCGACGTTGTTCCGCGCCCGGCCGACCAGGTTCGCCATCGCCTCCAGCGCCGCGTCGACGTCCCGGCCCACGACCCGGAACGCCGGGTCCGATGCGGACTTCTCGCGATGCTCGGCGACTGTGGCCCCAATGAGCGCACGCACTTCCAGCAACGCCTGCTCGATCCCATCCGCCAGGTGCCCGAACGCCGCCTGCTCGCAGGCACGCCCGCGCGCCGCCTGGTCCCCGACCATCGAATGCTCCACCTCGTTCGCCTCTCCGCACACCCAACCCGAGATGTTCACGAATCCTGCGCCGGACCCCGCGCGTCCAGCAGGCCCGCTTCGACCGCCAGGGCACCGGCCTGGAACCTCGATTTGGCCCCGAGTTCCTGCATGATGCAGGCCACCTGGCGGCGGTAGGTCCGCAGCGAGATGCCGAGCTTCTGCGCCGACTGGCTGTCGGTGTGCCCGGCCCGCAGGTGCTCCAAGATCCGCCGCACCGGCTCCACGCTCCGGCGTTCGAGGGGAAGCAGGTGGTCCGGCAGCGGCCTGCCGGTCTCCCAGGAGGCGGCGAACAGCGACTCCAATGCCCGGGCCACCGCGGGCAGGCGGATGATCGACGCCTGCCGGTCCGCGGCTCCCGCATTCGACCGCAGCACCGCGAGCCGGCCGTCCACCAGGACGAAACCCGGCAGGGGACTCCGGGAGAGCTTGATCTCGCATTCCGGCCGACGCATCATCTCCCTCGCGCGGTCCACTCGCAAAGCTTGCGGAGCGCTCAGCACCCGGACGCCCACCGCCGCACCGATTCCTGTTGTCCGGCAGAGGAGTTCCGCATCGGAGGGAAGTGAGACCGCGATGGACACGGATCTCTCGGCCCGCGCTACCATCTTCTCCACCGTGCACCGCAGGTCCTCGTCGAGCCCGACCATCACGAAGGAGCTCTGCGACGATCTCCGGCGGTGTTCGTGCACCGCGATCTCGATCAGCTCGTTCGCCCGCAGCAGCGAGCGTTCCAGCCCGTCGTCGACAGCGTCGACGTCGTCGCCAGGGCCCCGCCGCGCCCCGGCGGCTATCTCGCGCAGGCCTCCTACCGAACCTTCAGAAGCGAAAGCCAACTCGAACACCGTTCAACTCCTGGACCATCCAAGTCGCATTCGATCAGCACGAACTGCCAACAAGCCCACCCGACCTTCCCGCGAGCAGCAGGAAGGAACCGCTTCGCCGAACGGCGAAACCACGGAACCGAAAGAGCTCCGAACACGCGGAAGAACGGCGCCCGCCGCACACTCCGAGAAGCGGACTGCGCCGTCGTGACCGAGATCTTCAGCCACGCACCTGGGCCAACACTAGCCAGCGAGCGGGAAGCCCACCAACCACCTTTCACCCCAGGGCGAATCGTCACCGCGCTACCGCTTCCCGGTGCCCGTCCTCAAAGCCGAACGCGAACCGGGAAGCGCGACCGGAACGCGTGCCGATCGCGCGGCGCCCACCGGGGAGCCGGTCTCGCGGCAGGCTCCTCGGCCGCTCCCACGACGGACGACGCCCCGCTCCCCGCTGCCTGCCGCCCGCCGCACGATTCGGCGGCAGGCGGCGAATTCCTCGCTCGCACGAACATGATCCGCATTCGGAACAGGCGCACCTCCGCCGTCCGAACGACACGACCTCCGCCGGAGCGGAAGCCCTTCGGCCGGACGAGCCGACGGCCGCCCGGCGCGCCGGCACCGACGGGATTGCTCATCTGCACACCCCCGACGAATGTGATTGCGACCTCAGCGCCGCAAGCGCGATGGTGCTGGCGCTTCTCGAGCAAAAGCACTTGATTGTGATCTGGCACACACACCACGGCCGTCACCTTTCACACTGCCTCGAAAGGATTGCCGGAGCCCGTTCGAGTGATCCAAGCTCGCGTGACCTGCCACCTGGCGGCGACAACACGAAATCACCGGATGAAGGGAATTGACGAGGGGTCACCAAGCGTCGGCGCGATGCGGACTCGGCCGATGCCGCGATTTCGCCGCACCTCCGCCATCTCGGCCCGAAACGGCCACGCCTCGGCCGGCGCCGATCGCGCGGGCGGATCAGGCCGACCAGCGCCCTTGCCGCATGTCCCGACCTCCGGTGTTGCACCCCGCCTCGGTCAGCCACGCGTCGACGACTCCGAGCCCCGTTTTCCTCGACCTGCGGCGAAATCATCAAGCCCTTGGCCACAGCTCCCGGTCCTGCTCAGCTCCGCCGTGCACATCTGTGCAATGTGGACTGTCACGACCTGCGCATTCCGGCGGATCGCACCAACAGGCACCCGGCCATCGGGGTCGAATTGGTGCCGCGATCACCGCGAGCGAGTTGATCACATCAGTGCACGCCGCCGGCTGAACACTTCTTTCGTCATGAATGTCCCCTGTGGTCACGTGTCGCGGGATCGGGGCCGGCGGTGGCAGGTAACTGCCACCCCTCCGAAGCGCCGTCCGCCGACACTCGCGGCGGTGGCAACTTGCTGTCCCAACGCTTGTGCACAAGATCGCGATCTCCCTACATTCTGCACATTCTCGCAGGAAGTCCGGAAGGAGTGAGAACAGCGGCAGCCGAAGATGGCGCGGAGGACGGCCCGAGAAACACCGGCCCCGGCGCGAAACCCGGCACGCCGATCAGGATCGTCCGGCCGTCAGCGGGACCCGAATCCGGGCCCGCCCAGGGCACTCGCCCGAACGGCATGTGAAAAGCGTGACCAACAGCCCTCGCCACCGCTGTCCCCGGGCCACCCCCAGGGGCGGCCGGCGTCCTCGCGCTGGATCCAGGCCTGGACTCGGTGACGCGAGGGCAATCGTCGCAAGGTCCCGATAAATCACCCCCGTGGAGCCCAGAATGAGCAGTGAATCAACGACAGACGTGCTGGTGATCGGCGCCGGACCGGCGGGCCTGACGCTCGCCAACTACCTGGCGCTCCAGGGCGTTTCGGTACGACTGATGGACCGGGCCCCCAGCCCGCCCGTGCGGTTGTCGAGCTCGGTGCACGGTCCGGGATCCGAAGTCATGCAGCGGATGGGTTCGCTGGGCAACCTGCCCAACGAGACGCCGCTGCTCACCAGGGCCACCGCCCACCTGGGCCAGCAGCCGATCAGGCTGCGGTACACCACGCCGGGCAAGGAGAACCTGGCTCCTCCGATGCTGATCAACCAGGGCAAGATCGAGGCGGCCATCCGGGAGCACTGGGCCGAACTCGGCGGAGCCGTGGAATGGGACTGCGGGCTGGTCGACATCGAACAGGACCCGACCGGCGTGACCGCCGTGCTCGCCAACGGCGAGCAGGTCCGCGCCCGCTGGCTGGTCGGCTGCGACGGTGCCGAGAGCATGGTCCGGAAGGCCGCCGGGATCGGCTACATCGGCCGCAGCAAGCGCTATCTGCTGGTCGACGCGCACATCGACTGGGACCTCGACCGGGGCGGGCTGACGAGCTGGATCCACCCCGACGGGCGAGTCGGGGCGATGCCGATGATCGACCCGGACGGCGCCAACAACCTGTGGCGCCTCCTGGCCCTCGACCCCGACCAGGGGAGCGAGAAGCCGACCGACGACGAGATCGTTTCGCGGGTGCGGACCGTGCTGGCCGAACGCTCCCCCTACGGTGGTGTCGAGTTCCGCGACACGACCACGAAGCTCACGTTCGTTTCGCACGCCCGGATCGTGGACAACTACCGCGAAGGCCGTGTCCTGGTGGCCGGCGACGCCGCCCACCCGCACGTGCCGTTCGGCGGGCCCGCCATCCACACCGGCATGGGCGACGCGGAAAACCTCGCCTGGAAGCTCGCGCTCGTCATCCAGGGCAAGGCGAGCGAGGCGCTGCTGGAGACCTACCAGGGCGAGCGCCGGCCGATCGCGGCCGAGATCGTCCTCGGCAAGACCGCGCCCAGCCAGATCGAGAAGATGCGCAACCCGATCGTGCGGTTCGTGCGGGACCGCGTGGTGGCACCGATCGTCAAGATCCCCGGATTCGAGCAGCTGACCACGTTCTCGCATTCCGAGCTTTGGGAGACCTATCGGGGCGGCCCGTTGGGCGGCGGAGCGCGCTTCGACGCCAAGCCACGGCCCGGCGACATGGTGGGCGACTTCGAATGCGTTCGCTCGGCGGACCGCCGCCGCACCCGGCTGTACGACGAGTTCCGCGGGCGGTGGGTGCTGCTCGTGCCCGCGGGCGGCGCGGACCCGTGCGTCGACGTGGTCCGGAAGCGGCTGGGCGAGGAGCACTTCCAGGTGCTGGAGCGCAAGACGTCGAACTCCGCCAAGAAGAAGGATCGTGCGGAGGCCGACGAGGTCTGGTTGGTGCGCCCGGACGGTCACCTGGGCTGGCGTGGCGAACCGCAGTCGGCGGGCCTCGACCAGTGGCTGGAAGGCGTGCTGCGGTACGGCCGGGCGAAGCACAAGTGACGCTGCTCCGTGGAAGGGCCGTTGAGCTGACCTTCGCGGCACGCGACGTCCTCGGGGACACCGCCCCGCGGGGCCGGCTCCTCGCCTGACCGAGGCGCGGCGAATCGAGAAGGGCCTTCGCAGGACCAGTCCTGCGAAGGCCCTTTCGGCATCCCCATCGAGCGGTCGAGCACCTCCCGGGCCGCAGCGCACTAGCGCACCGCGTGATTCCCGGCTGTCCTCACCGGATCTCCGTTCACAGCACGCGTTGCAGGAAGTCCTTGGTTCGCGGCAGCTCGGGGGCGTCGAGGACTCGATTCGACGGCCCGGTTTCCAGCACCTCGCCGCCGTCCAGGAACACGACGGTGTCGGCGACCTCCCGGGCGAAGCCGATCTCGTGCGTCACCACGACCATCGTCTGGCCCGCCGCCGCCAGGTCGCGCATCACCGCCAGCACCTCCCCCACCAGTTCCGGGTCCAGGGCGCTGGTCGGTTCGTCGAACAGCAGGAGCTTCGGTTCCATCGCCAGCGCGCGGGCGATGGCGATGCGCTGCTGCTGGCCGCCCGAGAGCTGGCGCGGGTAGGCGTCCTCGCGGTCCGCCAGGCCGACGCGGCGCAGCTTCTCCCTAGCCCTGATCAACGCGTCCTTTTTGGACACGGCAGGCAACTGCGTTTGTTGACTGCTCCCCGCCTGGCTGGGGATTGTTCATCCAACCGCGACAGACGTTGTGGAGATTCCTGGCTCAGGCAGCCTCCCGAGGCAGCGCCTCGGGAGGTCTTCCGCCCTCAACACCAACCGGGTACAGCCCAGCCCGGACAAGCATCACGTGCGCGGAATTCTTATCCCTCGGGGAAACAGCTCCGCAGCTCGTGCACGTGTAGGTGCGTTCCGAAAGCGGCAGGCGGTGCTTGGTTCTCGCCCCGCACCTGCCGCAGTCCATCGTCGTGTGCGCGGGATGCACCAACCGCAGGTCACGGCCGTGCTTACGCGCCATCACGATCAGCTGGTTCTTCGTCGCCGAGATCGCCGCGTCAGCTGCTTTACGGGCCATCGTGGTCTTCGCCAGGAACTTCGGCCGGAAGTCCTCGACCGCGATCGCATCATGATCGGCCACCACACGCTTGGCCCATTTACAAGCATCGTCCTGCCGCTGACGAGCGATCTTCTTCGCGACCTTCGCAGCGTGACGCTTGGCCTTACGGTAGCCCTTCGAAGCGGGCTTGCCCTTCGCCGGACGGCGACGAGCCATCTGACGCTGGTACCGCGCCAACTTCACCGCGGCGCGCTTGCCGTGTTCAGCGTGCGGCAGATCGTGGGCGTCGCTGGTGGTCGTAGCGGTTTCGGTCACGCCCCAGTCGACACCGATCACCTTCCCGGTTTCAGACAGCGGCAGGGTTGCGGTCTCCACCACGAACGAGGCGTACCAATGCCCGATGCTGTCCTGGTACACGCGGACACTGGACGGCGTGGACGGCAGCTCGCGGGACCACACCACGGTCAACACGATTCCGCCCGCCAGATGCAGGCGACCGTCCTTGAGACGGAATCCGCGTTTGGTGTAGTTAAGCGACGGCAACGCCTCAAACTTCTTCTTCAACTTCGGCATCCCAGCGCGCTGCCGCATCGGCAGACGGGCGTTGATGTCCTTCAACGCTTTCTCGCGGGACTTGGCGAAATCCCGGATGATCTGCTGCTGCGGCACCGAGCCACCAGCGGCAAGCCAGTCGTGTTCCGCGCGCCATGAAGTCAGCATCTTGTCTAGCGCGGCTGGTCCGCATTTCTCGCCCGCGCGGTGCGCAGCCCTGGATTCAGCGACGCACTGGTTCCAGACCCACCGGCACCGATCCCACTCGGCGAGCAGACCAACACAGGCGGTGGCGGACACGCGGAGGCGGTAGGTGTACCGCGCATGCACGGTTTCCCTCTCGCCCCGTGGTGTCGCCATAGTGTCAGAATAGCACTACGATGGTAGGCATGGATCATGAGGTTCGGGTCACGTTGCGGATGCCAGCCGCGCTACACACACGCCTGGTTGAGCTAGCAAAAGCCGAGCACAGGTCGCTGAACGCTGAGATGGTGCACCTGCTGGAAAAAGCGACTGGTCGCCCTCCGGTCGAGAAATCCGGTTGACCAGGTCACCACTGGACGCATCAAGCATGTACATGACGCGCTTCCTCCCCGCCCTGAAGCGGGGCATCCGCACTACGTTCCTCCAGTGAAACGCGCCCACATCGATCTCGTCCTGGTGTGGTCGGCCGCTTGTCGCGGCTGACGCGATCCCACTTCGCACCGGCGGCCGCCGCAGCCGACCGCCTCGCAGCGCCCGGCGCGATCCCGACCGAAGCCGCGCCCGGTCTCGATGCGACCGCCGACGGGGTCTCCGCGGTTCCCAAGGACGAAGCGATCGCGGCGCTGCTGCCGCCGGACGTCAGGCAGGCCGGGGCGCTGACCTTCGGCAGCTCGCTCGACGGCAGCCCGCCCGGCGCGTTCTACCTGTCCGACAACCGAACCGCGGTCGGCGTGGACATCGACATCGCCGAGGCCGTCGCCCGCGTGCTCGGCGTGCGGATCGACCGGCAGGACGCCGCGTTCGACACCATCCTGCCCGCGCTGGGCAGCGGCAAGTTCCAGGTCGGCACCGGCAACTTCGGGGTCACCGAGGAGCGCAAGAAGACCGTCGACTTCGTGACCTACCTCAACGACGGCCAGGGCCTCGCGGTCCGCCAGGACAGCGATCTCGCCCCGGTCACCGACGTCACGCAGCTGTGCGGGCGCACCATCGGCACCGGCGCGGGCACGACGTTCGAGACGACGCTCAACGCCCACCAGCACCGCTGCGGCGAGCTGGGCCGGCCAGCCTACCAGGTGCTGGTCTTCAAGGAGATGAGCGCGCAGTACTCCGCCCTGCAGCAGGGCAAGGTCGACGTGCTGATGAGCACGATCAACGGCCTGCGCTACACCGTGAGCCGGCAGCCGAACCTGCGGTTCCTCAACGAGTTCCGGCGCCTGAACGTCGGATTCGCGCTGCCGAAGGACTCGCCGCTGGCGCCCGCGTTGCAGGCGGCGGTGAACAAGCTGATCCAGGACGGCACGTACGAGCGGATCGTGCGCAAGTGGGGCGTCGAGGCCTCGGCGATCGGCACGTCCGAGACCAACCCGCCGGAGCTGCACTGAGGCGGAGACGCGATGAAAAGGGCGCTGTTAGAGCGTGGAGGCCGTCGAGTCCGCAATGGACAATGGCATCAGCGCCGTGCCCGGACGATCCGGGTGCCGCTCTCGGCCGGTGCGGCCACGTGGCCGCACCGGCTTCTACAGCCGTTGCAGTCCGGCAAGCACGCCGGCGAGTAGCTTCCACGTGACCGTCGGGCGACCGCACGCGACGCGTTTCGCTGCGGCGCGTTCGGGGTCGAGTGCTTTCTCGTCGGCGAGCGTCGGCGGGTCGATGTCGGCGATCTCCGGGAGGGGAGAACGGCTGGCAGTCGGCGGTTCGGCGGCGAGATCACCAGTCCAGCTCACGGTGTACCCGGCCGCGATGATGCCCGTGCGGCGGTGCTTTGCCGCTGCCATGACTACGAAATCTCCTCGAACGCGATCTCGATGCACTCCGAGCACATCGGCCATCCATCCGGCGGACGCTCGTCCGGCCCCCATCCGATCTCTCCGCAGAGCCCCGAGACGACCGTCCCGCCCCCGTACGGCTTGGTCGACTCGTTGGGCTTCGCCCAGTGGACGACGCGCTCGCGCCAGGACGGCGCGTACAGCAGCATCACGCCCGACGACTCGACGACGACGTCCACCGGGGACGCAGCCAGAAGCTCCCGGCTCGACGGCGCGCTTTCGAGCTCGGCGCGTGCGACCGGCGACGCCTCGCTGGTGAGTGCAGCGAACATGAGGCACGTCGGGCACGGGCTGCCCGTGAACGGCTCGACGATCTCGGCTTCGTCCGGCGCGAGCCGGTCGCCGCACGGCGACACCCACACGAGGTGATCGACGCGGTAGGCGTGCACTTCCGGCGGTCGATCCGGCGGCGCGCACTCCGGGCGCAGCCGCGCCAGGACCACCGCCCCTGAACGCAGGCCGTTCACGCGGCACGCCCCGGAAAACGACGGCGGAGCCGGTCCTCCCGACGCCGCGCCTCCGCCTTCAGCGCCTGCTTCTCCCGGTGTCCCGGCAGCCACCACACGATGAAAAGCGGAACGAAGATCACCGACCAGGCCAGCAGCCCGAGCAACATCGCCAATGCGTCATGCATGTCTCGGACATCGACACGAGACCGCGCCAGACCTAGGGCATTCGGGTTGGGCAGGTTGGGGCAGATCGGGGCGCCTGGCAGCATCAACAGCATGGCCCGCGCCCATAACGATCGACTCCGCGCAGCCCGTGAGGCGACCCCCTCGCCACGGGTGCCAGGGGAACCGTTGTCCCGTGCTGAGCTCGCCGACGCCGTCAATGCCTGGGTTGCTCAGCACACCCGACGAGCCGGAGCCCTCGACGCGCACTACATAGCTCGGTTGGAACGCGGCGCGGTGCGCTGCCCCGGACGGGACTACCGCGCCGGGTTCCGGGCCGTGCTGGGGGCCGCCGATGACGCCGAACTCGGGTTCTCCACCAGCACCCCACCCACCGGAAAGGCTCTGCGAGCGCCAGAGGATCACCCCGAACTGACACAATCCGGGGTGATCCTCCCGATAGCCGATCAGGACGCACCCGCAACAAGTGACTACCTCGACGAAGTGCGCCGGACGATCTCCCACCTCGTCGCCCTCGACGGCGTGCACGGGGGAGCCGAAGTCGCCCCGATCGCCCTGCGGTGCTTCCGGCGGGCGCAGGGCATTCTCGGCGAAGGCCGCTACGTACCGTCGATCGAACGGGACCTCGAAGCCGTCACTGCCGAGCTCGGCGAACTCTCCGGATGGCTGCTGTTCGATGCCGAACGGCACGACGAGGCACGGGCGGTCAACGCCGAAGCGCTCGAACTCGCCCACATAGCAGGCGACACGTCAATGCAGTGGTTCATCCTCACTAACCAGGCACTGGCCAGCGTGCACGTCGGCCGCGACCGCGAAGCACTGCGGATCTCGACCCGTATGCGCGACCGGGCCGAACTACCGGGCCGGGTCCGGGCACTGTTCGACGTGCGCGCCGCCCGGGCCCTGGCCGCGCTCGGCGACGAGACCGAAGCCCTGCGGGTATTCGATCGTGCCCGTTCCGCATTCACCGACGGCACCACCGGCCGCGACCCGGTCTGGTCGTGGTGGTTCGACGAACGCGAACTCGCCGGACACGAGGGGATGGTGTACGCCGGCCTCGGCAACCACGACAAGGCACTCCCGCGCCTGGCGACCGCCGTCGAACGTTCCGAAGGACGCGAACACTTCCGGTGGGCGCTCTACATTCACCGGGCGAACCTGCTCAGAGCAACCCTGCGCGCCGGATCATGGTCCGAAGCCGAACGGGTGGCCGCCGACGTGGCTTCGATGGTCGGCGAGATCGCATCGGCACGGACAGAAGGCATTCTCCGCCGGACCGTGGCGCTACCAGAGCAACGCCCAGCGTTGCCATCCACCCTTAGCGACGCACTCGACCACATCGCACACCGAGTCTCATAACGTGCACCCGTTCGGCGTTGTGGCTGCCCGTCAGCGGCGGCGTAGCCTGGCCCGCCCGGTGCGTCTCAGGAATCATGCCGACAACAGGGACAAGCGGGCGGCGCCTTCTGCCTCGTGTCGTTAGGCCGTGCGGCCGAGGACGGTGGAGTGCGGGACACCGTCCAGGGCCTTGGTGAACTGCTCGATGACGTCGGCCAGCGGTCCGGCGCTGTCCGGGTGGACGCTGAGCTGGTCTTCGACCACCGAGATGTGCTTGTCGAGCAAGAAGAAGCTCTGCACCGCGTGGCGGGCGCCCAGCGAGTGCACCACCGGGCGCAGCGCGTAGTCGATGGCCAGGACGTGGGCGACCGTGCCGCCGGTCGCCAGCGGCAGCACCGCCTTGCCGGCGAAGCCGAACTGCGGCAGCAGGTCGAGGAATGCCTTCAGCAGGCCGGAATACGCCGCCTTGTAGGTCGGGGTGGCCAGCACGACGCCATCGGCCTCGGCGACCTTGCCGATGGCTTCGGCGATCGCCGGGGCGTGGGTGTCGGCGCCGAGCAGCGCATCCGCGGGCAGGCCGCGGACCCGCAGGTGATCGGCGCTGCGGCCGGACGCCGCGATGCGCTGGGCGATGTGCTCACCGATCCGTTCGGTCTTCGAGGTGCGCGACGGGCTGCCGGAAATGACGAGGACGCTGGACACACGTGCTCCCTGGGTCCGAGATTTCAGTCCGATGTGGACTTCCTGCTGATCCGGATCTCCACCGCCGTGCGGAGCCCGGGCTGGCGGAGCGCTAGGAACGACACGCTTGGGCCGACACGCGGCGGAAATCCACGTGCCGCCGCTTCGTGAGCACCGGGAACATCACGAATCAATCGCAACAGAGCGCCACGGGCATGTCAATGCGGGCATCCGCCCGTCCCACCAGCCGGACGCGAGGCGGCGCACCGGGCGGGACCGACCCGCCGGGCGGCATGATGGACACAGTGGACGGTCAGTCGGCGAACAGGTCCGGGAGCGGGCGGCGGCCGGCGCGCGGCACCGGGATCGCCGACGGGTAGCCGATCCGCATCAGCAGCTGCGGCATCCCGCCGAGGCCGAACTCGACGCTCAGCCCGGCGCGGACCTCCGACAGCCGCAGCGGTTGCGTCATCACCGACGCGACCAGGCCCAGCCGCGTCGCCTCCAGCCAGGCCCGCTCCGCGGCCTCGCCGGCCATCAGCTGGTCCCGCGGGCCGTCGGTGATCGTGCTGAAGACCAGCACCGATTCCTGCGCCAGCGACCGGGCGATCTGCGCCTGGTCCGGCAGGCGGGTGGCGCCGGTCGCCAGGCCGGTCGCGGGCACGCCGCGCGTGGGCAGCACCTCCGCCGGTAGCCCCTCGTTCGAGACCGGCCCGATCCAGGCGCCCAGCTCGCGCTGGTAGGTCTTGTCGGCGTGGTTGGTGCGCGCGGCGTAGGCGAGCAGGCGCGCCAGCGCGTGCTCCTCGGCGGGCCCGTCCACCCAGGTGGCCTGCGTGGTCGCCGCGGCAGCCACGGCGGTGCGCGCCAGGTGCGGGACCGGGCGCGTGGCGAAGGCGCGCCGGAAGCTCGTCCGGCGGCCGATGGCCTGGCGGCGCTCCCGGTCGATCGCGGTCGCCGGCCGCCGGTGCGTGCCGATCACCGCCGCCTCGCCGTCGTCGGCGTGCCAGTGGACGTCGGTCGCCCAGCCCAGCCCGCGCATCGCGATCGCCAGGTTGGCGACCGCCGCGCCGCACGACATCCGCCGGTCGCGGCCGTCCGGGTCGTGGTGGGTGAGCTCCGGCGTCGAGCGCGGCCGCAGCACGGCGGCGCGCCCCTGCACCCGCAGCGACCAGGGCTGCGTGTTGTGCACGGAGGGCGCGCGGCGCACCGCCTCCGCCAGCACCGCCACCTCTTCCGGGGTCCACGGCCGCTCGTCGGCGGATCCGGGCGACTGGCTGCGGAGCATCGGGAGCCAGCTCATGACTGGTCCGCCTCTCCGCGTTTCACAGTTCCGCCTCTCCGCGATTCACAGTTGTGGTTGCGTCCGGGATCAATCCCGCGTTTCGCGGTTTCTCGTGGCTGGCTTGCGTCACGGTCCCCTGAGGTGCGGTTGAGGAGGACTGAGGTTGACATAGGGCTACTCATGCGGCGATCACCTCCACGCGTCGGCAAACCACGACAGTGCCGTCGGTGCCGGGCCGCGAGCAGAGGAGAAGGTCCCAGTTGTGACCGCCCTCGCAGTCACAGCGCGTGATCACCGGTGGCGATCTGGCCAACTCGATCGGCGAATTTCGGCGTTTTGGCACTGGCGTACCGGCGGGTGCTGCGACCAAGCTGGGGGCGCGATACCGAAGGAGGACTGCATGTCGACAGCACCGCGCGACACCGCGTTGTGGCACCCGTTCGCGGACATGTTCCAGGTCAAGAAGAGCCAGTTCTGCGTCAGCAAGGCAGACGGGGTCTGGATCTACGACCAGGAGGGCCGCCGCTACCTCGACGGCACCGCGAGCCTGTGGTACGCCAACGTCGGCCACGGCCGCACCGAGATCGTCGAGGCCGCCGCCGCGCAGATGCGCGAGCTCGAGTCCTACTTCGTGTTCAACGACTTCACCAACCCGCCGGCCGAGGCGCTCGCCGACCGGCTCTCGCAGCTCGCCCCGATGGACGGCGCGAAGATCTTCCTCACCACCGGCGGCGGCGAGTCGATCGACACCGCCGCGAAGCTGGCCCGGCAGTACTGGGCGCAGCGCGGGCAGCCGCAGCGCACCCACATCCTCAGCCGCGGCAACGCCTACCACGGCACCAACGGCATGGGCACCAGCATCGGCGGGATCGAGGTCAACCAGGCCGGGTTCGGCCAGCTCGTGCCGGAGGTCGGCCGGGTCGCCCACGACGACGCCGAAGGCCTCCGGGAGGCCATCGACCGGCTCGGCGCCGACCGCGTGGCGGCGTTCTTCGCCGAGCCGGTGATGGGCGCCGGCGGGCTGTACCCGCCGGAGCCGGGCTACCTGGAGGCGGTCGCCAAGATCTGCGCCGAGCACGACATCCTGTTCGTCGCCGACGCGGTGATCTGCGGGTTCGGCCGGGTCGGCACCTGGTTCGGCGTCGAGCGGTGGGGCCTGCAGCCCGACATGATCACCTTCGCCAAGGGCGTGACCAGCGGATACCTGCCGCTGGGCGGCGTGGTGGTCGCCGAGCGGGTGGCCGAGCCGTTCTGGAACCACCCGGGCCGGCCGTTCCGGCACGGCGCGACCTACTCCGGGCACCCCACGGTGGCCGCCGCGGCGCTCGCCAACCTGGACATCCTGGAGCGCGAGAAGCTGCTGCCGCGGGCGGACGAGCTGGAGCGCCCGCTGCACGACGCGCTGCAGCAGCTGGCCGACCACCCCGCCGTGGCCGAGGTGCGCGGCGGCACCGGCCTGCTCGGCGCGGTCGAGCTGGCGCCGGAGGTGCTGGCCGCCGACCCCGGTGCCGTGGGCCGCGCGCAGACCGCGATCCGCGACCTCGGCGTGATCGTGCGCCCGCTGGGCAAGGCGCTGGCGGTGTCGCCGCCGCTGATCATCAGCGAGTCGGAGATCGACCTGATCGGCAAGGCGATGCGGGAGGGCCTGGACTCCCTCGCGTGACCCGATCGGGGTGCCCGCCGACCGCGGGCACCCCGCCGGGGCGCCAGGCCCGGGCACTGCCGTTGCGGAACCGATACGCACCGGTCTGTACCAACGACGATTCGTCACGTACGTTTCTGGCCAGACCACTGCGCCCAGCCGGCCCGATGCCGACGCGTTCCGCGACGGCACCGGAATTCGCTGCGCTGGAACGGGGTTCCCCGGATATCGTCCACAACAGACAGTCAAGGGATGGCGAACAGATGCACCGAGCCACCTGAGGCACCGCACCGGGCGGCGCCGAGCGGTCGCCGCGTGGTGCGCACGCCGGAGAGATCGACAGACCAGCCCGGAACCGAGCCGCGAGCGGTGACACCACTAGTCCCGCCCCTGAAGACAAGCCACCCGCTCGAGTTGGCAAGATAAGGCTCACGGGTGAAGGCGCGCAGCGGACGCGGATGGAGGACGACAACCAGGTGAACACCCAGACCGCCCAAGTCGACGACCTGCGACTCATCGCGCTGCCCAGCGCGGTGAACTGCGCTGAGATGTTCGTCCGGTTCACCCTCGCCGAGTGGTCCCTGCGGGAGCTGATCGACGAGACCTCGCAGCTCACGACCGCACTGGTGACGGCGGCCGTCGACAGCGCGCATCCCGAGACCCCCGGTTTCATCACCGTCCGCCTGCGGCTCAGCGGCGAGAGCCTCGTCGCCGAGGTCGAGGACGAGCTGGCGAGCGTCCCGCCGGCGCTGGCGCCCGGATTCGCCGGCGGCCGCTGCGGCGCGACCGCCCTGCGCGGCGGCGGCACCCTCGTGTGGTGCGAGCTGCCGCTGCCGGGTGGCGTCTCGGCGAACGCCGTGCCGCTGCCGCGCCGCTCCCGCAGCAGGCGCGCCCAGGCCGAGCACCAGGTCGACGAAACGGCCGAGATCGATCCCGAGGTGATCAAGCGCCTCCTCACCGGCCTGAGCAACAGCGACCTGACCTGACGGGCCGGGCCGGAACCGGCCTGGCCAGCGGTTTCGATCGAGCGTTGTGCCACCCTCTGTGCGGAATGCCGCCTGCGTCCCTGGGTCGTGAGTGTCTGTGGCCGCTATGACGACCATGACCACTCACGACCCAGGGACGCCGGGTCGTGAGTGGTCATGGCCGCTGTGGCGACCATAGGCACTCACGACCCCTGCGCATTCGGGACCTGGGCATGCTGCCGCAGATCAGGGTCCGCGATCCCTCGACGCCCTCTCGCCCGCGGTTTCAATTGAAACCGCGGACTCGCCGGTGCTGGTTTCGCCGGGGGTGCGTGCGGGCATGTCCCCTGGCATGGACCATCTGACCTTCCGATTCGAGTTGGCGCAGCAGCTGCGCGTCGACTCCGTGCGGGCCAGCAGCGCCGCCGGGTCCGGGCACCCCACGTCGTCCATGTCGGCGGCCGACCTGATGGCCGCGCTGCTGGACGGGCACCTGCGGCTGGACTTCGACCACCTCGAGGACCCGCGCAACGACCACCTGATCTTCTCCAAGGGCCACGCGTCCCCGCTGTACTACTCGTGCCTGAAGGCGGTCGGCGCGATCGACGACGCCGAACTGCTCACGTTCCGCGAGTTCGGCAGCCGTCTGGAGGGTCACCCGACGCCGGTGCTGCCCTGGGTCGACGTGGCGACCGGCTCGCTCGGCCAGGGCCTCCCGATCGGCACCGGCCTGGCGCTGGCGGCGCAGCGGCTCGACCGGCTGCCCTACCGGGTGTGGGTGCTCTGCGGCGACAGCGAGATGGCCGAGGGGTCGATCTGGGAAGCGCTGGAGCACGCCGGGCACGAGCAGCTCGACAACCTCATCGCGCTGATCGACGTCAACCGGCTCGGCCAGACCGGGCAGACGATGCACGGCTGGGATCTCGACGCCTACGCCACCCGGGCGCACACCGCCGGGTGGCGGGTGCTGCAGATCGACGGCCACGACCCGGAGCAGGTGGAGGCCGCGCTGAAGGACGCCGAGTCCGGCGACGGGCGGCCGGTCGCCGTGCTGGCGGCCACCAAGAAGGGCAAGGGCGTCGCCGAGGTCGAGGACAAGCCGGGCTTCCACGGCAAGGCGCTGGTGCACCCGGACGAGGCGATCCGCGAGCTCGGCGGCATCCGCGACCTGCGGGTGACCTGCGCGAAGCCGACCGGCGACGAGGTACCGCACGTCTTCGCGGCGCCCGGCGGCGGGCTGCCCGCGTTCGAGCCCGGCACCGAGGTCGCCACCCGCAAGGCCTACGGCGAGGCGCTGCGCGCGCTCGGCGACCGCCGCGGCGACGTCGTCGCGCTCGACGGCGAGGTGTCGAACTCGACCTTCGCCGAGCTGTTCCGCGACGCCCACCCGGATCGCTACTTCGAGATGTACATCGCCGAGCAGCAGCTGGTCGCCGCGGCGATCGGCATGCAGGTGCGCGGGTGGGTGCCGTTCGCCTCGACGTTCGCCGCGTTCCTCAGCCGCGCCTACGACTTCATCCGGATGGCCGCGGTGAGCCGGGCGAACCTGCGCCTGATGGGCTCGCACGCCGGCGTGTCGATCGGCGAGGACGGGCCGTCGCAGATGGCGCTGGAGGACCTCGCCGAGTTCCGCGCGGTGCACGGCAGCACGGTGCTCTACCCGTGCGACGCGAACCAGACCGTGCAGCTGGTCGCGGAGATGGCCGACCGCGACGGCATCAACTACCTGCGGACGACCCGCGGCGCCACGCCGGTGATCTACGAGCCCGGCGAGGAGTTCCCGGTCGGCGGCTCGCGGGTGGTGCGCGACGGCGACGACGTCACGCTCGTCGGCGCGGGCATCACCCTGCACGAGGCGCTCGGGGCGGCGGAAACGCTTGCGCGGGAGGGCATCCAGGCCCGCGTCATCGACCTGTACTCGATCAAGCCGGTGGACGTCGACGCGCTGCGACGGGCCGCCGCCGAGACCGGCGGGCTGGTCACCGCCGAGGACCACTGGCCGGAAGGCGGCCTCGGCGAGGCCGTGCTCAGCGCCCTCGCGGGCACCGGGGCGCCGGTGCGCGTGCTGGCGGTGCGCGGCATGCCGGGCTCGGGCACGCCGGCCGAGCTGCTGGGGCAGGCGGGCATCGACGCTCCCGCCATCGCCCTCGCGGCCCGCGAAATGGTCGCCGTCTGACCCGCCAGCCCCATCCGCGCCGTCATCGCCGTGCCGCGTGTGCGTGCCGCGCCGGAGGGGTAGCCGGATGTCGACCCAACCGGCTCGACGGGCGGGGGGAACGATGCCCGTACCCGATCGCGGAGAACTCCTCAGGTTCCTCTGCCACGTGCGTTTCCCGGCCACCAAGCAGGAGATCTACCAGCAGTGCGTCGCGCTGGGCGCACCGGCGGCGCACCTGGAACGCCTCCGAAGCCTGCCCGACGGCGTCTTCGTCGAGCCCGACACCGTGCTGCAGGCACTTCCCCATCCGACCCCGTGAATCGTCCATATAGGACAAATCGACGGTCACTCCCCGTGTTTCCGCCTGGCGTGCCACCACACGCCGAACGCGACGGCGGCGGTGCCGAGGACCAACGCGATCGCAGTCAGCACCAGCTCGCTCACCAGGCAGAGCACTGCCAGCAGCGCGACGACGACGAGAACCAGGAACACCAGGAGCCGGCGCACGCCACCCCAGCTCCGACCGCTGTCGAACCGGGCGAACTTCTCCGCCAGCCGAGGATCGCCGGACACCAGCTCGGATTCGATCTCGGCGAGCCTGTCCCGCTCGTGCCTGCTCAACATGACGAGCTCCTAGCTACGTTCCCTTCGACCCCAACGAGGTACCCGCCCCCCACCTGCCTCAAGCTCTTCAAGCCTGGCACGCCGGAGTTCGCCGCCCTACGCGGCAGCCGGGTGATTTTCGGGCACGCACAGCGACGATTCCGATCACTGATCGTTGCCATTCGACGCGCGCGGGCGCACGGCCGGCTCCACGCCGACCGCGCGCCCGCGGCTGGATCGCTATCGGTCAGGGGGTCGAGCAGGCGCCTGCGGCGCACTCGGTCAGCCAGTTCGACCAGTCCTGGTCGAAGCTCGTGCCGATGGTGCGGGTCAGGTAGTCGCGGGCGCCGTTCCAGTCGCCCTTCCGGTATTGGCCTAGCACCGTGCCGAGTTCGGCCGGGTGCCTGTCGAACATGTACCGGACCGCGAGATATCCCCACCGGTAGACCCGGTTGGTGTCGCCGTTGTTGTAGGTGGTGTCCCACAACTCGCTCAGCCGGTAGGTCTGCTTGCCGGCCTCGTCGATCGCTTCCTGGTACGGCAGGTTGCGATAGGAGTAGGAGATGTACTCGCCGACGCCCTCGATCCACCACACCGTGGGCGTGCTGGTGGACGCCGCGAAGTCGCCGAGCATGTTGAAGCGCCCGTCGAGGTAGTGCGTGTACTCGTGGTTGAGGTTCCAGATCTCGAAGGTGGGCCGCTCCCATTCGGCTTCGTAGGCGATGAACCGCGGCTGGTTGCCCGGCTTCGCAGGATCGCCTTCGAGGTACATGCCGCCGTTGTTGGTGCTGATCCCGAAGATCGCACCCGCGTAGGTCTGGTAGTCGGCGCTGGAGTCGAACGCGACCACCTCGATGGTCGTGTTGTTGTCGTCCGCCACCGGCTGACCGCCGTCCTGGACCTTGTCGTGGAAGAACGCGTCCTGACCGGTGAGGCTGGTGCAGCTGGCCGCCAGCTCCTCGGCCACCATCTGCTGAGCGCGGATGCGGATGCTCGGCGAGCAGGTGTGCTGGACGGTCAGCACCGCGTCGGTCAGCCGCTGCTGCAGGTCGCACGTGCCGTACTCACCGCAGTTCTGCTTGTCGTAGTAGTCGGTCATCTCGGCGATGCTCACCCACAGCGGCGCGGTCGGCCCGGTCATCTGGCTGCGGCCGAGCAGGTCCTTGAGCAACGGCCGGACCTTTTCCTGCAGTGCCGCGTGCTGCACGAAGCGCCCGAGCTCGCGGCCCGCGTTGGCGGTCAGGAAGCGCTTGTCGGTGCCGAGCAGGTCGAGGTGCTGCGTCGCGAAGGCGTGCACGGTGTCCATCACGCTCGGGTCGGCGTGGACCGCGTCGACGAAGTCCGGGAACTGGTGCCCGCGGAACAGCACGGTGTAGACGCTGTTGACGGCGTTGACCATCCACCAGAACTGGTCGTAGGACGAGTTGTAGGCGGTGAGCAGCCGCTTGACGACCTCCAGGTAGCGGCCGTTCTCGGTGGAACTGTCGATCAGAATGACGGATTCGGCGAGCACCTGGCCGCTCTCGTCGCTGACCGTGCCGGACTTCGGGTTGCCGAAGAACGCGTCCAGCCCGCCCTGGATCGCCGCCTTGAGCGCCGGCCCGTACTCACCCACGCTTCCCGGGTCGCCCCACTGGACGTAGTACCCGGCGCGCAGGAAGAGCACCAGCTGCAGGGTGTTCGTGCTGTTGTCGCCGGGATAGACGGCGGCGTTGTCCCGGAGCGCATTGGCGACCGTGACCATCTGCTCTTCCCGGAACGCCCCGTGGGCGTCACCGCCGGTAAGGCGGAACAGCGTGTTGATGCAGTCGGGGGTGGCAGACTGGATCTGACGGACGAGTTCACTTCCGGTATTGCCGGTGAAGCGCGCTGGATCGCAGTCCGGCGCCTGCGCCGCAGCCTGCATCGAAGGGCGCGGCCGGAACGGGAAGTCCTGCAGTTCGAAGTGCTTGCTCCGCTGGGCGGAGTTGTCCGCGGGCAGCGGCGGGCGGTCCTTGGCCTCCAGCGTGCGGACCGGGCTCTTTTCCGTTGGCGCGGTGGGTTTTTCGGCCGGACCCGGCGTAGACTGCGCGACGGCGGGCGAAATCAGGGCCAAGACCAGGCTGAGCAGCATGATCCAAAGCGCGGCAGGGCGCCGGCTTCGGGCGGCATGAGGCGGTCTTTTCGGCACGTTCGACCTCCTAGCGAAGAAGATTTCGGTAAGGGGGCGGAGCCGGGATACCGGTCTCCCGACTCCTGGAACGTGCGCACGTTGCGGGAATTCTGTCATCAGAAGGACATCTGGCCCCATAAGCGGCGCTATACAGTTCGGCTATGACGATCGAGATCCGGCAGCTGCGGATGATCTGCGCGATCGCGGAGGCGGGCAGCATCACGCGCGCCGCCGCCAGGATGGAACTCACCCAGCCGGCGCTGAGCAACCAGCTGCACGCGATCGAACGGATGCTGGGCCAAGCGCTGTTCGTCCGGAGCAGGACCGGCGTCGTGCCGACGGAGTTCGGCCGGCGGACCCTCGATCGCGCCCGGATCGTGCTGTCGGAGGTCGATTCCCTGTTCGGCGACGCGGGCAGTCCGCAGGCATCGACCGAGCCGCTGCACCTGGGATGTGCCCACATAGCGTGCATTTCGAGCATCGTGGACCGCGTCCAGGCCGCCCCGCTGGGGCGTTCGGTGATGCTGCACGTCGAGTCTTCCGCTGCAGTGCTGGCGGATTCGCTCGCCAGCGGCCGGTACGACGCGGCTCTGCTGGGCATCGTGGCGGGTTTCGACGTTCCGCTGAAGCGGCCGGTCATCAGCCGCGTGCTGGTCCCGCGCTATCCGTGCTTCGTCGCGCTGGCCGCCGGCCACCGGTTGGCCGACCGCGAACAGGTGCAGCTGGGCGACCTGCGCGACGAGGCGTGGATCGGGCCGCCCGGCGCCGACGACGGCTCGCTGGCCGCGCTCCGCGCCGCCTGCCTGGAGGCCGGTTTCGAGCCCCGGATCCGTTTCGAGGCGCCCAGCGGCGGCGGCCGCGAGCTGGTCGCCAACGGCCACGGGATCCGTGTGGTGGAGCCCACGTTCGCCGCACCGCCCGGCACCGTCGTCCTGCCGCTGGAAGGAGATCCGCTGGTCGCGCGGCTGGTGGTGGCCTGGCGGCCGGACCGCATCACCCGGGAGCAGGCGAACCTGCTCTACCGGGAGATCGCCCGCGCCTACCTGCTGCACGTCGCGGACAATCCGCCGTTCCACCAGTGGTGGCAGGCCCATCCCGAGATGCACCCGGTGCTCTGAGCCGGAATTCCCGCTCGCACGGCCGAAGGTTGCCGCGTCGCAACCGTGCGAGGTAGACACTGTCCATGACTGCACCTCGCTCCTCATCTCCCTCGCGCGGAATTCCGCGATGTCCGGTCACTTTCCGAACTGGCTGGTGAGCGGGGCGTGGCCATCGATGATGCGGTGAACTCCGAAGCCGCCACCCGGACCCGGCGGCTCGTGCAGCGCCGGACCATCCGCGCGCTGATCTGCTCGCAGGTCCTGGCCGGTGCCGGGCTGTCCTCCGGCGTGGTCGTCGGGGCGCTGCTGGCCGAGGACATGCTCGAATCCAAGCGCTGGGCCGGCATCACCAGCGCGCTGTTCACCCTCGGCGCAGCCGCCGCCGCACTGCTGATCGGCCGGTTGTCGCAGCGCGGCGGCCGCCGCAGCGGGCTTTCGGCCGGCTACGCCATCGGCGCGCTCGGGGCGCTCGGGATCGTGGTGGCGATCCTGCTGGACAACGCCGCCCTGCTGCTGATCGCGTTCCTGCCCTACGGCGCGGGCACGGCGACGAACCTGCAGGCCCGCTACGCGGGTGCGGATCTGGCAGATCCCGCACACCGCGGGCGCGCCCTGAGCATCGTGCTGCTGGCGACCACCGGCGGCACGGTGCTCGGCCCGAACCTCACGGAAGTCACCGGCTCAGCGGCAGAATCCGTTGGCCTGCCTGCGTTGTCCGGGCCGTTCCTGCTCTCCGCCGTCGCTTACGGTGCGGCAGCCGTGCTGCTGACCGTGCTGCTTCGCCCAGACCCGCTGCTGACCGCGCGAGAGCTTGCCGCCCAACAGGATTCCGGCCCGGCGCAGGCCGGCCTGACCGGGCCGCGCGGCGGCTTGGCGCTCGGCGCGGGGGCGATGGTGCTGACCCAGCTGGTCATGGTGGCGGTGATGACCATGACGCCGATCCACATGCGCGACCACGGTCACGGGCTCGCCGAGACCGGCCTGGTGATCGCCGTGCACATCGCGTGCATGTACCTGCCGTCGCCGCTGACCGGCGCGCTCACCGACAAGTTCGGCCGGCGCGAGGTGATCGCCGCCGGCGGCGTCGTGCTGCTGGCCGCCGGGCTCGTCGCGGCGTTCGCCCCGGCGCACTCCGTCGCCGGGCTCGCGATCGGCCTGGGACTGCTCGGGCTCGGCTGGAACCTCGGCCTGCTGGGCGGGACCGCGATGGTCACCGACGCCGCCCCGCTCGCGAACCGGGCCCGCATCCAGGGCCGGGTCGACCTCGCGGTCTCGCTGGCCGGCGCGACGGCCGGGCTCTCCAGCGGGCTCGTGATGGCCTCGACGAGCTACAGCGCGCTGGCCATCGGCGGCGGCGTGCTCGCCGTGTGCGTGGTGCCGTTCCTGATCCGCATCGGTCAGGCAGCGGAGTAGTGCACGACCCCTTCGACCTTCTCCTTCACCAGCTTGCCCTGCAGGCTCAGCACGTCCAGGTGGGCGGCGGTTTCCAGCACCGCCATCATCTGGTTGAAGGGGTCGCCGAGCTCGTCGAAGCTGCGCTCGCGGCGGGTCCAGGTCAGCGCCCGCGCCGCCTCGTACGCGGTGCTCGCGCCGTTCACCACGACGGCCGCCATCGCGTCGAGGCGGGAGTCGTGGTGGTCGAGCAGTTCGTCGACGCGCTGGTGGACGCTATCGGTGGCCGGGCCGTGCGCGGGCAGCAGCCGCATGTCGGGCAGCGCGCGGACGAGTCGCAGCGACGCCAGGTAGTCGCGCAGCGGGGTCTCGGCGGGGGCCTGCTCGAACCCGATGGACGGCGTGATGTGCGGCAGCACGTGGTCGCCGGCGAACATCAGCCCGGCGGCGTCGTCGATGAAGACCAGGTGGCCGCGGGTGTGGCCGGGCGTGGCCAGCGCGCGCAGCGGCCGGTCGGCGAGCGTGATGTCGGTGGACTCGCCGATCCACTCGTCGGGTTCTTCCCAGAAGTGCGGGCCACGCGGGCCGTCGTCACGGGCGGCGATGACCGCGTCGCGCACCGGCTTCGCGCCGCATTCGGCGAGCAGCTCGATCTGCTTGGCCAGCGGCCGGTGCTCGGGGTCCGCCAGGACGTTGATCGTGTGCCGCTCGTCCCCGCCCAGCAGCACCTTGGAGCCGAACTCCCGCCGCAGCGCCACCGCCTGCGTGTAGTGGTCGCGGTGCGCGTGGGTGACCAGGAACCGGCTGATGTCGCCGAGCCCGGCGCCGATCTGGCGCAGCGCGGTGGCGAGCTGCTCGCGCGCCTCGTCCAGCGCCCAGCCGCCGTCGACGAGCGTCAGCGTGTCGCCGTCGGCGATCGCGTAGACGTTCACGGCGCGCAGGCCGTCGTTGGGAAGGGGCAGCGGGATCCGGTGCACGCCCGGCGCGACTTCGTACGCGCCCGGCTCGATCCACTCGTGCCGCGAGTCGCCCATGACCACACCTCCAAGCGCGCCCCCACCTGGGCGGTCCATCAGGAGTACCACACCCATACCAACCAGTCAGTACGCCTGTGACGACATCGCGGCGCGGGATTCCGGCCCCGCCCGACCGCCGCGTCCGGCCGCCGCCGAGCACGGGAGGGCGCGGGAATCGCGGCCGAGCTGGGAAATTTAGCCACGCGAACGTCCCGGCGGACCACCGGCCGGATCGTCCACACAGGACACCCGCCGCGCAGGGCGACGCCGAATCGTGGCGTTCATCACGTTCGACCGTTCGCCGATCCGCGAACATCCGACAGAGCAGGGTGTTTCAGCTGGTCACGGACCCGTGCGCACTTCGTGTCGCCATAGCAGCAGAAACTGAGCACGGGCAGCTAGCAGGGCAAACGCCTCGCCGGGCGGATCACCTGCCCCGGAGGCCGTCGTGGCCGGCGCGATCCGGCCGACGCGAAGCGTGGCATTTTCGTTCCAGAATGCGGTGTTGACTGTCGATATGGAATGGATGTTTCATTCTGTGCCGATGGGTCGCCTGCCGGTGGATCCGCCGTTCGCCGCCAGCTGGAGCAGCCGTTGCCTGATCGAACCCGCGCCCCGCGCAAGCTGCGCCTGTGGGAAGCCCTGGCCCTGTCGGTGGGCCTGATGGGCCCGACCCTCGCGATGGGCCTCAACGGCGCGGGCGTCGCGGCCACCGCCGGGAAGGCCGTGCCGCTCGTCTTCGTCCTCGGGCTGATCGGCGTCGCCCTGGTCGGCTACGGGTTCTGGCGGCTCACGCAGCACTTCAACCACGCCGGTTCGGTCTACGCCCTGGCCGGGGCGACGATCGGGCCGCGCGCCGGGTTCTTCGGCGGCTTCGCGCTGCTGGGCACCTACCTCTTCTTCCTGACCTGCACGCTCGCCGCGACCGGCGTCTTCGCGCACGCGTTCCTGCAGGCGCTGGGGATTCCGGCCGCGACGCCGTGGCTGGTCGTGGCCCTGCTCGCCGCCGTCGCGGTCGGCCTGCTCAACTCGCGCGACACCCGCATCACCGCGCGCACCCTGCTGATCGTCGAAGGCGTCGGGATCGTCGCGATGGCGGTGCTGGCGTTCGTGGTCATCGGCCGGGTGGCGGGCGGCTCGGCCCCGCGCGGGCAGACCCTCGACCTGTCCGTCTTCACCGCGCAGGGAACGACGCTCGGCGCGGTCATGACCGCGACCGTGTTCGCGTTCGTGTCCTGGGCGGGCTTCGAGGCGTGCGCGTCGCTGGGCGAGGAAACCGACAACCCGCGCCGCAACATCCCGCGTGCGCTGGTCGGCAGCGTACTGCTGACGGGCGTGCTGTACGTCTTCTTGATGTTCGCCCAGACCATCGGTTTCGGCACCGACGAGGCCGGCGTCGCGGAGTTCGCCGGCTCCGAGGCCGCCCTCGCGACGCTGTCCGAGCAGTACGTCGGGGCCTGGTTCGCGCTGGTCATCGCGTTCACCGCGGTGGCGTCGGCGTTCGCTTCCGCGCTGTCGTCGTCGGCCGCCGCCGCGCGGCTGGTCTACGCCCTGGCCCGCGACGGCTTCGGACCCGCCCGGCTGGCCCGGACCAGCCCGCGCACCGGCGCACCGACCGCCGCCTTGGCGTTCGTGTGCGCGGTCGCGGCGATCCTGGTGGCGATCGTCGCCGGGTTCGGGGTTTCCGCGTTCGACGCGTACTACTGGTTCGCGACCATCGGCGTGCTGTGCATCCTGGTCGCCTACGCCGTCGCCGGGGCCGGGGTCATCGCGTTCACGCTCTCCGGCCGCGCCTCGATCCCCAAGTACGAGATCGTGCTGCCGATCGCGGGCATCGCCTACCTCGGGTTCGTGATCTTCACGCAGTCGGCCGGTCAACCCGCGCCGTTCTCCTACTTCCCGTGGATCGCCGGGGCCTGGTGCCTCGCCGGTGCCGTCGTGCTGCTGGCCGCCCCCGGGCTGGCCCAGCGCATCGGCGAGCGGCTGACCGCCGAACTCGCCGCCCAGGAACCGCAGGCCGAGAGGAGCGCGCAGTGACCACCGTTTTCGTCGCCACCTGCGATCTAGCCGGATTGACCCGCGGCCGGTCGGTGCCGGCCACCGAGCACGACGCGGTGCTGCGCAGCGGCGTCGGCTGGGTGCCCGCCGACCTGGCGGTGTCGGCGTTCGGCCCGATCGCCCCGGACAACGTCTTCGGCTCGCAGGGCGACCTGCGGCTGCGCCCCGACCCCGCCACCGGCATCGACATCCCGGCCGACGGCGAGCAGCCGGGCCTGCGGCTCTACCTGGCCGACCAGACGCTGCCCGACGGCAGGCCCTGGGCGTGCTGCCCGCGCACGTTCCTGCGCGACGCGGTGGACGAACTGCGCGCCCGCACCGGCTTCGAGGTCGTCGCGTCGTTCGAGCACGAGTTCGTGCTCTCGGGGCTGCCCGCTTCGGCGCCGTTCTCGCTGCACCGGTTCCGGACCGCCGAGCCGTTCGGCTCGGACCTGGTGCGCCTGCTGTCGGACGCCGGGCTGCGCCCCGAGACGTGGCTGCCCGAGTACGGCGACGGGCAGTTCGAGATCACCCTGCACCCGGATTCCGCGCTGGTCGCGGCGGATCGCGCCGTGCTGATCAAGGAGCTCGTCCGCGACCTGGCCAGGCGGCGCGGGCTCGACGCGAGCTTCGCGCCCCTGCTGGATCCGGCCGGGGTGGGCAACGGCGTGCACATCCACCTGAGCCTGCGCGACGCCGATGGCAGGCCGGTGCTCTTCGACGCCGGACGGCCCGGACGGCTGTCCACAGTGGGCACCCGGTTCGCGGCGGGCGTCCTGCGGCACGCCGCGGCGCTGACCGCCTGGACCGCGCCGAGCCCGGTGTCGTTCCTGCGGCTGACCCCGCACCGGTGGAGCGTCGGCGGCGCGTTCCTCGCCGAGCGCAACCGCGAGGCGATGCTGCGGATCTGCCCGACCTCCGGCCCCGACCCGGCGGCGCAGTTCAACCTGGAGTTCCGGGCCGCCGACGCCACCGCCAACCCGTGGCTCGCGCTCGGCGTGCTGATCCGGGCCGGGCTGGCGGGCCTGACCTCGGACTACGACGAGCCGGTGGTGTGGCCGGAGGACGCCGCCGAGGCCGATCTCGCCGGAGTGCCCGCGCTGCCCGACTCGCTCGAATCGGCGCTGAAAGCGCTGGAATCCGATGATGTGGTGCGATCGTGGTTCGATCCGTCGCTGCTGGCCACGCAGCTCTCGGTGAAGCGCACCGAACTCGCGCACCTCGACGGACTCGACGACGCGGAACGCACCCGGAGGATCGCGGATGTCTACTGAGGACCTCGCGGCGGCCGTCGACGGCCTGCCGCTGGTGGACCACCACGTGCACGGCGCGCTGGCCGGTGAGGTGGACCGCCCGGCGCTGGAACTGATGCTCACCGAATCCGACCGGCCGGTGCCGGCGTGGATGACCCAGTTCGACTCGCAGCTGGGCTTCGCCATCCGCCGCTGGTGCGCCCCGGTCCTCGACCTGCCCGCGCACGCCGACGCCGCCGACTACGTGGCGCGGCGGGAAGAACTCGGCGCCGCGGAGGTCACCCGGCGGCTGCTGGCGGCCAGCGGCATCGGGCACTACCTGGTCGAAACCGGCTACAAGGGCGACGAGATCCTCGACCCCGGCGAAATGGCGTCGGCCTCCGGCGTCCCTGCCGACGAGGTGGTGCGCCTGGAGGCCGTGCTGGAGGATCTCGCGCGCAGCGGAGTGGGCGCGGCCGAGCTGCCGTCGCGGTTCCCGGAGGTGCTCGCGGAGCGCACGGTCGATGCGGTCGGGCTCAAGAGCATCGTCGCCTACCGCTACGGCTTCGACTTCGATCCGCAGCGCCCGTCGGAGGCGGAAGTCGTCGCAGCCGCCGGGAATTGGCTGCGCTCCGGCTCCACGCGCGTGGACGACCCGGTGCTGCTGCGCTTCCTGCTGTGGTCGGGCGTCGACCGAGGCCTGCCGTTGCAGCTGCACGCCGGGTACGGCGACCCCGACGTCGAGTTGCACCGCTGCGACCCGCTGCTGCTGACGCGGTTCATCAAGCTGGTCGAGCCCTCCGGCGTCGACCTGATGCTGTTGCACTGCTACCCGTTCCACCGCAACGCCGGATACCTGGCCCAGGTGTTCCCGCACGTGTACTTCGACGTGGGGCTCGGGGTGAACTACAGCGGCGTCCGCTCCGCCGCGGTGGTCGCCGAATCGCTGGAGCTCGCGCCGTTCGCGAAGATCCTGTTCTCCTCCGACGCCTGGGGTCCGCCGGAACTGCACCACCTCGGCGCATTGCTGTGGCGGCGGGGAATGTTCAAGGCGCTTTCGGAGTGGGTCGAGGCCGGCGAGTGGTCCGAGCCCGACGCGATCCGGGTGTTCCGCATGATCGGCCAGGACAACGCGCGCCGCGTCTACCGGCTGGACCAGCGGTGAAGCGGCTGCTGGCGGAGCTGGAGCGGCAGCTGGAGTCCGCAGTGGACATCCGACACCAGATCCACGCCCGGCCGTGCGTGTCCGGCGCCGAGGGACCCACCCTGGACCTGGCGCTGGCGAACCTGCCGGGAGCGGTGACCAGGATCGGCGACACCGCCGCGGTCGTGCGGATCGGCGGCGAGGGCCCGGCCGTCGCGGTGCGAGCGGAGCTCGACGCGCTCGCGATCACCGAGCGGACCGGTGTCGACTGGGCATCGCGGCATCCGGGTGCGATGCACGCGTGCGGCCACGACGTGCACCTCGCCGCGTTGATCGCGCTGGCGCGCGCCGTCGACGCGGTCGGTGGCCCGGCGCCGCTGCTCGCGGTGCTGCAGCCGCGCGAGGAGACCTATCCTTCGGGGGCGGCGGAGATCGCGGAAAGCGGTGTCCTGCAAGCAGAGCAGTGCCGTTCGGTGATCGGCGCGCACGTGCAGCCGCTGCTGCCCGCGGGGACGGTGGCGTGCACGCCGGGCGTGGTCAACGGCTCGTCGGACGAGTTCACGCTGACCGTGCGCGGCGAGGGCGGGCACGCCGCGTACCCGCATCGCACGCGCGACCCGGTGGTGGCGCTCGCGCACGTGATCGTCGCGCTGCAGAGCGTGATCAGCCGGACCATCGACCCGATGGCCTCGGTCGTGCTCAGCGTGACGACCCTGTCGGCGGGCACGGCCGCGAACGTCGTTCCAGGGCAAGCCGTTGCGCGCGGCACGGTGCGCGCGATGACGACCGCCGACCGCACGGATGTCCACAAGAGACTGGCCGAGGTCGCCGACCTGACCGCCCGCGCGCACGGCTGCTGCGCCGAGGTCGAGTTCGTGCACGGCGAGCCGGTCCTGGACAACGACGCGGAGCTGGTGAAGGCGACCGCCCCGCTGCTCGGCGAGCTGGGCCTGCGGGTCTCCGGCGACCTGCGCTCGGCCGGATCGGACGACTTCTCCTACTTCTCCGAGCTGCTCCCGTCCCTGATGATGTTCGTCGGCACCCACGGCGGCGCGGAACAGCTCCACTCCCCCACGTTCCTCCCGCCGGACGACCGGATCCGCGACGTCGCCCACGCCATGCTCGCGGGCTATCTCGCCGCCACCTGACGCCCGCGCCCCAGGTCCGGGGCCGTGAGTCCTTTGTGCCGCCATAGCGACCCAAAAGACGCACGGCCCCGTTACCAGCGGAAACGCCGCCCTCCGGCGACCGGGTCGTTATTCCGCGACGTCGTCGGCCAGGTCGTCGTAGCGGGCCAGGCGGTTGCGCGGTTCGTCGCCGAGCTCGTCGACCAGCGCCGCCACCACCGCCTCGACCAGGGCGAGCGCCGGGACCAGGGAGTCGAACGGGGACGGCGCCTGCACGCTGGCGGGCAGCACGATGTCGGCCGAGCTCGCCAGCGGCGACAGCCACGGATCGGTGAACAGGATCAGCGCCGCGCCCTGCTTCTTGGCGAGATCGCCGAACCGGATGGTCGCCTTCTCGTACCGCCGGTAGTCGAACGCCACCACCACGTCGCGGCGCCCCACGTCGAGCAGCGCGGCTGCGCGGTCGCCGCCGCCGTCGGGCACGTGCGAGGTGCGCGGCCGCAGCTCGCGGAGATGCCCGGCGAGGTACTGCGCCAGGATCCCGCTGAAACGGCCGCCGATGGTCGTCACCGGGCGGCGCGCGTCGGCGAGCAGGGCCACCGCCGCGTCCACCTCGGCGGCGGGCACCGCCTCCAGGCTCGACCGGATGCCCTGCGTGAAGGTCTCCACCGACCGGTCGAGGGCGTGATCGCCGCCCCGGCCCGCGGTCCTGGCGTACATGTCCAGCGGCGAGGACAGCCGCTCGCCCAGCTCGTCCTTGAGCGCCTGCTGGAACTCCGGGTAGCCGACGAAACCCAGCTTGCCGACCAGCCGGAGCACGGTCGGGGCGCTGACCCCGGCCCGGGCCGCCAGCCGGGCCACCGGTTCCAGCCCGGCGAGCGGGTAGTCGGCCAGCAACAACCGGCAGACCTTCCGCTCCCCGGCGGTGGCGGTGCCCTGCTGCTGCCGGAGCAACTCCACCACGGGAGCTCGACCACTCATGAAGAACCCCACCAAGTCTGCGGAACCCCACCACATCGGACTATACCCATCCGGCGGCGGCCACGGGCGGTCCTCAGTGGACCGCGGGCTTGACCCGGCGCGGACGGGGCGTTTAGGGTCGCGGGGTTCTGGGCATCTGAAGTCGCGCGAGGGGGTCCGGGTGTCGCTGCCGGAAGAGCTCGCCGAGCGACTGCTCGGGGCGATCATCGACGGCACCCATCCGCCCGGGGTCGCGCTGCCGTCCGAGAGCGAGCTCGCCGAGCAGTTCTCGGTGAGCCGGCTGACCGTCCGCGAGGCCGTCAAGGCGCTCCGGGTGCAGAACGTCGTGCGCATCCAGCGGGGTCGCGGAACCTACGTGAACCCGCCCGCGCAGTGGACCGCGCTGGATCCGATGATCCGGGCCGCCACGGCGCCCCGGTCGAGCCGGGTGGTGTCGGAGAGCCTGATCGACGCGCGCCGGCTGCTGGAGGTCGGGGCCGCCGAGCTCGCCGCCGTCAAGCGGACCGCATCCGACCTGGCGCAGCTGCGGGAACAGCTGCAGGACATGCAGTCCGCCGCCGACACCGACGACGTGGAGCTGTTCGTCGCGGCCGACATCGCCTTCCACAACGCCGTGATGCAGGCGACGGGGAACGCGTTCATCCCGCTGATGTTCGAGCCGTTCGGGCGGCTGCTGGTGGAGGGCCGGCGGGAGACCTCGTCCGTCCGCGAGATCCGTGCCAACGCGATCGAGCACCACACCAGGATCCTGCTCGCGCTGGAGTCGGGAGATCCGGCGACGGCCAGGCAGGCGATGATCGACCACCTCGCGCAGACCTCCGAAGACCTCCGCACCCACGTGATCGACAAGCGCCCCTGACGCTCCGCTGAGCTCCATTCCCAATTTCAGGCAAAACCGGTCCCAGCCCGGGCGTCCAATTTCAGGCAAAATTGGAAGTCCACCCACCCCAGAACCGAAGCCCCAATTTTAGGCAAAATCGCGACGGTCGTCCGAGCCCCGGTTCGCGATTCCAATTTCAGGCAAAATTGGGAGCCTGCTCGCGGGGCCCGAGGCGGAGGTCGGCCCAGGGGTCGGTGGGGACCACCTCGGTGCTGCGGCCGAGGTCGTCCAGCAGGCGGGACTGGCGCTTCAGCTGGTGCAGGGTGATCGCGCGTTCAGCCAGGGACAGCGACGGCAGGCCGGCCGCCAGGCGCTCTTCCAGGTGCTGGCTGTCCTCCGGCGACCGCAGCCAGACGATCATCACCAGGTTGTGCCGTCCCGTCACCGCCGCGCAGAACCGGATCTCCGGCAGCTTCGCCAACGTCCGGCCCACCGCGGCGAGCTCGTCGGGCGGCACGTTCGCCCAGAAGATCGCCGAGATCGGCCAGCCGGTGAGGCTCTGCGCGACCTCGCAGCGGATCGACACCAGGCCGTGGTCCACGAGCCGCACCAGCCTCCGCCGCGCGGTGGACACGCTGGTGCCGGTGAGCGCGGCGAGCTCCGCCACGGAACGACGGCCGTCGACGCTCAGCTCGACGAGCAGGTCGCGATCCTGCTCGGTCAGCACGCCCTGGCGGGCGCGCGGCGGCGCGTGCTCCGCCAACTCGGCGCGCTGTGCGGGGGTGAGCGCGTTCAGCCGCCAGTGCGCGCCCTCGCCGTAGACCGTGGTGGCCGTGTGCACGCTGGTGCGCCGGACGCCGGGATGGTGGCTGAGCTCGTCCAGCACGAACCGGGACAGCGAGGGCAGGCCCCGCGCGCTGATGATCACGAACAGGTCCCGCCCGCTGCCGACGTGGTGCACCGAAACGACCTGCGGCAGCCGCGCGAGCAGCATCGCCAGCCCGTCCCGCTCGGCCGGCAGGCAGTCGATCTCCACGCAGCCGAGCACGTGCGCCGACGGCGCGGTCAGCCGCGCGTACGCGGTCATCCACACCAGGCCTTGCTCGGTGATCCGCTGCCACCGGCGAGCCACCGTGCTCGGGTCGACGCCGAGCACCGCGCCGAGCACCTGCCAGGAGCCGCGCGGGGCGATCTGCACGGCGTTGACCAGGGCCAGGTCCAGTTCATCGAGGATGGACGAATCTTGCATGCATGAACCTTCATGTGACCGTTTCCGGCAATCCAAGCAGCGTGACTGACGGCTTGTCCACCCTTTCCCCACTGCGGGTTCGAGCCCGCGACGAGTTCGACTGCGCCCGGAGATCACATGGACACAGCGCGTACCCGGCCCACCCGACTGGATCGGGTCTTCGCCGGGATCGAACGGCTCGGCAGCCGGATTCCCGAGCCGTTCTTCCTGTTCGTCTACCTGCTGACCGCGCTGGCGGTGATCTCCACCGCGGTGGCGGCGTTCGGCGTCACCGTCGAGGTGCCGGGCAAACCCGAGCCGATCCCGGTGCGCGCGGTGCTCAGCACCGAGGGCCTGGTGTGGTTCCTGACGAACTTCGTGGACAACTTCATCGGCTTCCCGCCGCTGGGCACGGTGCTGGCGATGATGCTCGTCGTCGGATTCGCCGAGCGGACCGGGTTCCTGACCGCCGCGGTCACGCTCGTCTTCGGCCGCGCGCCGCGCTGGCTGCTGCCCTACGTGGTGGCGTTCGTGGCGTGCCAGGCGCACGTGATGTCCGATCCGTCGCTGATCGTCATCCCGCCGCTGGCGGCGCTGATGTTCAAGGCCGCCGGGCGGCACCCGGTGGCCGGCCTGATCGGCGCTTTCGCCTGCGGCGCAACGGGTTACGCGGGCGGTATCCTGGTCGGTTCGCTGGACGGGCTGCTGGAGGGCATCACGCGCAAGGCGCTGCAGATCGCGCCGCTGGCCACCGAGGTGGACACCCACATCGCGATGAACTACTTCTTCGCCGCGACCGCGGGCCTGCTGCTCCCGCTGGTCGGCGGGTTCCTGATCGACCGGGTGCTGGAGCCGCGGCTCGGGCCGTGGATCGACCCTGACGGCGAGCAGATCGCGGAACTGACCGCGCGGCAGCGCAAGGGCGTGTGGCGGGCGTTCGCGGTGCTCGCCGGTTACGTCGTGCTCGCGTTCGCCACCTGGCTGCTGCCCGGCAGCTTCCTGCGCGGCAACGGCGGCGCGCTGGTGCCCTCGCCGTTCCTGGAGAGCATCGTCCCGCTGATCATCATCGCCTTCCTGCTGGCCGGGCTGGTCTACGGGCGCACCGCGGGCACCGTCGCCGAGCGCGCGGACGTGCCGCGGATGATGACCGAGACGGTCAAGGACATGGCCGGCTACATCGTGTTCATCTTCGTCGCGGCGCAGTTCATCGCCCTGTTCACCTGGTCGAACCTGGGCACGCTGATCGCCGTCGGCGCCGCCGACGGGCTGCGGGCCGCGAACATGACGGGCTTCCCGGCGATCCTCGTGATGGTGCTGCTGGCGACGGTGGCGAACCTGTTCGTCACCTCGGGTTCGGCGCTGTGGTCGCTGCTGGCACCGGTGATGATCCCGGCGTTCACCATCCTCGGCTACGACCCGGCGTTCATCCAGGCGGCGTACCGGATCGGCGACTCGACCACGCAGGCGGTCAGCCCGCTCAACGCCTACGTCTACATCCTGCTGAGCGTGAACCGGAAGTACCAGCCGGAGACGCAGCTGGGCACCCTGCTGGCCCGGTTGAGCGTCTTCGTGCTCCCGTTCTTCGCGGTGTGGCTGCTGATCCTCGCGGTGTTCTACTTCTTCGACCTGCCGGTGGGACCTGGCGCCGGCATCCGGCTGTGACCGTCTACAAAGGAGAGATGATGCAGTTCGACGAGCTCGTGGCGCTGCGGCGCGACTTCCACCGGTACGCCGAGCCCGCGTTCCTGGAGATCCGCACGTCCAGCATCGTCGCGTCGCGACTGCGGGCGCTGGGCCTGGAGCCGCTGACCGGCCGGGCCGCGATGCGGGCGGACACCGTGGTCGACTACCCGACCGCCGAGCGGCGCGAGCTGTTCGCGGAGCGGGCCGTGAGCACCGGCGCCGACGCCGCGGGCGTCGAGCACGCCGCCGAGTTCGGCACGGCGGTGATCGCCGAGGTCGAGGGCAACCGGCCGGGTCCGGTGTGGGGCCTGCGGTTCGACATGGACGCCCTGCCGCTGGCGGAGTCCGACAGCCCGGAACACACCCCGGCGGCAGGGGGATTCCGCTGCGACTACGGCGCGATGCACGCCTGCGCGCACGACAGCCACACCGCCATCGGCCTCAGCCTGGCGAGCCGATTGGCGGCGAACAACGACTTCGCGGGCACGGCCAGGTTCCTGTTCCAGCCCGCCGAGGAGGGCGGCCGCGGGGCCGCGTCGATGATCGCCGCCGGGGCGGCCGAAGGCATCGACCGGTTCGTCGCGGTGCACCTCGGGCTCGACGAGCCGGCGGGGAGGGTCAGCGGCGGGATCCAGGGCCTGCTCGCGACCACCAAGATGCGCGCCAGGTTCACCGGCACGGCCGCGCACGCCGCGGGAGCGCCGGAGCAGGGCGCGAACGCGCTGATCACGGCGGCGAGCGCGCTGCTCAACGTGATGGCGCTGCCGCGGTACTCCACCGCGGACACCCGGATCAACGTGGGCACGCTGCACGGCGGCGACAACGTCAACATCGTGCCGTCGTGGGCGGAGATGACGCTGGAGGCGCGGTCCACGGACTCCGACGTGAGCGCGAACCTGACCGAGCGCATCAAGACCACGCTGCGCGGTTCCGGCGCGATGCACGGCGTCGCCGTGGACGTCGTCGAGACCGGCGGATCGGCCACAATGGACTGCGACGCCGAACTGGTGGACACCATCGACCAGATCGCCGCGGAGCTCTCCGACGCCGGAACCACCGACGGGTTCAAGCAGATGGGCGGCAGCGACGACGCGAGCCTGTTCGCCCGCGAGGTCCAGCGAGCAGGAGGCATCGCCACCTACATGACGGTCGGCGGCGGGAACACGGCGCCGCACCACAACCCGCTGTTCGACATCGACGAGTCGGCGATGCCGGTCGCCCTCGACGTCCTGGAACACCTCATCCGCCGCTGATCGGGTGAACGTCCGCAATTTCAATGGAAATCAGAGGTCCGATTTCCATTGAAATTGCGGAAGTTGTCCACAGACGTCGGCGTGTTCGGGTGCGACACGCCGATGATCCCCAGTTTCAATTGAAACTGGGGATCCGGTTCCATTGAGCCTTTTTCATCCTGGCCGGCCCGCAGCCCCGGGCCGCAAAGCGGCACCTCGATGGGACGTCGCATGCGTCGCAGGCGCATAGCCCACCTACGACACCGGCACCGCCGCGGGTTCACCGTGCCCACCCCTCCGGGGTTCTCCCGGCAGGACGGCCCCTCCGCCGTGTATTGGACATACATCAGGAGGGGCACCCACAGACCAGGAAGCCTCTGAGGTTCCGCCACCCGCACCGCCACGCACAACGAGGCCGGAAAAACCTCATTGAAATTGCGGCACCCGGCGAACAGGAGTCAGCTCCCGCAGAGCTGCGCGCGCAGGAGCTCGAAGACCCACTGCTCCCACTGCTCCGGCTTCCAGCCGCGATCGCGCACCACGAGCAGGTAGAGCTCGGGGCTGAGCAGCGCGAACAGCACGTCAGCGGCCTGCTCCGCGGACACGTCGGCGCGCGCTCCCGGCTTCACGACGAGGGCCTCGGCAGCGGCGGTCTGGACGGTGAAGCGCGGGTCGGGCCCCTGCGGCCACAGCTCGGTGACCTCGGGTTCGGTCGCGGCGGCGATGCGCAGCACCTCGGTGATCGCCGCGACCCGCTCCATGATCAGCCGCGTGCCCGCGACGTGCGCCCGCAGCTGGGCCTCCGCAGTCTCGGCTTCGAGGGCCTCGCGGAACCACGGCCGGTCCATCGTCGCGATCGGCTCGTCGTCGCCCGCGACGGCGGTGTCCACGACCTCCTTCAGCAGGTTCCGCTTGTTGCGGAAGGTGAAGTAGATGGTCTGCACGGCGACGCCGGCCCGGTCGGCGATGTCCTGCAGCGGCGTCGCGCCGTAACCGCGCTCGACGAACAGCTCTCCGGCGGCCTGCAGCATCCGCAGCCGCGTCTGCCTGGCCTTCTCGGCCCGCTTGCCGCCCTTGTTGACCGGACTCATGACCGGAGTCTATAACTAGAGCCGTTCTCTAGAGTTGAACTCTAGTCAATTCGGAAGGAGCCACCGATGCGATCCGTGGCCAACACCCGGCAGGCCGAGGCGTGGAACGGCTGGGAAGGCGAGCTCTGGGCGGCGAACTCCAACCGCTACGATGGGATGCTCGACGACTTCAACGGCCCGCTGTTCGCTGCCGCCGAGATCGGCGAGACCCACCAGGTCCTCGACGTCGGATGCGGAACCGGGCACACCACGCGACTGGCGGCCGGGCTCGCGGCACGAGCCGTCGGCGTGGACATCTCGGCCCCCATGCTGGCCCGCGCCCGCGCCGACGCGGCGGGCATCCCGAACATCGAGTTCGTGCAGGGCGACGCCCAGGTCCACCCGTTCCCGGCCGGCGGGTTCGACGTGGCCATCAGCCGGGGCGGCGTGATGTTCTTCGCCGATCCGGTAGCCGGATTCGCCAACATCCGCCGCAGCCTCCAGCCCGGCGGACGACTGGCGTTCATCACTCCGACCGCCCCCAATCCCGACGGCGACTACGCCCGCGCGACCGCAGCCCTGGCCGAGTTCCTCCGCGGCCCGTCCCCGGCGGCGCGCGGCATGATGTCCCTGGTCGCCCCGGACCGAATCCGCGAGGTGCTCACCGAAGCCGGGTTCGGCGACATCACCATCGACCGGACCGAAGCCACGGAAACGCTCGGCGCGAACGCGGCCGACGCCGCCGAGTTCGTGTGCTCGCTGGGCCCGGTCCAGTTCAACCTCCAAGACGTCCAGAAATCCACTGTGGACCGGATCCGGGACGAGGTGCGCGCCGGATTCGAGCCGTACGAAACCCCGCGGGGAGTCCAGGTCCGCGGCACGGTCTGGCTCGTCCGGGCAACGAGTTGATCGTTCCAGAGCGGCGAATTCGACGTGGCCATCAGCAGGTTCGGAGTGATGTTCTTCGCCGCCGAACACCCTCGACGAACGGCCTTCCTGATCACAGTTCGCCGAAACCGGTTGATCACCGGTTGTGCGTGCCCTAGGACTGCGTGGGTGCCGCAGTTCTAGGGGGAATGGGATGGACCGGTTCGCTGTCCGCTACGCCGCGATCGGCGAGGCGTGGGAGAGCGTCCGCAACGCAACCGGGCAGGTCCGGACGAAGCTGGCGGACCTCGACGGATCACTCGGGCCGCTGCGGGCGTCCTGGACCGGACAGGCCGCGGAGTCCTTCGAGATCGCCCGCGCGACGTGGGTACGCGAAGCCGAGGAGATGACCGAGTTCCTCGACGGCATGGCCGACCTGCTGTCGCTGATCGACGAGAACTACCGCAGCGCGCACCAGGCGAACCTGGCCATCTGGGACTCCCCCACCGGTTCGTCGGGCGGGTCCTCCACCGTGCCCATGTCGGCAGGGTCGGCCGGCGGGCCCGGCGGTGAAGTCGACGTCTCCATCGAGGAGCTGCGCCGAGCCGCGCGGTCGTTCCACGGACTCCAGCAGCAGCTGGCCGACAACATGGGCTGGATCAGCCGGAACCTGCACGGCAGCGCCACCGGCATGGCCGGAGCCGACCCGGTGCTAGCCCCGTGGCGCACCCTCTACGACGAAACAGCGCGGGCGGTTTGGGCGGTGCTCGGCGCAGCCACCGATCTGCTGGGCGGCGTCGCGCAGGGCATGACCGACACCGGCAACAACTACGTCGACTCCGAAGAAGCCTCCACCGCCGGACACGGCGCCGCGCTGCCGGAACGACTGCCGCAGCTCCCGGTCGACACCGTCAGCCCCGGCCCCGAACCGCCACCCAGCGGCTCCGGCGCCCCCGCGCAGGCCCTGGAGGACTGGGGCTACGAGTACTGGCCCGATGCCGACCCAGCGAAGCTCATGTACGCCCACAAGGAGTGGGCGAGCCTCCGCACAGCACTGACGGAGGTGTCGCGATCCGGTGACGCCCTTGTCGACGGCTTGGTCGAGACCAACCACGGCGAGGTCTTCGACCGCATCCGCCAGTACTGGGCTTCCAAGTCTCAGTTGTGCGGAACCTCGGAAATCCTGCCAGTGCTCACCTCTGCTTGTAGTGCGCTGAGCCAGTCGTGCCTGACGCTGTACAAGGCGGTGCGCAACGCTCAGAACAGCATCACGAAGCTCTACGAGTCGCTGGACGATCTGGATTTCTTCTCAGCACTTGGCCTTGTGCGGAAATTTGGGCTCGCCAAGCTCGCAGAAATGGGCTACGAGATCGGCAGGTACGCGTCCATCGAATACATCACCCCCAAGATCAAGGATCTGTACGAGCACGAGCGCGGTGAAGCTATGCTCGTGCTGACCAACGGCGTCTCCGACCGACTGCAGGACTGGGCACACAATGCTGAAGCGGTCACTCTGGAGTCCGAGCGACGGGCCTACGAGCAGGCAGACCATGGACTCGAACAGCACCTCGCCACCGCGCCGTACGACGCCTGGGCGGGCGTTGACGAACCCCACCCCGACCCGGCATCCGTGCACATCACGGCTGAACGGAAGACGCACATCCTCTACAGCGACCAGACCGGTGGTGGTCACCTCGCCGGGATCGGAAGGCCGGGCAAGACAGAATTTCCGCCACCTCCACCGTGGAACGAGCCGTACGTCGTGAACCAGATTCAGGACGTGGCGAAGAACCCAGACAGCCCACCGTTCAAGCAGAACAACGGGACCTGGAAGGTCGCCGGAGTCCGGGATGGCGTCCTCATCGAAGCAGTAATCAGAGAAGACGGCTACGTGGTAACCGCATACCCAAGAAGCGGCCCCGGCGTGAATCAGAACCCACGAAAGCTGTGATCATGGACGAGATCGAATTCATGAATCGAACCGATGACCTTCTTCATGGAATGCGCGAGCGCTTGTCCGACAGGGACTACGACTCCATGTGCGGCGCAGCACACGCCGGTGAACATGGCGAAGTTCTCGACAACCTTCTAGCTTTCCTAAAGAACACAGGAACCCCTGTTTCACGACAAGAACGCGATGAGCTGCGCGCCGTCATGGGCTTCTATCAACTCCCGGTCAAGATGTACGACTTCATCAACGACTGGGAGAACATCGTAGCGTCACTAAACGTCGTCGATGATGCGCCGGAGCGCGACGAGCCAGAGCCGCCAGTTGCGTCCGGACCGTCGGTGATCGTCCACGAGAACCCCGACTTCGGTCGCACGTTGCGAACCCAGGTCGGGTTGCACGTCGACCTGCCGCCCACGTTGTACGAGCCGTTCGTGGACCACTTCACCGCCGCCGTCGGAGTCGGCGTCGAGATCAACCTCGCCCGCACCAACCCCGACGAGTACCTGCGGAGCGGGAAGGTCCACAAACCCACCGAGGTGGAAGCGAACTTCGTTCCCCTGATGATCCAGGCGATCAGCGACGGCTCCATCTGGGGCGGCGGCATCCTGCTGCGCGGTTTCGAGCAGTGGTGGACCAAGAAGCGCTCCGACGCCGAAAACCTGATCCGGCAGCTTCCCACGGTCCTAGCGGCGGAGCAGCTCGGCGACGACAACTTCCACATAGCCCTCGCGGACATGTCATCGTCCACTGTGGAGCAGGTCCTCACCGTGCTGACCGAATCGAAGATCGAGGAAATCCTCGGTGCCGTCCCACCCATCCCGGTGTTCAAATACCCGCCGATGTGACGACCGCCAGTGACCTGCAGTCCGGGCGGCCCACGTAACCCGGTGCGGCTCTGGTCGTTGATCTCCCGAACCTCCGGGAGGTCTTCATGCGCCGCTCCGCGCTGGCTCTGCTTCTCGCCCTGGCGACCGTCTTCGCCGGGTTGACCACCGCCGAAACCAGTTCCGCTCGGCCCGCTTGGGCTCCTCGTGGCGAGGAGTATCCCGCCACCGTCACCGAAGCCGACGTCTCCATCCCGATGTCCGACGGCGTCGTCCTGCGCGGCGACGTGCAGCGTCCCGCCGACGCCGACGGTCGGCCCATCGACGGCCGCTTCCCCGTGCTGCTGACCATCACCGCCTACAACAAGACCGTGCTCAACGGTCCTGCCTCCGCCGCGCTCGGCGACCCGGGTTACTTCGTCAAGCGCGGGTACGTGCAGGTCACCGTCGATGCGCGCGGCACCGGCGGTTCCGGTGGTTCCTGGGCCGCTTTCAGCGCTCGGGAGAACACCGATGCCGGTGAGATCGTCGACTGGGCCGCCTCTTCCGAGCGGCCTTGGAGCAGCGGTTCGGTGGGCATGCACGGCGCTTCCTACATGGGCATCAGCCAGCTCTTCGCCGCCGCCGAGCGGCCCGCCGGGCTGAAGGCGATCTTCCCGCAGGTCCCCGCCGCGGACACCTACCGGGACGTGGTCGCCTCCGGCGGCGCTCTCGACGTCGGGTTCATCCCGCTGTGGCTGGGCCTGGTCACCGGCACCGGGCTGATCCCACCCGCCTACGGCGCCGGCGAGCCGGACAACGCGCTGCAGATGTACCTCTCGCGAGTGCAGGGCGCCACCGGGTTCACCGCGCCGATGCTGCTGTCCGCGACGCTGGGGCTGGACTCCGCCTTCGACGGGCCGTTCTACGCCGAGCGGTCACCGGTCAACGTGCTCGACCGCATCGACGTGCCCACCTTCCTCGTCGGCGGCGAGTACGACCTGTTCCAGCGCGGCACGCCGATGGTGTTCGACCGGCTCCGGGAGCGCGGCGTCCCGGCGAAGATGATCTTCGGCCCGTGGGACCACCTGCAGGGCAGCACCGGCGCCGGGATCGGCGAAGCCGGGCACGGCACGCTGCAGGAGCTCCAGCTGCGCTGGTTCGACCGCTATGTGCGAGGGCTGCCCGACCCGGCCCTGGACGCCGACATCCCGCCGCTGACCTGGCACGAGATCAACTCCGGCGAGTGGCACCACGCGCAGGACTGGATCGACGAGCAGCGCGCCACCACGTTCCAGCTCTCCGGCACCTCTTTCCCCGGCGCACCAGGAAAACTGGTCGCCGAGGGCGCCGAGCAAGGGCAGAGCACCATCGCACCCGTCCCGGTCTCCGGGCTCTGCACCCGCTCGGCCAACCAGTGGACGGCCGGGCTGCCCAACGCCGTCGGGATCTCGCGGCTGTGCGAGGACAACCGGTGGAACGACTTGTCCGGCGCGGTCTTCGAAACCGAACCGATGGCGCAACCCCTGCGGATGCGCGGTCCGATCAACGCACGGCTGCACACCTCGACGCCGACCGGCAACGGCATGCTGTCGGTATCGGTGTCGTCGGTGTCGCCGACCGGCGAGGTCAACCGGCTCACCGGCGGCTGGCAGGTGCTGTCGCACCGGACGCTGGACGAAGAGCGCTCGCGCCACCTCGACGGGCAGCTGATCCAGCCGTACCACCCGTTCACCAAGGACACGCAGAACCTGTTGCAACCAGGGGAAATCGCGCCGGTTGACGTGGAGGTCTTCCCCACCGGCGCGATGATCCCGGCCGGTCACCGGCTGCGGATCTCCGTGCAGGCCTTCGACGTGCCGCACCTCCTGCCGACGCTGCGCGACCTGCCGGCGGCGCTGTCGCCGCTGACCATCCACAACTCCGCGCAGCACCCCTCGCAGATCACGCTGCCGGTGATTCCCACGACCAGGTGAATTTATCCAGGTGAAGGGCACCCAGCCGGGTCCGGCCCGTTCGGGGATCCGCAATTTCAATGGAAATTGGACCTCCAATTTCCATTGAAATTGCGGAAGAAGTGCCCCGATCGGAGGTGGACCTGGTCGAGGGGCCCTTCACCCGTCACATGGAAAGTGGGTCAGTCCTTCAGCTCGCAGAGCGTGGTGCCCTGGGTCACCGAGTCGCCCGGCTGCGCCGACAGGCCCGTCACCGTGCCGGCCTTATGGGCCGTCACCGGGTTCTCCATCTTCATCGCTTCCAGCACCGCGATCAGGTCGCCCGCCGCGACCTCCTGGCCGTCGGCCACCGCGACCTTCACGATCGTGCCCTGCATCGGCGCGGTCACCGCGTCGCCGGACTCCGCCGCACCGGCCTTGCCCGCGGAACGCTTGCGCGGCTTCGCCTTCGCCGCCGGGGACGCCGACGAGACCGCCAGCTCCGCAGGCAGCGAGACCTCCAGGCGGCGGCCGCCGACCTCGACGGTGATCGTCTGCCGCGCCTCCGGCTCCTCCGCCTCGACGCCGCCGGTGAACGGCTCGATGTTGTTGTCGAACTCCGTCTCGATCCACCGGGTGTGCACGGTGAAGCCGTCGGCCCCGACGAACGCCGGGTCGCGGACGATCTCGCGGTGGAACGGCAGCACCGTGGCCATGCCCTCCACGACCATCTCGTCCAGCACCCGCCGCGAGCGCTCCAGCGCCTGCTGCCGGTCCACGCCGGTGACGATCACCTTCGCCAGCAGCGAGTCGAACTGGCCGCCGATCACGCTGCCCGACTCGACGCCTGCGTCCACCCGGACGCCCGGGCCGTGCGGCGCGACGAAGCGGGTCACGGTGCCCGGCGCGGGCAGGAAGTTGCGGCCCGCGTCCTCACCGTTGATCCGGAACTCGATGGAGTGGCCGCGCGGCTCGGGGTCGGCCGTGATCCGCAGCTTCTCACCGGCGGCGATGCGGAACTGCTCGCGCACCAGGTCCAGGCCCGTGGTCTCCTCCGACACCGGGTGCTCCACCTGCAGGCGGGTGTTGACCTCCAGGAACGAGATCGTCCCGTCCAGGCCCACCAGGAACTCCACGGTGCCCGCGCCGTAGTAGCCGGCCTCGGCGCAGATGGCGCGCGCCGCCTCGTGGATGGTGCGGTGCTGGTCGTCGCTGAGGAACGGCGCCGGGGCCTCCTCGACGAGCTTCTGGTGCCGCCGCTGCAGCGAGCAGTCGCGGGTGCCCACGACCACCACGTTGCCGTGCTGGTCGGCGAGGACCTGCGCCTCGACGTGCCGCGGCCGGTCCAGGTAGCGCTCCACGAAGCACTCGCCGCGACCGAACGCCGTCTCGGCCTCGCGCACCGCCGAGGCGTACAGCTCGGGGATCTCCTCCAGCGTCCGGGCGACCTTCAGGCCCCGGCCGCCGCCGCCGAACGCGGCCTTGATGGCCACCGGCAGCCCGTGCTCCTCGGCGAAGGCGACGACCTCGTCGGCGCCGTTGACCGGGTCCTTGGTCCCCGGCACCAGCGGCGCGCCCGCGCGGGTCGCGATGTGCCGGGCGGTGACCTTGTCGCCGAGGTCGCGGATCGCCTGCGGCGACGGCCCGATCCAGATCAGGCCCGCGTCGAGCACCGCCTGGGCGAACTCGGCGTTCTCCGACAGGAAGCCGTAGCCGGGGTGCACGGCGTCGGCCTCGGCGCGCTTGGCGACGTCGATGATCTTGTCGATGTTCAGGTACGACTCGCCGGGCGTCGAACCGCCCAGCGCGAAGGCCTCGTCGGCCAGCCGCACGAACACCGCGTCGGCGTCCGGCTCGGCGTACACGGCGACGGAGGCGATGCCCTCGTCCTTGCAGGCGCGGATCACCCGCACCGCGATCTCACCGCGGTTGGCGACCAGAACCTTGCTGATCGGCGTCACGTCCACAGTGGTCAACTCCTCATTTCCCGGCGCGACGCCGGACGGCTGGCGAAAACTTGTTGGTGGGCAACGACATCAGCCCGGGAGGGCCGATGCGCGCCAAGCGTGCGGGCCGGGGCGCAGCGGCCGGCGGCCCGCCGGGTGGCGCAGCGCGGCGGACCGGTCGCCCCACAGCGACATCGGCCGCTGCTGCGGCTCGGCCGCGACGTTCGCGGCGGCCAGGCCGCTCAGCGCCGCGGTCAGCGCGGCGATCTCGGCGTCGTCGGGATTGCCGCGCACGATGCGCAGCACCGGACGCTCCTCCGGCGTCGCGTCCTGGCTCATCTGGCACCTCCTCGCAAGTGGGACGACGTCACAGCGGGATGTTGCCGTGCTTCTTCGCGGGCAGGCTGGCGCGCTTGTCGCGCAGCATCCGCAGCGATCGCGCCACGTACCCGCGGGTGTAGGACGGCGGGATCACCGAGTCGACGTAGCCGCGTTCGGCGGCCACGTACGGGTTGCAGAGGGTGTCCTCGTACTCCTGCTGCAGCTGCGCCCGCGTGGCCTCGACGTCCTCGCCGTTCTCGGCCGCTTCGGCGAGCTGCCGCCGGTAGAGGATGTTCACCGCGCCCTGCGCGCCCATGACCGCGATCTGCGCGGTCGGCCACGCCAGGTTGACGTCCGCGCCCAGGTGCTTGGAGCCCATCACGTCGTAGGCGCCGCCGTAGGCCTTGCGGGTGATCACGGTGACCAGCGGGACGGTGGCCTCGGCGTAGGCGTACAGCAGCTTCGCGCCGCGCCGGATGATGCCGTTCCACTCCTGATCGGTGCCCGGCAGGAAGCCCGGCACGTCCACGAAGGTCAGCACCGGGATGTTGAAGGCGTCGCAGGTGCGGACGAACCGCGCGGCCTTCTCGCTGGCGTCGATGTCCAGGGTGCCGGCGAACTGGGTGGGCTGGTTGGCGACCACGCCCACCGGGTGGCCTTCGATGCGCCCGTAGCCGGTGATGATGTTCGGCGCGAACAGCGCCCCGACCTCCAGGAACTCCTCGTCGTCGACGACGCGGGAGATGACCTGGAGCATGTCGTAGGGCTGGTTCGGCGAGTCCGGGACCAGCGCGTCCAGCTCGCGGTCGGCATCGGTGATCGACTCGGCGATCGAGCCAGTTCCGGTCTCGGGACCGTCGAACACCGGCGCCTCGGCCAGGTTGTTGCTGGGCAGGAACGACAGCAGCTCCTTGACGTAGGCGATGGCGTCCGCCTCGTCGGTGGCCAGGTAGTGCGCGTTGCCGGAGCGCGAGTTGTGGGTGCGCGCGCCGCCGAGCTCCTCGAAGGTCACGTCCTCGCCGGTGACCGTCTTGATGACGTCGGGGCCGGTGATGAACATGTGCGACGTCTGGTCGACCATCACCGTGAAGTCGGTGATCGCCGGCGAGTACACCGCGCCGCCCGCGCACGGGCCCATGATCAGCGAGATCTGCGGGATCACGCCGGAGGCGTGGGTGTTGCGCTTGAAGATCTCGGCGTACAGGCCCAGCGCCGCGACGCCCTCCTGGATGCGCGCGCCGCCGGAGTCGTTGATGCCGATCAGCGGGCAGCCGGTCTTCAGCGCCAGGTCCATGACCTTGACGATCTTCTCGCCGAACACCTCGCCCAGCGACCCGCCGAAGATGGTGAAGTCCTGGGAGAACACGCACACCTTGCGGCCGTCGACGGTGCCGTAGCCGGTCACCACGCCGTCGCCGTAGGGGCGGTTCGCGTCCATGCCGAAGTTCGTGGAGCGGTGCCGCGCGTGCTCGTCGATCTCCACGAACGAACCCGGGTCCAGCAGCATGTCGATGCGCTCGCGGGCGGTGTTCTTGCCCTTCGCGTGCTGCTTGGCCACCGCGCGCGCCGAGCCGGCGTGCACCGCCTCGTCATTCCGCCGGTACAGATCCGCCAGCTTCCCGGCGGTCGTGTGGATGTCCGGCACGTCCACCGGCGGCTGACCGACCGGCTCCGTCGCGCTGCTCATGCAACCAACCTGTCCTCGTTACCTGCTCGGCTCCAGTGTCTGCCGCCCGCCCGCGATGTTCCAGGCCCGGAACCCGGTGACGCGCCTCGGCGCGTGGCAGCCGGTTCGTCACCCCAAGGCCGGGCGCGGCGTGCGTGCTGGCAGACCTGGTCAGCGCGGAGCCTAATGCGGCGCGACGACCGAAGTCAATTTCGAAGTGAGCTGCCCCTAGTCCGCCCAGGCCAGGCAATCGAGCATTCTCCTGCGGGGATGATGCTTAAGTGAATATCTAGTAGTAGTCATCCGCGCTGTGCTTGTGGCCGGTCACACGGGCTCGACGGGTGTGTCCAGCATCAGCGCCGAGCCGATCCGCAACAGCGCGTCGACGTCGCGCACCGAGCCGGTGCGCACCATGTCGTTGGCGACCGTCAACGCCGCCTGCACCAGGATCCGGGCGCGCACCGGGTCGACCCCCGGACGCGCCTCGCACAGCAGCCCGACCCACTCGGCCACGTAGGCGTGCTGGGTCTGCCGCGCCCGGTGCCGTTCCGCGTCCGGCAGGTGGTTGACCTCGCTGACCAGGATGTCGATGAACCGGCCGTGGTCGAAGGCGAAGGCGAGGTAGGAGCTCAGCAGCTCGCGCAGCGCGTCGTCGGCGGCCGGCGTGCTGGCCAGGGTCCGTTCGAGCTCGACCTCCAGCCACGCGTTGCCGCGGGTTATCACGGCGCCGAGCAGCTCCTGCTTGCTGGCGAAGTAGTTGTACAGGCTGGGCCCGGCGATGCCGGCCGCCGCGCCGACGTCTTCGGTGGTCACCTCGGTGTAGCCGGCGTCGGAGAACAGCCGCATCGCCGCGGCCAGCAGCAGCCGCCGCCGGGAGGCGCGCCCGGCGAACAGCGCGGCCCGCTGGTCGGCGTCGGGCTCGTGGTGGTCGGCGAACCACTGCGGCGGCTGGGTCCCGATGACGACCACCATGGCCCGCAGCAGCTGCTCGAACTGGCGCCGCGGCAGGTCCACCTGGTGGTAGGACGGGCTGGTCAGGACGCTGAACGTGCACCAGGCGCGGAACCGGGCGTCCTCGCCGGTCAGCTCGGGCCGGAAGGCGCGCGCCACCTCGGCCAGCCCGGTGGCCACACCGCGCAGCTCCTCGCGCAGCACATCGCGCTGCTCCGCGGGCAGGTGCCGGGCTTCGCGCTGCCAGAGCACGCCGAGCTGGCGGTGGTCCAGCGCGGCGGCGGCGAGCTGCGCGACCACGTCGTCCAGGTCCCGGTCGGCCACCTGCGCGGCGATCGCGTTGAACGGCTGGAGCTCGTCGAGGACGACCCGGGTCAGCAGCTGCTGCTTGCCCGCGAAGTGCCGGTACAGCGCCGACGAGCCGACCCCGACCGCCTCGGCGATGTCGCTCATCCCGACCCGCGCGTAGCCGAGCCGGTAGAACAGGTCCGCGGCGGCCGCGGTGATCAGCGCCCGGCGGTTGCGGGGACGCGTGTTACGAGCAGGTGGATCGGTCACCTCAGCCATCGCCGCCTCCCCTGCTCGCCCGGCACAGCGAGCATACTTGCGCGCCGTGCTCGGGCGACGTGGCCGAGGACTCTCCACATGAGATCGTCGGCGGCCCCGGGGTCTACGCGCTCATCCGCGCCAGGTGGCCGTGACCAACCAGCCGGAGGTCTTCGCCACGACGGAGCCTCCTCGCTCCAGGGTCCGCAGCGCGGCGGTGGCTTCCTCGCGCGCCCGGCCGACGGACGCGTCGTCGGCCCCGGACATCCAGAACCGCGTCGGTCCCCAGCCGAAGATGAACTCGGCGGCGTCGGCCGCGTTCTCGCCCAGCACCATCTCGGACTCGGCCTCCCGGAGGACGACGTCCGCGAAGCCGGCCCCGGTCAGGATCTCGCGGATGCGCCCGGGATCGGTGAACGTGGCCGGGCCGGGCGCGGTGTCCTCGGCCGGATCGGGCAGGGCGACGTGCGCGCCGATCGCCGCCCACACGGCGCCGAAGTCGGCGTCGGAGGTGTCCCGGCCGCACCCGAAGACCAGCCGCCCGGACGGCTTCAGCGCCGCGCCGATGTTGGCGAACGCGGCCACCGGATCGGCGAAGTACATGATCCCGCCGCGGCTGATGGCCACGTCGAACCGGGCGGCCGGGAAGTCGTGGACCTGCGCGTCGCCCTGCTCGAACGTCACGTTGCCGATGCCTTCGGCCGCGGCCGTGCGCCGGGCTCGTTCGAGCATCGGCCCGGACAGGTCGACGCCGAGGGCGTGCCCGTCGGCCGCCTGGCGCGCGGCGGTCCGGGTCGTCTGCCCGTTTCCGCACCCGATGTCGAGCACGTGGTGGTCGCTATCGATGCTCGCGGCCTCGAACAGCTGGACGTCGTTGCGGCCGCCGAGCCCGCCGACCATCGTTTCGTACCGCTCCTGGTTCTCCGCCCAGTGCGTGCCTTCATAGCCGTTCCAGGCTTCCGCCTGATGAGTGTTGACGATCTTCATGCGGCCAACCCTGGCCCGACGCGCTCACAACTCCCTCGCAGAACGCACACACCCCACCAGTCGTCCGCAATTTCCATTGAAATCGAAGGTTCAATTTCAATGGAAATTGCGGACGACCCGATCACCAGCACCAGCGGGTGCGGGCGGCGAGTTGCTCGGGGGTGGCGTCTGCGCATCGTTGCGCTTCCGCTCGGCGAACCGTGAGCATCGCGTCGTGCAGTTCCTTGCCCAGGGCTTCGGCCAGCACGCCGGAGGACTCCAATGCATCAGCCGCCTCGGCCGCGTTCGTCGGCAGACGGTGGATTCCCGCCGCCGCGCGCTCGTCGTCGGTCAGCGCCGCCGGGTCACCGGTGATCTCCGCGGGCAGCCGCAGCTCCTCGCGCACGCCCGCGAGGCCCGCCGCCAGCACCGCGCCGACCGCCAGGTACGGGTTCGCGGTGGCGTCGAAGCACTTCACCTCGGCGTTGGCCGCCCACCGCTCGGTGCCGATCGTGCCGGTGATCAGCCGCATCGCGGCCTCCCGCGTCTCCCGGCCCCACACCTGCCACACCCCGGCCCACCGGGACGGCTCCAGCCGCAGGAAGCTCGCCGGGTTGCCGCCGCCGATCGCTTGCAGCGCGGGAAGTTCTCGCAACACACCGGCCAGGAACGCTTCGCCGGCGGGCTGCAAGTCGTAGCGTCCCGGGCCGCCCGCGAGGAGGTTGCCGTCCGAGTCGTGCACGGACAGGTGCAGGTGCCCGCCTGAGCCCGCGCCGCCGGGCACGAGGCAGGGCGCGAAGCTGGCCCGCCAGCCGTGGCGGCGCGAGACCGCGCGCACGGTGTGCCGCACCAGCAGGGCATCGTCGGCCGCGCCGAGCGGATCCTTCGCGGCCACCGACAGTTCGACCTGCCCGAGCGCGTATTCGGGGTGGAACTGCTGCACTTCGAGTCCCTGCTCGCGCAGCGCGGAGACGAGTTCGAGCGCGTAGTCCGCCGTCGCCTCCAGCCTCACCTGGCCGTAGGCGGGGCCGGTGAACGCCGGGACGAACTCGTCGGTGCCGGGCTCTCCCAACACCCATTCGTGTTCGAAGGCGGTGCGGACGGTCAGCCCCGCGTCGGCGGCGGCCTGCGCCTGGCGCGCGGCGAACGCGCGCTGGCAGGCGACGAACCGCTGCCCGTCCTGGCCGAACTTGTCGGCGGGCGCCCACGCCCAGCCCGGCAGCGCCGCCAGGCGCACCAACCGCCCGAGGTCGGGCACCAGCCGCAGGTCGCCGTCCGGCCCGCCGAGGTAGCGGCCCGGCACCATCACATCGTCGAAGGTGAACGTCTCGAAGCACGGAGAGGCCCCGACGCCGAAGCGGGCCGCGGCCGACAACCGTTCCAGCGGCACCGATTTCACCCGCACGATCCCGGCGTTGTCCACAAAGGACGTCTCGACCAGTTCGACGCCCTCGTCGCGCAGCCGCGCGATGACATCGGCCGAACCGGCCGGCTCGTCCCGGGGAATCCGCTCGCTCATACCTGCCACGTTATCCAGCGGCGCAAGCGGAAGCGCCTCAATCGTGAACGTACGATTTTCCCGCCGTAGCCGAAGACGGACTTGGCGACCTGGCAATTCATGCCATCACCCGCCCAGTCGACCGGCAAGTGCTCCGGGGTTCCGCCCTGGTACAAGCACCTGGAGTTCGGCGGGTACCCGGAAGGCGCGATGAGTTTCGGCCGTCCGGCGGGTCATCACCACCGAGGCCACCGACGCGCGATTGGAGAGGGAAACCGATGGAAGCGAACAGCACGCACCCGTTGCCCCACATCGTCGACCGGGCTTCCTGGCAGGCGGAGCTCGACCGGTTGCTGGCGCGGGAGAAGGCGCACACCCGAGAGGGCGACGCGATCGCGGCCGCCCGGCGGCGGCTGCCGATGGTCGAGGTGGACGCGCAGATCCCGTTGGTCGGCGCGCAGGGCGAGGTGCCCCTGATCGACGTGTTCGAGGGACGCCGGCAACTGATCGTCTACCTGCACATGTGGCACGACGGCAAACCCGCCGCCGAGCAGTGCGAGGGCTGCACGTTCTTCACCGGGCACGCCCGAGAGCTGTCCTACCTGCACAGCCGCGACGTCACCTACGCGACGTTCTGCCAGGGTCCGTACGACGAGAGCGCCCGGTACCGGGACTTCATGGGCTGGGAGATGCCCTGGTACTCGGCCCGCGACTCGGGGGACGCGTTGCTCGCCGGGCGCGACTTCGGCGCCTATCTCTGCTACCTGCGCGACGGCGACCGGGTGTTCGAGACGTACTGGACGACCGGCCGCGGCGTCGAAGCCGGCGCCACCAGCTACCACCTGCTCGATCTCACCACCTACGGCAGGCAGGAGACCTGGGAGGACTCGCCGGAGGACTGGCCGCAGCCCTACGCGACCGCCGGCGAGCAGTTCCGGACCGACGGTCGGCCCACGGCGCAGTGGTCCCGGCTCGCCGCGGGCCGGTCCGACGAGCTCTCCGGCTAGTTCCGGTTCTGGGACAGGAGTTGTTCGAAGGGGACCGGTTCTTCGAACGCGTCGGCGCGGGCGGGCGCCGGGCGGTGGTCGACGAGGGCCGCGAACTCGCCCGCCGCGCGGTCGACGCGGTCGGCCAGCGCCGCTCCGTCGCCCGCCGAACCCCAGTCCTCCGACGCCGCGTACACGGCGGTCGGCGCCACTACCGCCCGCAGGTAGCTGAACATCGGGCGCATCGCGTGTTCCAGCGCCAGCGAGTGGCGCGGCGATCCGCCGGTGGCACCGATCAGCACCGGCTTGCCGACCAGCGAATCGGTCTCCACCACGTCGAAGAACGACTTGAACAGCCCGCTGCAGGACGCCTGGAAGATCGGCGTCACCGCGATCAGGCCGTCGGCCGCGGCCACCCGGTCGAGCACCTTCCGCAGCTCCGCGCCGGGAAAGCCGGTGACCAGGTTGTTCGCCACCTCCTTGGCGTGGTCGCGCAGCTCGACGACCTCGATGCCCGGCGGCTGCGCCAACGCGCGGCCGGTCGCCGCGGCGAGCCGGTCGGCCAGCAGCCGGGTGGACGACGGCCGGCTCAGGCCCGCCGAGATCACGACCAGGTTCCGCTCGCTCACTTCGCCACCTCCGCCTTCTTCGCTTCCTTCGCGGCCAGCAGCGACGCGTGCGTCGGGGCGTCCGGCACGCGCGCGGGCCGCATCGACTCGAATTCCTTGCGCAGCACCGGGACGACCTCCTCGCCGAGCAGGTCGAGCTGCTCCAGGACGGTCTTCAGCGGCAGCCCGGCGTGGTCCATCAGGAACAGCTGGCGCTGGTAGTCGCCGACGTACTCGCGGAAGCCCAGCGTCCGGTCGATGACCTCCTGCGGGCTGCCGACCGTCAGCGGCGTCTGCTCGGTGAACTCCTCCAGCGACGGCCCGCCGCCGTACACCGGCGCGTGGTCGAAGTACGGCCGGAACTCGCGGACCGCGTCCTGGGAGTTCTTGCGCATGAACACCTGGCCGCCGAGGCCGACGATCGCCTGGTCCGCCGCGCCGTGCCCGTAGTGCTCGAACCGCCGCCGGTACAGGTCGACCATCCGCTGGGTGTGCTCCTTGGGCCAGAAGATGTTGTTGTGGAAGAAGCCGTCGCCGTAGTAGGCGGCCTGCTCGGCGATCTCCGGGCTGCGGATGGAGCCGTGCCAGACGAACGGCGGGACGCCGTCCAGCGGCCGCGGGGTCGAGGTGAACGACTGCAGCGGCGTGCGGAACTTGCCCTCCCAGTCGACCACGTCCTCCCGCCACAACCGGCGCAGCAGGTCGTAGTTCTCGATGGCCAGCGGGATGCCCTGGCGGATGTCCTGGCCGAACCACGGGTACACCGGGCCGGTGTTGCCGCGGCCCATCATCAGGTCGACGCGGCCGTCGGCGAGGTGCTGCAGCATCGCGAAGTCCTCGGCGATCTTCACCGGGTCGTTCGTGGTGATCAGCGTGGTCGAGGTGGACAGGACCAGCCGCTCGGTCCGGGCCGCGACGTAGCCGAGCATGGTCGTCGGCGAGGACGGCACGAAGGGCGGGTTGTGGTGCTCGCCGGTGGCGAAGACGTCGAGTCCGATCTCCTCCGCCTTGAGCGCGATCCGCACCATGGCCTTGATCCGCTCGGCCTCGGAGGGCGTGCGGCCGTTGGTCGGGTCGGTGGTGACGTCACCGACCGTGAAGATCCCGAACTGCATGTGAACTCCCTCGCTGGCCAGATCCCGATCATTTAGTACGAGATTCAACTATTTCCACGAACGATTCTGCCCTGCGAGTTGTTCCCGGCGAAGGCCCGGCCGCCCCGACGGGACGCACGTCACAAGCGGCCCGACACACCCCCGCATGTCGGAACGCACGGCCCCCGGCTCGGTCGTGGGTGCTGCGTAAGATGCGCCGCGTGGCTTCCCCCGGTCTTGAGGTGTCCGACGCCCGGCAGGTTCTGCAGCGCGTGTTCGGTTACGACTCCTTCCGCGGTTCCCAGCAGGAGATCGTCGACCACGTGATCGGCGGCGGCGATGCGCTGGTGCTGATGCCCACCGGCGGCGGCAAGTCGCTCTGCTACCAGATCCCGTCGCTGGTGCGGCCCGGCGTGGGCGTCGTCGTGTCACCGCTGATCGCCCTGATGCAGGACCAGGTGGACGCGCTCAACGAGCTCGGCGTGCGGGCGGGCTTCCTCAACTCGACGCAGAACTACGAGCAGCGCCGCCAGACCGAGGCCGCGTTCGCCTCCGGCGAGCTCGACCTGCTCTACCTGGCACCGGAGCGGCTGCGGCTGGATTCGACGCTGGACCTGCTCGGCCGCGGCGAGGTCTCGGTGTTCGCCATCGACGAGGCGCACTGCGTGGCGCAGTGGGGCCACGACTTCCGCCCCGACTACCTGGCGCTTTCGGTGCTGCACGAGCGCTGGCCCGAGGTGCCGCGCATCGCGCTGACCGCCACCGCCACCCAGGCGACCCGCCGCGAGATCGCGACCCGGCTGGAGCTGACCGGGGCCCGCCACTTCGTCTCCGACTTCGACCGCCCGAACATCCAGTACCGGATCGCGCCGAAGAACGATCCGCGGAAGCAGCTGCTGCAGCTGCTGCGCACCGAGCACGCCGGGGACGCGGGCATCGTGTACCGGCTTTCCCGCGCCGAGGTGGAGCGGACCGCGGAGTTCCTGGTGGCCAACGGGATCGACGCGCTGCCCTACCACGCCGGCCTGGACAAGGAGGTCCGCGCCGCGCACCAGTCCCGGTTCCTGCGCGAGGACGGCCTGGTCATGGTCGCCACCATCGCCTTCGGCATGGGCATCGACAAGCCCGACGTGCGCTTCGTCGCGCACCTCGACCTGCCGAAGTCCGTCGAGGGCTACTACCAGGAGACCGGCCGCGCGGGCCGCGACGGGCAGCCGTCGACGGCCTGGATGGCCTACGGCCTGCAGGACGTGGTGCAGCAGCGCAAGCTGATCGAGCTCTCCGAGGGCGACGACGCGCACCGCCGGACGCTGTCCCGGCACCTGGACGCGATGCTGGCGCTGTGCGAGACCGTCGAGTGCCGCCGCACGCAGCTGCTCGCCTACTTCGGCCAGGACGCCGCGATGGCCTGCCAGAACTGCGACACCTGCCTGGCGCCGCCGGAATCGTGGGACGGCACGGTCGCCGCGCAGAAGCTGCTGTCGACCGTGGTGCGGCTGGACCGCGAGCGCAACCAGAAGTTCGGCGCGGGCCAGGTCATCGACATCCTGCGCGGCAAGAAGACCCCGAAGGTCGAGCAGTTCCGGCACGATTCGCTGAGCGTGTTCGGCGTCGGCGCCGACCTGAGCGACAACGAGTGGCGCGGCGTGATCCGCCAGCTGCTGGCCCAGCGCCTGCTCTCCGTGGAGGGCGACTACGGGACGCTGGTGCTCACCGAGTCCAGCGGCGAGGTCCTGCGCCGCGAGGACCCGCGTCAGGTGCTGCTGCGCACCGAGCCCAAGCGCGCCGCCGCGTCGACCGCCAAGTCCAAGACCGCAAAGCAGGCCGCGCAGGACATGCCGCCGGAGGCGGAGCCGGTCTTCCAGCGACTGCGGGCCTGGCGCGCGGCCACCGCCCGCGAGGAGAACAAGGCGCCGTTCATCATCTTCCACGACTCGACGCTCCGCCAGATCGCGGCGGCCCAACCGTCCACTCTGGACGAACTTGCCGGGATCAGCGGGGTCGGCGAGCAGAAGCTCGCCAAGTACGGCCAGGCCGTCCTCGACGCCCTGGCCGGCGAGCCATCCTCAGAGGGCGAGCTGTTCCAGGACTAGGACCTGGGCTTCGCCGACGACGAAGCCCAGGGCCGCACCGGTGGCGCTCGGCTCCTCCGTCACCGCCACCCCGTCCTGGCCCGCTCGCGGAGGACGTTCTTCTGCAGCTTGCCGGTGGACGTCTTGGGGAGGTCGCCGAAGACGATCCGCTTCGGCGCCTTGAAGCGCGCGATGCGGGCGCGGACGAAGTCGATCAGGTCGGCCTCGGTGGCGGTCGCCGCGTCGCGCAGGGTCACGTAAGCGACGGGGACCTCGCCCCACTTCGGGTCCGGGGCGCCGACCACGGCCGCTTCGAGGACGTCCGGGTGCGCGGTGAGCGCGTTCTCCACCTCGATCGACGTGATGTTCTCGCCGCCGGAGATGATCACGTCCTTGATCCGGTCGCGCAGCTCGACGTAGCCGTCCGGATGCCGGACGCTGAGGTCACCGCTGCGGAACCAGCCGTCCAGCGTGGCCGCGGCGGTCGCCGCCTCGTCCCGGTAGTAGCCGAGCATGACATCGTTGCCGCGCAGCAGGATCTCGCCGGTCGTCAGCCCGTCGGCGGGCACGTCGCGCCCCTCGGCGTCGACCACCCGCAGCGGCTCGGCGATCACGTTCGCGATGCCCTGCCGCGCGACCAGCCGGGCCCGCTCGTCGCCGGCCAGCCCGTCCCACTCCGGCTGCCACTCGCACACCACCGCCGGGCCGAAGGTCTCGGTCAGGCCGTAGAGGTGCCGGATGTCGATGCCGAGCTCGGTCATCCGCTCCAGCAGCGCGGGCCACGGCGGGGCGCCGCCGGCGAACACCCGAACCGGCCGGGGCGCCGGCCGCGCGGCCTCGGGATGGTCGGCCAGCATCGCCAGCACGGTCGGCGCGGCGCAGAAGTGCGTGACGCCATCGGCCCGGATCGCGCGCCAGATCCCGGCGGCATCGACCTTGCGCAGGCAGTGGTGCACGCCCCCGGCCGCCGTCACCGCCCACGGGAAGCACCAGCCGTTGGTGTGGAACATCGGCAGCGTCCACAGGTAGCGCGAGGACGTGTCGAGCCGCGCGTGGTAGGCCATCGCCAGCGCCTGCAGGTAGGCGCCGCGGTGGTGGTACATCACGCCCTTCGGGCGTCCGGTGGTCCCGCTGGTGTAGTTGATCGACAGCAGCGACCGCTCGTCGGCGACCTCGACCCGGTGCGGCTCGGCGGCGTCGCGGAGCTCGTCGTACCCCTCGGAGTCGATCACCGGGAGGTCCGCGCCGGATTCGTCGAGCACCCGCCGGTACTCGGTGTCCACAATGGCCAGCCGCGCGCCGCTGTGCTCCAGGATGTAGCCGATCTCGGACGCTGCCAGGCGGGTGTTCAGCGCGACCAGCACCGCACCGGCCAGCGGCACCCCGTAGTGCGCCTCCAGCAGCACGTGCGTGTTGGGCGACAGGACCGCGACGCGGTCGCCCGGCCGGACTCCTTGCGCGGCAAGCATTCCCGCGAGCCGCTGGGCCCGGTCCCAGAACTGCGCGTAGGTGTAGCGCTGCGTCCCGTCGACGACCGCCGGGCGATCGGCGAACACCGCCGCCGCGCGCTCCAAAAAGGACACCGGCGACAGTTCCCGAAACGCGATACCGCTCACCACGCGCCCCTCCCGCCCGGCTCCCGGAACACTCGGCACCGGGCCATGATCCCCGGCGCCGGGTGACCGGAGCATAACCACATCGCCCCGGCAAAAGCGAGAGTCCGCGCGCCTACCCGGGCGGCCGGCGGGCTCAGAAGGCGAAGCCGCCGGGCTTGCCGTTGCGGTCTGCCAGCAGGCCCGCGAGGGTCGCGATGGCGATCTCCGGCGGCGTGCGGGAGCCGATGTTCAGGCCGATCGGCCGGTGCACCCGCTCGATCTCGGCATCCGGGACGCCGAGCTCCCGGAGCGCGGCCACGTGCGGCCCGGCGTGGCGCGGGTTGCCCATGACGCCCACCCAGCGGACGTCGTGCTTGAGCACGTCGCGCAGCAGCGGGCCGAGTTCCGGGCGATGGTGGTCGGTCACCACGACGTCCGCCTCCGGGCCCAGCACCGGCACCGCCGGGACCGCGTCGGCCCCGGCCCGCTCGGCGTCCGGTTCGACCAGGATCGTCCGGAAACCGAGGTCCCGGCCGTAGCGCAGCAGGAATTCCGCCACCGGCGAGGCGAACACCGCCGCCAGCACGCGGCCACCGGACGACGCCGACGGGACTTCACCGTGCGCCACCGCGCACGCAGCATCCTCGGTCATCAGCCCAGTGTGCCAGCCGCACCCGGCCGGGACCACACCCCCAGTCGGTCCAATGTGGACTTCAGAGGCGGGTGACGGTGGCCAGCCAGGCGGCCAGGTCGACGAGCGCGCCGTCCTCGACGCCGAGCGCCTCGGCCCGCTCGCCCAGCGCGACGCCCCGGTAGCGGCTCAGCCGGACCTCCTCCAGCCGCCAGCCGTCGCCGGCGAACGCCTCGCGGATCGCCGACTCGGGGATGCGCGGGCCGAAGCCGGGCTCGACGTCGGCCAGCGCCAGGACGTGCACCGTCGCCCCCGGCCGGCACACGCCGTGCAGGCTGTGCACGTACTTCGCCCGGTCCTCCGGACCGAACACGTGGAACAGCGCGCTGTCCACGACGGTGTCGTACGGCCCGCCGGCGAGCCGCAGCGCATCGGCGACGTCGAAGCGGGCGGCGACGTGCTGCGCAGCGGCGTTGGCCCGGGCGTGCTCGACCGCCGGGCGCGAGAAGTCCACGCCGCGGACGTCGTAGCCCAGCTTGGCGAGCAGGATCGTGTGCTCCCCCGCACCACAGCCGGGATCGAGCACCGCGCCCCGGATGCCCCCGGCCTGCTCCAGCCCGACGATGGCCGGCTGCGGCTCGCCGATCACCCACGGAGCGCTGTTCTCCTCGTAGGCGGAGTCGAACACCGTGCGTTCCACCGAAGTCCCCATTCCACACCCCTTCGAAGCCGTCGATCTGCCGAGGACAGCTTCGAACTTCGACCTAGCTGGAAGTCAATCCCCCATCGCGGGGCCACCGCTGACGCCTCGTCAGGTGGGGTGAACGGACCGTTTGCCCCACCTGGCGGAGCGAACAGGCCGTTCACTCCGGCCCGACAACGCCGAGTGGACGGAGTGAACGGACCGTTCGCCTCGCTCAACGGCACAAACAGGCCGTTCACTCCAGCCCAGCCTGTTCAGTCCGCTTTCGCGCTCTGGCGCTTGAAACCGGCGCGCCGCGAGGGCTCCGGCGAGTTCGCGCGCGGCAGGGCGACGATGAGCGCCGCGACCAGCAGCGTCGCCACGCCCGCGACCACCAGGCTCAGGTGCAGGCCGGCGGTGAAACCGGCGCCGAACAGGCCGTCCGCACCGCCGCTGGCCATGACCTGCTGCGCGGCCGGCCCGCCGATGTCATCGGCCAGCACCGCGGCGCCTCGGGCGGTGACTAGCATGCCCAGAACCGCGATGCCCAGGGCGGCGCCCGCCTGGCGCAGCGCGTTGACCGTCGCCGCCGCGATGCCCGAGCGATGCGGGGCCACGGCCGACATCGCGGCCGCGTTGGTAGCGGCGATCGCCAGCCCCATCCCGCTGCCCAGCACCGCGAACAGCACGCCGATGACCAGGGACGACGTGTCCGGGCGGAAGACCAGCATCGCCAGCAGCGCGGCACCGGTGACGGTGTAGCCGGCGAACATCGGAACCCGGTGCCCGCGGCGGCCAACCCACCTGCCGGACACGACCGTGCCGAGCGCGATCGCCAGCGAGTACGGCACGAACTGCAACCCGGCCGCGGTCGCGCCCGCGCCCCGCACCTGCTGCAGGAACAGGGAGAACAGGTAGAAGCAGCCGTAGGACCCGAAGCCTATGACGAACGAGGCCGCGGTGGTGACGGCGAACTGCCGCTGCCGGAACAGCCCGACCGGCAGCATCGGATTCGGGCTGCGAGCCTCGACGACGATGAACGCGGCGAGGCTGCCGAGCCCCACCAGCAGCGGCAGCAGCACTCCGGCCGAACCCCAGGAAGCCTGCGCGCTCTCGATCACCGCGTAGGCCAGGCCCGCGAGACCGGACACGGCCAGCACCTGGCCGAGCGGGTCGGTGGCCGCGTGCTCGGGACTTGCCGATTCCCGGATGCCGCGCAACCCCAGCACCAGCGCGACCACGGCCAGCGGCAGGTTGATCAGGAACAGCGCGGGCCAGCCGAAGCGGTCGGTGAGCAGCCCGCCCACCAGCGGGCCCAGCACCGTCGCCAAACCGCTGAAACCGCCCCAGATCCCGATCATGCGGGCCCGCGCCGCCGGGTCCGGGTAGGCGTGGGTCAGCAGGGACAGCGCGCCCGGTGTCAGCACGGAAGCGCCCGCGCCCTGCACCAGCCGGCCCGCGATCAGCAGTTCGATCGTCGGGGCGAGCGCGCACCAGGCCGAACCGGCGGTGAAGATGCCCAGGCCGACGAGGAAGACCTTCTTGCGCCCGAACCTGTCCCCCAGCGCGCCGCCGGTGAGCATGAACGCCGACAGGCACAACGTGTAGCCGTCGACGACCCACTGGGCGCCGGCCGCCGTCGCACCCAGTCCCGCCTGGATCGCGGGCAGTGCGACGTTGACGATGCTCATGTCGAGCAGGGCCATGAACGTCGCGAGGAAAACCGACGCGAGCAACCTGGAACCTCCCGTTGATCGGCGGGCGTGCGCCCGCAGGGAAGATCACGATGCGTGCTCAAGTCGGCTTGAGGTCAAATGGCCGGGTGAGCGAGGAACTGACTCCCATCGGAGTGGCCGCGCAGCGGTGCGGGCTGGCGGTGTCGGCACTGCGCTATTGGGAGGAACGCGGCCTGATCCGTTCGGTGCGCAACAGTTCCGGGCACCGCTGCTACGACGCGGGCCAGCTGCGCCGCATCGCGCTGGTCCGGATCCTGCGGGACACCTGCATGCTCCGGCTCGACGAGATCGCGGTGATCCTGCACGGCAATGCGCCCGAACGGCGCTGGCAGGAGGTCGTGGAGCAGCGGATGGCCGCGATCCGCGCCGAGCAGGAGAGGCTGGCCAGGGCCGAGCGATGCCTGGGGCCGTTCCTGACCTGCACCCGGGATCATCCGGCCGAAGAATGCCCGTGTCTGAGCGACGAGATCGACCGGCAGCTCGACGAGGGCGTCTGGACGTCCGATCCGCTGTGGACCGATATCGCCTAGGCGGAGTCCCCGCCCGTCCCGGCGAGGAATGCGATCAACTGCTCCAGGCCCGCTCGCCAGCCCGGCTCGACCGCGGTGGCGAAGTCGCGATCGGCGACGATGTTGATGAAGATCAACCGGCAGCCGTCCGGGCCGTCCGCCGCCAGCTCCCAGCGCAGGACCTCCGCGTCCCAGGTGTATTCCAGCAGGTTCGGCGGATCGAACCGGGTGGTCCGCCCCTCTCCTGCGGGCAGGCCGTGCTCCCCCTTCGGCACGAAGGCCAGCGCCGTGCCGGCGGCGAAGTCCAAGCGGCTCCGGTCGTAGTCGAGGATCTCCACGAACCACTCCCGCAGCTGCGCCGGATCGGTGATCGCCCGCCACACCTTCTCCTGCGCGTGGGCGAGCCTGCGCTCGAAGCGCAGCTCGTACCGGCCGTCGTCGAGCTGCCTCAATTCGTCGTTCATCCGTCCTCCATCAGCGTATATTCCGTCGAGTAAATATTCCCATCGAACCATATTCGCCGCGAACCGCTGCGGCAAGTGGTGACGCGCGCCACTTGTGGGACTGGTTGGAATTACCCGGACCAGACTGACGTTGGTTGATAGCAACGGACTCAAGTAGATGGCGGCGGAAGCCAGCAACACCGTCGCGAGGAGGTTGGGAATGGCGACGTTCTTCGGACCGGCAGGCGGCCCGTTCGACGAGTACTTCGCGCGCTTCTTCGGAGCCGACGACGCTGCGCCCGGCTCGCGCCGGATCGACATCACCGAGCTGATGACCGAGCAGGCGCAACAGCTGCTGAGCGGGGCCGCGCGCTTCGCCCGCGACCGCGGGCAGACCGACCTGGACGCGCTGCACCTGCTGTGGTCGGCCGCGCACGAAACCCCGACGCGCGAGCAGCTGACGCAGCTCGGCGTGGACACCGACGCCTTCGCCGCGCAGATCGAGGAGCACCTCCCGGCTGCCGGTGAAGCCGCCGGCGACCGGCCGGTGACGCTGACGCTGGCCGCCCGGACGGTGCTCGCCGACGCGCACCGGGTGGCCCGCGCGCTCGGCTCCACCTACATCGGCCCGCACCACGTCCTGCTCGCCATGTCGGCGAGCCCGGACTCCGAGACCGGGCGGCTGCTCGGCTCCGCGGGCGCCGGGCCCGAGCAGTTGCGCGCCGCGAGCCAGCGCCCCCGCGCCGAGCAGGAGGCGCCGCGCAAGGACAGCGACACGCCCACGCTCGACCAGTACGGCCGGGACCTCACCGCCCGCGCCCGCGACGGCGAGCTGGACCCGGTGATCGGCCGCGCCGACGAGATCGAGCAGACCGTCGAGATCCTGTCCCGCCGCACCAAGAACAACCCGGTGCTCATCGGCGAGGCGGGCGTCGGCAAGACCGCGATCGTGGAGGGCCTGGCCCAGCGCATCGCGGCCGGGAACGTGCCGCGGGTGCTGACCGGCAAGCGCGTGATCCAGCTGGACCTGTCGGGGATGCTGGCCGGCACCCGGTACCGCGGCGACTTCGAGGAGCGGATGACCAAGGTCATCGACGAGATCTCGCAGCACCGCGACGAGCTGATCGTGTTCATCGACGAGCTGCACACCGTCGTCGGCGCCGGCGGCGCCGAGGGCGCGATGGACGCGGGCAACATGCTCAAGCCCCGGCTGGCCCGCGGCGAACTGCACGTGGTCGGCGCGACGACGCTGGACGAGTACCGCAAGCACATCGAGAAGGACCCGGCCCTGGAACGCCGCTTCCAGCCGGTCCAGGTGCCGGAACCGAGCGTGCCGGACACCGTCTCGATCCTGCAGGGCCTGCGCGAGCACTACGAGGCGCACCACCAGGTCCGCTACACCGAGGACGCGGTGGAGGCCGCGGCCCGGCTGTCCGACCAGTACATCAACGACCGGTTCCTGCCGGACAAGGCGATCGACCTGATCGACCAGGCCGGCGCGCGCAAGCGGCTGTCGGCGGCGCCGGACGGCGCCGAGCTGCGCAGCCGCATCGAGCGGCTGGAGCAGGAGAAGGACGCGGCGGTCGCCGCGGAGGACTACGAGCGGGCCTCGGCGTTGCGCGACGAGATCGGCAAGGCGCAGGGCGAGCTCGGCGACGCCGGCGAGGCCGTTGTCCTGGAGGTCACGGCCGAGGACATCGCCGAGGTCGTCGCGCGGGCGACCGGGGTGCCGGTCAGCCGCCTGACCGCCGCCGAGAAGGTCCGGCTGCAGGGGCTGGAGCAGGAGCTGCACCAGCGCGTGATCGGCCAGGACGACGCGGTGCGGGCGCTGGCCCGCGCGGTGCGGCGGTCGCGCAGCGGGCTGGGCGACCCCGACCGGCCGGTCGGCAGCTTCCTGTTCCTCGGTCCGACCGGCGTCGGCAAGACCGAGCTGGCCAAGGCGCTGGCCGAATCGCTGTTCGGCGACGAGCAGCGGATGGTGCGGCTGGACATGAGCGAGTTCCAGGAGCGGCACACCGCCAGCCGGCTCGTCGGCGCGCCCCCCGGCTACGTCGGGCACGGCGAGGCCGGTGAGCTGACCGAGGCGGTGCGGCGGCACCCGTACTCGGTGATCCTGCTGGACGAGGTCGAGAAGGCGCACCCGGACGTGTTCAACACGCTGCTGCAGGTGCTCGACGACGGACGCCTGACCGATGGCCAGGGTCGCACGGTCGACTTCACCAACACGGTGCTGATCATGACGAGCAACCTCGGCTCGGAGGTCGTCTCCAGTGCCGGCGGCAAGATCGGCTTCACCGCTGGGGATGCCGACCCGGCGCTGGACGAGCGCATCATGCCGCGGCTGCGCGAGGCGTTCCGGCCGGAATTCCTCAACCGCATCAACGAGATCGTGGTCTTCAAGCGGCTCGACGGCGAGCAGCTGCACACGATCACCCGGATGCTGCTGGAGCAGACCGTGCGCCGGCTGCGGGCGATGGGCATCGGCGTCGAGTTCGACGAGGCGGCGGTGGCCTGGATCGCCGAGCGCGGCTACCGGCCCGAGTTCGGGGCCCGGCCGTTGCGGCGGGCGATCGAGCGGGAGGTCGACGACCGGATCAGCGACCTGATCCTGGACGGCGAACTGGCCGACGGAGCCCGACTGCGGGTGTCCGCGGCCGACGGCGAGCTGACCCTCCAGGTCGGCGAGCCGGCCGCGACAGCGGCCTGATCAGGCAGAACACGGGGGCGGGCGCGACGAGCGCCCGCCCCCGCTCCCGTATCCGCTGGAGGCGTCCGGCGGGAAGGACCGACCTCCCCCCGCCGGTCAGTCGGTCCCCGGCAGCACCGACCGCACGGCTTCCGGGGTCCGGGCGACGACCGTGGTGCCGTCGTCGGCCGTGATGATCGGGCGCTGGATGAGCTTCGGGTTCGCCACCAGCGCTTCGATCCACCGGTCCCGGTCCGCCGGCTCCCGGCCCCAGGTCTTCAGGCCCAGCTCCGTCGCCACCGGCTCGGCCGTCCGGGCGATGTCCCACGGCTCCAGCCCGAGCCGGTCCAGCACCTCGGCCAGCTCCGCGGCGGTCGGCGGCTCGTCGAGGTACCGGCGCACGGTGTACTCCGCACCCGCCTCGTCCAGCAGCGACACCGCCGAACGGCATTTCGAACATGCCGGGTTGACCCAGATCTCCATCGGAAGCTCCCTGCCGCGACGACTGCGGACACAGGCTATCCGCAGGGACCGGCAACCGTGCCAATGGACCCTTCACAGCGGAGGGCATCGTTGCAATACTTGTTCAACGAGGCGGATGAACCGTTGGAGGTGGCCATGCTACCGAGGGACGAGCGGCGCCGCCTGAGGGAGATCGAGCAGCAGCTCATCGGCGACGACCCCAAGCTGGCCCGCCGCTTGACCGAGACCAGCGCGTGGCGGCGGATCTGGGCCCTGATGTCGCCGCGGATGACGCTGGTGGTGTTCGCGGCGCTCGTCGCCGTGGTGTGCCTCTTCCTCGGCGAGGGTGGCGGCGTGCTGTCCGCCGGGGCGCTGGCCGCGATCGTGTTCTTCTCCCGCAACTGGCAGATCCGGCTCGAATGAGCAGCCGACTCCGATCACCATCCACAGTGGCCGGACGATGACCGACGCGCCCCCAGCGGCCCGCGGGAGCCGGGCGTTCTCGACCCGTGGGAGCCTTCCGCTCGTCGTTGACTCCTCCGCCAGGCGGCTGACAGCATCGTGATCGTGTCCGGACGCTTCGCGTTGACCTGGCGCCTGCACGTCGATCTGCGACGGCAGGCCAGTTCCGCATGTCGTCCCTGCTGACCTCTTCGCGCTGATCCTCGCCCTTCCCGGGCCGCTTCGCGCTGCCCGCCAGCGTGCCACTTCCCCCGCAACGATGGAGCAATCGACCGTGCGTCGTCGTGAATTCCTTGCTGCCCTTGCCCTTTCCGCCACCTCTGCCGGGCTGCTCAGCGCCTGCGCGAGCGGCCGCGGCGACCCGGCCCAGGCGCCGGTGCCCGCGCCGGTCGACGCCGGGCAGCTGGCGCGGGTGACCCTGCGCGTCGGCGACCAGAAGGGCAATTCCCGTTCCCTGCTGCGGTCGGCCGGCCTGGACGACTTCCCGTACACCGTGCAGTGGGCGACCTTCCCGTCCGGCCCGCCGCTGCTGGAAGCCGTGTCCGCGGACGCCATCGACCTCGGCGGCGTCGGCAACACTCCTCCGCTGTTCGCCGCCGCGGCCGGGGCGAAGATCAAGATCATCGCCGCGTCGAAGGGCAACGTCGCGAGCGATGCCCTGGTGGTGCTGCCGGACTCCCCGCTGCGGGGCCGCGATCAGCTCCGGGGCCGCAAGATCGCGGTCGCCAAGGGCAGTTCGGCGCACGGCCAGATCCTCCTGACGCTGCGCGCGGCCGGACTCACGCCCGACGACGTCGAGCTCGTGTTCCTGCAGCCTTCCGACGCGCTCGGCGCGTTCGAGCAGGGCTCCGTGGACGCGTGGGCGATCTGGGACCCGTACTACTCGCAGATCCAGCTGGAATCGGGCGCCAGGACGATCGCCGACGGGCAGGGCACCGCCAACGGCCTGAGCTTCCAGGTCGCCGGCACGGCCGCGCTGGCCGATGCGGGCCGCAACACCGCCATCGCCGACTACCTGGTGCGGCTGGCCAAGGCGCAGCGCTTCGCCGACGGCAACAGAGAGCAGCGCGCGCAGGCCTGGTCCGCGGACACCGGGCTGCCGATCGAGGTGACGCGGCGCGCCACCGAACTGGGGCCGGACGTGCCGGCCGCGCTGGACGACGCGGTGATCCGCTCGGAGCAGGAACTCGCGGACGCGTTCGTGACGGCCAAGGAGATCCCGCGCCGCTTCGAGTTCGCCGAATTCGTCGACACCCGCTTCGCAGCCCACCTCGCCACCGCCTGACCCACCGGGAGAACAACGCATGAGCGTCACCACGCACTGGTTCCTGCCCACCCACGGCGACGGCCGGTCCATCGTGGACCGTCCGCACGTCACCCCGACCGGCGCCGACACGCCGCGCCGGCCGGACATCGACTACCTGGCGCAGGTCGCGCAGGCCGCCGAGCACCTCGGGTTCACCGGGATGCTCACCCCCACCGGCAGCTGGTGCCAGGACGCCTGGGTCACCACCGCGGCGCTGCTCGCCCGCACCCGGCGCATCAAGTTCCTGGTCGCGTTCCGGCCCGGCGCGCTGACCCCGACCCTGGCCGCCCAGCTCGCAGCCACCTACCAGCGGGTCTCCGGCGGGCGGCTGCTGCTGAACATCGTCACCGGCGGCGAATCCGTCGAGCAGCAGCGCTTCGGCGACTGGCTGGACCACGACCAGCGGTACGCGCGCACCGACGAGTTCCTCGCCGTGCTGCGCGGCATCTTCGCCGGTGAGCCGTTCGACTTCGACGGCGAGCACTACCAGATCCGCGGCGCCGTCGCGTTCGAGACGCCGGACCCGCAGCCGCCGCTGTACTTCGGCGGCTCCTCCGACGCCGCCCTGCCGGTGGCCGCGCGCCGCGCGGACGTGCACCTGACCTGGGGCGAGCCGCCGGGCGCGGTGGCCCAGAAGGTGCAGCGGCTGCGCGAGCTCGCCGCCGAGGAGGGCCGCACCCTGCGGTTCGGCATCCGGGCGCACATCATCACCCGGGACACCAGCTCCGAGGCCTGGGCCACCGCGCAGAAGTTCGTCGACCAGATGGACCCCGCCGACGTGGCCGCATCCCAGGCGAAGTTCGCGGCCACCGAATCCACCGGCCAGCGCAACATGGCCGCCCTACACGGCGGCGTGCTGCGCAGCGACGCGCGGGAGCTGGAGATCCACCCGGGGCTGTGGGCGGGCGTGGGGCTGCTGCGCGGCGGCGCGGGCACCGCGTTCGTCGGCAGCCACGCCGAGGTCGCGGACCTGATCGAGGAGTACCACGCGGTGGGCATCGAGGAGTTCGTGCTCTCCGGCTACCCGCACCTGGAAGAGGCCTACTGGTTCGGCGAAGGGGTGCACCCGGAGCTGGCCCGCCGCGGCCTGCTCGCGCCGGTCGACGCCCCGGCCCCCGCACTGGTGGCCGCGTTGTGATCGGGCCACGATTTCCATTGAAATTGCGGGAGTAGTCCACAGCCTTCGGCGTGTCGGGAGGGCGACACGCCGAAGGCCCGCAATTTCCATTGAAATCGAAGGTTCGATTTCAATGGAAATTGCGGACAGTGCGGTGTCTTGCGTGGCGGGGCCGGGGCGGGTCATCATGGCCGGGTGATTTTGGACCGAAGCGGTCCGAAATGATCCGGGCGCCGCGCAGAGGAGGCAGCGTTGACGGGCTTCGCAGGACGCCGACCGGTGATCGCCGGCCTGGGCATGACCGAACTGGGCAAGATCTACGGACGCACCGCGGGGCAGTTCGCCGCCGACGCCGTCCGCCTCGCGGTCGCCGACGCCGGCCTCCAACTGTCCGATGTGGACGGAATCCTGGCCAACTCCGGGGTCTCCGGCGGCGTCGACATCTGGACGCTGCAGCAGGAACTCCAGGTCCGCGACCTCCGGCTGCTGACCGAGATGCAGGCGTTCGGCTCGTCGGCCGGCTCGATGCTCGCCTACGCCTCGATGGCCGTGCAGGCCGGCATGGCCGACAACGTGGTGTGCGTGTTCGCCGACGCGCCCCGCCTGCCCGACAAGGGCAGCGCCGCGGCCTACACCGGGCGGCGCAAGGCCACCGGCTTCGAAGGCCTGCTCGGTGCCAGCGGGCTGACCAGCGTGAACGCCATGTACGCGCAGGCCGCCCGGCGGCACATGAACGCCTACGGCACCACGTCCGAACAGCTCGGCGCGATCGCCGTGGCACAGCGGGCGTGGGCCGCGCGGAACCCGCTGGCGCAGATGCGGGAACCGATCACGCTCGCCGACCACCAGGAATCGCGGATGATCGCCGATCCGCTGCGGCTGCTGGACTGCTGCCTGGTCAGCAACGGCGGCATCGCGATCCTCGTGACCTCCGCCGACCGCGCCGCCGACCTGCGGCAACCACCCGTGCACGTGCTCGGCTTCGCGCAGTCGCACCCCAACTACCCGGCCGCGCGCGGCAGCGAGTTCGGCCTGCGCAGCGGCGCGGCTCAGGCCGGCCCGGCGGCGCTGAAGATGGCCGGTGCGTCCATCGCCGACGTCGACGTCCTCGAACTGTACGACTGCTACACCTTCACCGTGCTGATCACGCTGGAGGACTACGGATTCTGCGCCAAGGGCGAGGGCGGCGAGTTCGTCGCCTCCGGTGCGCTGGCGCCCGGCGGGACGCTGCCGGTCAACACCGGCGGCGGCCAGCTGTCCGCCTACTACATGTGGGGCATGACGCCGCTGTCCGAGGCGGTGATCCAGGCCCGCGGCCACGGCGGCGAGCGGCAGGCGCCGCGCAACGACGTGGTGATGGTCAGCGGCAACGGCGGCATCCTGGCGCACCACTCCACGACCGTGCTCAGCCCGAACGCCCCCAGCTGACCCGGGAGGACCCCGTGATCTCCGTTGCCCGCAACGAGGCGTCCGCCGAGTTCTTCGACGGCACCGCCCGCGGCGAACTGCTCATCCGGCGCTGCCCGCGGTGCTCGCCGCTCATCGCGCCGAACGTGCCGCAGTGCCCGGCCTGCGGCTCCACCGAACTCGCGTGGGTACCGGCGAGCGGCCGGGCCACCCTGGTGACCTGGACCGTGGTCCCCGTCCCCGACGGTGGCCACGTCGTCGCCGGTATCGTCGAACTCGCCGAGGGCCCCTGGCTGCACGCGCGGATCCTCGGCGTCGCCCCCGGGGACCTCGCCGAAGGCATCGCCCTCGAAGTCGGCTTCGAGCGGCACGCCGACGGCGAAACCGTGCCGGTGTTCCACGCCTGAAGGACGAGCATGCTCACCGAAGTGCTGGCCGATCTGCGCGCCGAGAGCGCCGACCTGGATTCGCTCGTCGCGGACTTGGACGCGGCGGGTTGGGCAACGCCCACGCCCGCGCCGGGCTGGACCATCGCCCACCAGATCGCGCACCTGGCCTGGACCGACGACCGGTCCAACCTGGCCATCGACGACCCCGACGAGTTCGTCCGGCAGCACCGGGAATCCGAGGACATCGGGGTCGACGCCGGAGCCGCCGAAGGCGCCCGCGCCGAGCCCGGCGAGCTGCTCGCGCGCTGGCGCGCGGGCCGCGACCGGCTGCAGGCCGCGCTGGCAGCTGCCCCGGCCGACGGCCGCCTGGTCTGGTACGGGCCGCCGATGAAGCCCGCGTCGATGGCGACCGCGCGGATCATGGAGACCTGGGCGCACGGCCAGGACGTGGCCGACGCCCTCGGCGTCCAGCGCGAACCCACCGCCCGGCTGCGCCACATCGCGCACCTGGGCGTGCGCACCTTCGGCTTTTCCTTCGCCGCCAACGAATTGCCGGTACCGGACGTCCCGCTGCGCGTGGAACTCCGCGCCCCGGACGGCGAGGAATGGGCTTGGGGACCGGAGAACGCCGCCGACCGGGTCGGCGGCCCGGCGCTGGACTTCTGCCTGCTGGTCACGCAGCGCCGGCACCGCGACGACCTGGCGATCACCGCCGTCGGCGACGACGCGCGCCGGTGGCTGACGATCGCGCAGGCCTTCGCCGGCGCTCCTGGCCCCGGGCGGGCCCCGACCGGTTCGTGAGTGCTCGTTCCGGTGAGAACCCGCTCACGAGGGTTGGGCCGCCAGCGCGATGTCGTCCGGGCGCACCGGGACCCGGCCGAGGGCCAGTCCGGTCGCGTCCCGCAGGGCGTTGACGATCGCCGGGGTCGACGACAGGGTGGGCGGCTCGCCGACGCCGTTGAGGCCGTACGGCGAATCCGGGTGCGGGAACTCGAACACCGAGATCGGCATCGGCGGCACGTCCAGGATGGTCGGGATCAGGTAGTCGGTGAACGACGGGTTGCGCACCCTGCCCTGCTCGTCGAGCAGGATCTCCTCCATCAGCGCCAGGCCGAGGCCCTGCGCGCTGCCGCCCTCGATCTGCCCCTCGACGGACAGCGGGTTCATCGCCTTGCCGACGTCCTGCGCGGTGGCCAGCTCCACCACCTTGACCAGGCCGAGCTCGACGTCGACGTCCACCACGGCGCGGTGCGCGGCGAACGCGAAGGCGATGTGGGCGTTGCCCTGGCCGGTCTCGGGGTCGATGGTCTCGGTCTTGCGGTGGTGGTACTCGAAGACCCGCTCCAGCACGTCGCCCCCGACGATGTCCGAAATGGACACCAGCGGCGAGCCGCCGGGATCCACCACGTGGTCGTCCAGCAGCGCCAGGGATTCCGCCGGCCTGCCGGTGCGCTCAGCCGCACGGCGCCGCAGCTCTCGCGCGAGCTCGCGGCAGGCGCCCTGCACCGCGCCGCTGGACATCCACGTTAACCGGGACGCCGAGGCCGAGCCCGCGTCGCCGATCCTGGTGTCCGCGGGCAGCACCACCACCCGCGAGACGCCCAGTTCGGTGGCGGCGATCTGGGACTGCACCGTGGTGATGCCCTGCCCGCACTCGGCCGCCGCGGTGTGCACCGACACCGAGGGCCGGCCCGCGGTGACCGACAGCTCCACCCGCGCCGTCGAGATGTCGTCCACGCCGCCGGAGTAGCCGATCGCCTTGACGCCGATCGCGTAGCCGACTCCCCTGCGTACGCCCTCGCCGCGGGTGGTGTTGGACAGCCCGCCCGGCAGCAGCTCCGCCCCGGCGGGCGGTAGCGGCCGGTTCCGCAGGTCGGCGAGCAGTTCGACGACCGGCGCCGGGCCGTCCACGGCCTGCCCGGTCGGCAGCACGGTGCCGGTGGTCATCGCGTTGCGCAGCCGGAGTTCCAGCGGGTCCATGCCCAGCTCGCGGGCGAGCTTGTCCATGTTGGACTCGCAGCCGTAGGCGGACTGGACCGCGCCGAAGCCGCGCATCGCGCCGCAGGGCGGGTTGTTGCTGAACACCGCGAAACCGTCGATCTCGGCGTGCGGGACCTCGTAGGCGCCGGTGACGAAGTAGCAGGCGTTGGCGATCACGACCGGCGAGGTGGAGGTGTACGCGCCGCCGTCCATGACGAGCTTCGCCTTGACGTAGAGCAGCTTCCCGTCCCGCGTGGCGCCGTGCTCGTAGTGCATCTTCGCCGGATGGCGGTGCACGTGGCCGAAGAACGACTCCTCGCGGTTGTAGACCATCTTCACCGGCCTGCCCAGCCGCATCGCGAGCATGCAGGCGTGCACGTGCACGGACAGGTCCTCGCGGCCGCCGAACGCGCCACCGACCCCGGCCAGCGTGAGGCGGACCTTGTCGGCGGGCAGCCCCAGGCACGGCGCGATCTGCTCCAGGTCCTTGTGCAGCCACTGCGACGACACGTACAGCTCGACGCCGCCGTCGTCGGCGGGCAGCGCCAGACCCGACTCCGGGCCGAGGAACGCCTGGTCCTGCATGCCGACCTCGTACTCGCCGGTCACCACCACATCGGCCCGCTCGCGCGCGGCCGCGAGATCGCCGTGGCGGATCTTGACGTGCCGGACCAGGTTGCCGCCCGGGTGCACGTCGCGCGCGGTGCCGTCGAGCGCGCGCGCCGGGTCGGTCACCGGCTCCAGGAGCTCGTAGTCGACCTGCACCAGCTTCGCCGCCCGCCGCGCCGTCTCCGGATCGTCGGCGGCGATCAACGCGACCGGCTCGCCCTGGTAGCGGACCTCGTCGATGGCCAGCACCGGCTGGTCGGCCACCTTCATCCCGTAGGTCTTCGCGCCCGGCACGTCCTCATGGGTGAGCACCGCGTGCACCCCGTCCAGCGCCAGGGCCTTCCGCGCGTCGACGGACCGGATGCGGGCCGAAGCGTGCGGGCTGCGCAGCGTCGTCGCCCACACCATGCCCGACACCCACAGATCCGAGGAGTAGGCGAACTGGCCGGTCACCTTCAGCGCGCCGTCCGGCCGCGGCGTGCTCCGGCCGATCCCGGCGGCGCGTTCCGTCTCGGCGCTGGGGTGCGGGGTTCGCACGTCGCCGGCCGCGGCCCGGGTGTCCCGTCGGTGCAGTGACTTGTCGCGCATGCCGCCTCCATGGGCTCAGGTGACACCGGCATCGCACAGCTCGTGTGCCGCCACGGCATGTCGGGACTCGTACCCGGCCTTGTTCCGCAAGGGTTTTCGGGCTCGCACGGCCGAAAACCCTTGGCCGCACAGAGTGAACCCAGCCGATCGCACGCTGTCAAGAGCGGTCGCCCGGCCCGCCGCGCCACGCCGACCGGGTGTCCGGGGCGAGCAAGCCGGACGATTGCATGTAATATCGAGCCGTCCCGCTTATCGAGTGAGGTTCCCGCGATGCCCCCGGCACCCCGTCTCGCGCCGCTGACCGGCGAAGGCCTGCTGGCCGACCGCACGTACGCCGCGCTGAAGAAAGCCATCCTGGACAACACGCTGCCGCCCGGCACCTCGCTGAGCGTGCCGGAGCTGGCCCGCCAGCTCGACGTCAGCCGCAGCCCGGTCCGCGAGGCCGTGCAGCGGCTGATCCACGACGGCCTGGCCACCCACGCCCCGCACCGGGGCGCCGAGGTCAGCCGGGTGGACATCGACGACCTGCGCCAGCTCTACGTGGTGCGCGAGCAGCTGGAGGGCCTCGCGGCGCGGCTGGCCACCGAGCACCTCGACGGCGACGGGCTGGCGCAGCTGCGCGGGATCCTCGCCGAGCACGAGGCGGCGCTGGCCGCCGACGCGGACAACGCCGCGCAGATCGAGCTGGACATGCGCTTCCACCGGGCGGTCCGGGAATTCGCCGAGAACCCGCACCTGCTGGCGGCGCTGGAACCGATCGCCGGCCGCTCGCACTTCGCGCTGCACTCGCTGTGGCGCGGCGCGGAAGCCCCCCGGCTCGCGCTGGACGAGCACCGGGCGGTGGTGGACGCGATGGCCAGCGGCGACCCGGAGATGGCCGAGGCGGCCGCCCGCCGCCACATCTCCCGGCTGCGGGTCCGCCTCGGCCAGGCCACGGCCCGCGAAGCCACCCCCCGCCGCCTCCGCCCCAGCTCCTGACGGAGCGAACGGCCTGTTCACGTCGCTAGACGACCCAAACGGGCCGTTCACTTCGCACCACCGACACCGGCGCCCGCTCCGAGCAACGCAGCGAACGGACCGTTCACCTCACTAGAGGGCGCGAACGGGCCGTTCACTTCGCCTCACCGTCCCCGGGCGTCAGCTGGCCTGGTCGAGTTCGCCCTCTTCCAGCCAGGAGTCCGGGGTGTAGCCCGCGTAGGCCTCGGCGTGGGAGTTCGTCGCCGACGCCTGCGTCACCTCTCCCCGCAGGTAGGCCTCGGCTTGCGCCTTGTCCTTCGGCGGCGGGGTCGGCTGCAGGCCGAGCAGCTTGGCCATGTTGTTGCCGAGGTAGCCCTCCAGGTCGTCCTCGGAGAGGTTCAGGCCCTGCGGCGGCTCGTGGCACAGCACCTCCAGCTCGCGCGCCCACATGCCGGGCTCGTTCGGCGGCGAGTCGGTGCCGTAGACCATCTTGGTCTTCTTCATCTCCTTGGCGAACTCCACGATCCGCGACTGCAGCAGCCAGCCGGACTCGCCGATGACGTTGTGCGAGTCCTGGATCATCCAGAACGCCTCGAAGCAGTACACGCCGCCGGTCTGGATGCCGAAGTGGCCGAGGATGAACGTGACGCCCGGGAACTCCCGGATGATCGGGTAGAACTGCGTCGGGATGGAGTACGGGCCGTCGCCGGTGTGGATCAGCACGATGATGCCGAGCCGGTCGCAGACCCGCATCACCGGCCGCAGCCAGTCCAGCGCCCGGTCGGGCCGGTAGGCGTGCATGTTGGCGTGCAGCTTGAGCATCCGGTAGCCGTGCTCCTCGACGTGGAACTCCAGCTCCTTGGCGCCGTTCTCCGGCCCGAACCGCGGGTTGTAGATGAAGTTGCCGATGAAGCGGTCCGGATAGCGCTGCACCAGCTCGGTCACGTACGCCTGGTAGTCGCGGATGCCTTCGCGGCCACCCCGGTTGCCCTCCCGCCAGGCGGTGTTGCCCGGCGGCGGCATGATGCAGCTGATGTCGACCCGGCGCGGCTTGCCGTTGAGCCACATCGGACCGTCCATCATCTTCAGGGTCCGCTCGCAGGTGAACGGTTCACCGGTGTGCCGCCAGGCCTCGTCTACCAGGTTCGTCGGGTGCACGTGCGTGTCGATGATCAACGGATCTCTCCTGTAATGATCGGTCGCACCCCGGCCGCGATTCACCGCACCTACGGGTCGCCGCACTTCGACAGCGGCGCGTTCGAGTGCAACACCGGTCTCCGCACCGTGTCAACAAGTTGCATGTAATTTCCCCGGAACCCGAGTTCCGAGCACGTAAAGGTGCACTCGACCAACCAACGAGGTCGCCCCGAAGGGTTGACACGACACGTGCACCTTGATTTACATGTTATCCGCGAACGGGCCTCCCACCGGACGGCATCGCCGTTCGCTCCAGCGCCGGTGACCTCCCTGACCTCCTCGTCGTGGGCCAACCGTTCGGCGAATCCCTCCTCAGGATGGGGGCGGTCGCGCACCGCCCAGGAAGCGAGGCGGCATGCCTCCGACCAACGAGAAGCACTGCGACCTGCTGCTCACCGGGGCGACGGTGCTCACCGTCGACGACCACCGCACCATCCACCGGCCCGGCGCCGTCGCCGTGACCGGCAACCGGATCGCGGCGGTCGGCCCGCAGTCCGAAATGGCGTCCTGGCGGGCCGAAACGGTGCTCGACTGCACCGCTCAGGCCGTGCTGCCCGGCCTCGTCGACGGGCACAACCACCTTTACCAAGCGCTGGCAAGGGGTTTGGGCGAGGGCATGTCGATCGTGCCGTGGCTGTGCGACTTCATGTGGCCGTACTCCATCGCGGTCGACGGCGACGACGCGGTGGCCGCGGCCCGCCTCGCGGCGGCCGAAGCGCTGCGGCACGGCACGACGACGGTGGTGGACAACCACTACGCGCCCACCGACCTGGCGACCACCCTCGCCATCGCCGACGTCATCGAGCAGGCCGGGCTGCGCGGCGCGGTGGCGCGCGGAATCGTCGGTCCCCGCACCGAGATCGCCGCGCGGCGCGGCCAGCCCGAGGCCCTGTTCCGGTACTCCGCGGCCGACGAGATCGCCATCACCCGCGAGGCGATGCAGCACCGGCCGGCGGGATCGCGGGTCGAGATCTGGCCCGCGCCGCTCAACCTCACCTACGTCGACCAGGACCTGGTCCGGCGCAGCGTCGAGCTCGCCGGTGAGCTCGGCACCAGCTGGCACGCGCACTGCTGCGAAGGCAGATCCGATCCGCAGAGCTACCTGGACGCCTACCAGGCGCGTCCGGTGCAGTGGCTGGCGAAGGCCGGGCTGCTCGACGAGCGCGCCACGCTGGCGCACGCGATCTGGCTCGACGAAGCCGAATTCGACGCGGTCGCCGCCGCAGGCGCGCGCATCGCGCACAACCCCACGTCCAACGCCTACCTGGCGTCCGGCACCCTGCCGCTGGCCGGACTGCGGGCCCGCGGGGTCGCCGTCGCGCTGGGCACCGACGGGCCGAGCTGCGGGCACCGGCAAGACCTGTTCGAGGTGATGAAGCAGTCCATCTTCGCCCAGCGGCTGGCCACCCTCGACCCGGTCGCGCTGCGCGCGCAGGACGCGCTGGACCTGGCGACCCGCGACGGCGCTCGCTACGCCGGGATCGACTCCGGGGTGCTCGAACCCGGCCGCCTGGCCGATCTGATCGTGGTCGATCTCGACCGGCCGCACCTGCAACCGCTGCACGACGTGGTGAGCTCGCTGGTCTACGCGGCCCGCGGCACCGACGTCGTGGCCACCGTCGTCGACGGCGAAATCGTCCAGCGGCACGGGCATTGCCTGCGCGTCGACGAGCAGGCCGCCGTCCGGCAGGCCCGGGAACGGGCCGAACGCCTGCTGCACCGCGCCGGGATGACCGGCCTGCTGCGCTGAGCCCCCACGAATCGCGCTGACGGAACACGGAGGAACCATGCGCTTCCGCCCCAGACCTCGCGCCACCGCCCCGCCCGATGCCGTCGACACCGTTCCCCCGCTGCGCCAGCTGCTGCCGCTGGGCCTGCAGCACGTGCTGGTCGCCTACTCCGGGATGGCCACCGTCCCGCTGCTGATCGGGCTCGGCATCGGCATGTCCACCGAGCAGATCGCCGTGCTGGTGTCGGCCAACGTGCTGGTCAGCGGCCTCGCCACGCTGCTGCAGGCGCTCGGCGTGTTCAACATCGGCGTGCGGCTGCCGATCGTGATGGGCTCGACGTTCACCGGGATCACCCCGGCGATCCTGGTCGGCAAGGACGGCGGGCTGCCCGCGGTGTTCGGCGCGACCATCGTCGCCGGGCTGCTGACCTGGGTGGTCGCGCCCTGGTTCAGCCGCCTGATGCGGTTCTTCCCGCCGATCGTGACCGGCACGATCATCGCGATCATCGGCTTCTCGCTGCTGCCCTCCACGTCGAAGCTGATCGCGGGCACCGACCCGGCCGCCGCCGACTTCGCCTCGGCGACGAGGCTGCTGATGGCCCTGGGCACGATCGCGCTGGTGGTGCTGGTGGAGGCGTTCGCGCCGGCGGCCGTGGCCCGGTTCGCGATCCTGATCGCCCTGGTCGCCGGCACGCTGGTGGCGCTGCCGCTGGGCCTGGCCGACTTCTCCGCGGTGGGCGGGGCGTCGTGGTTCGGCGCGGTGCAGCCGTTCGCGTTCGGGCTGCCCGAGTTCACCATCGCGGCGATCCTGCCGATGATCATCATCCAGCTGGTCAACATGGTGGAGTCCACCGGGGACACCGTCGCCATCGGGCAGATCGCGGGCCGCGACATCGGCCGCGACGAGCTGGCCCGCGCGCTGCGCGCCGACGGCGTGGGCACCGCGTTCGCCGGGTTCTTCAACTCCTTCACCATCGTCACCTTCGGCGAGAACGTCGGGCTGGTCAGCATGACCCGCGTGCTCAGCCGGTTCGTGGTCGCCACCGCGGGCGCTTTGCTGGTGCTGATCGGCCTGCTGCCGAAGCTCGGCGCCGCCGTCGCGTCGCTGCCCGGGCCGGTGCTCGGCGGCGTCGGGGTCGTCATGTTCGGCACCGTCGGCGCGATCGGGGTGAAGATCATGGCGCAGGCCGATCTCGGCCAGGCGCGCAACATCCTGATCGTCGCCATCTCCTTCGGCTTCGGGCTGCTGCCGGTGGGCGCACCCGAGTTCTACGCGAACCTGCCCGGCGTGCTGCAGCCGGTGCTCTCCAGCGGCATCGCGGCCGGTGGCATCGCCGCGTTCCTGCTCAACCTGGTGCTGAATCGGAACGCGCCGGCGGCCGCCACCGCCGGGCCGCGGTGAGGACGGTCGGACATGGTGCGCAACGAACCGGGGCAGTCCACATCGGACATGGGGGTCGACGACCGGCCGCCGTGGGGGCACACGATCCTGCTGGGCCTGCAGCACGTGCTGGTGATGTACGCCGGGGTGGTCGTGGTGCCGATGGTCATCGGCGCCGCGCTCGGCCTGAGCCAGGACGAGATCGCCACGCTGGTGTGCATCGACCTGGTGCTGGCCGGCATCGGCACCCTCCTGCAGTCGCTGGGCCTGTGGAAGTTCGGCATCCGGATGCCGCTGGTCGTCGGCGCCGCCTCCAACGGCATCGTGCCGATGATCCTGATCGGCCAGACCAAGGGGCTGCCCACGGTGTACGGGTCGCTGCTGGTGGCCGGGATCCTGTGGGTGCTGCTGGCGCCGTTCTTCGGCAGCCTGCTGCGGCTGTTCCCCGCCGTGGTCACCGGCACCGTCATCACGCTCATCGGCCTGACGCTGATCCCCGTCGGGCTGCGGTTGATCGCGGGCAAGGATCCCGACGCGCCCGGCTACGGCGCGCCGGGCAACCTCCTGCTCGCCGGGTTCACGGTGCTGCTGGTGGTGCTGTTCGCGCGGTTCCTGAAGGGCTTGCTGGGTCAGATCTCGCTGCTGCTGGCGCTGGTCGTCGCGGCGGCCGCCGGCTGGCTGTTCGGGGCCGGGAACCTGGCCGAGGTCGGTGCTGGGCCGGTGATCGGCGTGCCGCTGCCGTTCCACTACGGCCCGCTGCGGTTCGACATCCCGTCGATCCTGCTGTTCCTGATCGTCGTGCTGGTGCTGACCGTGGAGGCGTCCGGGCAGGGCCTGGCCGTCGGCCAGGTGGTCGGCCGCGAGGTCGGGCCCGCCGAGATCAGCCGGCTGCTGCGGGTGGACGGGCTGCTGACCGCGCTCAGCGGCATCTTCAGCGGCTTCGCCTACACCACCTTCGGCCAGAACATCGGCCTGATCGCCCTGACGAAGGTGCGCAGCCGGTACCCGGTCGCCGCGGGCGGCGTGATCCTGGTGCTGCTGGGCGTGATCCAGCCGATCGGCCGGCTGGTCGCGGCGATCCCGCAGCCGGTGATCGGCGCCGTCGCGGTGGTCACCTTCGCCGCGCTGACCGTGTCCGGCATCGAGCTGTTGTCCAAAGTGGACTTCAAGATGCCGGGGAACCTGATCATCGTGATGGTGTCGCTGGGCATCGGCCTGGTGCCCACCGGCGCGCCGGAGTTCTACCACCAGCTGCCGTTCGTCGCGCAGGTCTTCCTGCACAGCGGCGTGGCCACCGGAACGGTGCTCGCGGTGGTGCTCAACGCCCTGTTCCACCTCCGGGAAGGCAAGCATGCGTGACCGACTCGTCGTGGGCGTGACCGGCGCCAGCGCGCCGCAGCTGGCGATCCACCTGCTCACCAGCCTGCGGCAGCTCGGCGCGGTCGAGACGCACCTGGTCGTCTCGCGCGCCGCGCACCGCACCATCGAGCTGGAGACCGGGCTGCGGCCCACCGACGTCGCCGCGCTGGCCGACGTGTGCCACCAGCGCGGCGACATCGCCGACAGCATCGCCTCCGGCTCCTTCCCCACCATGGGCATGGTCGTGGTGCCGTGCTCGATGAAGACGCTGGCCGGCATCGCGCACGGCTACAGCGACGACCTGCTGACCCGCGCCGCCGACGTGTGCCTGAAGGAGCGCCGCCGGCTGGTGCTGGTCACCCGCGAGACGCCGCTGAGCCTGGTGCACCTGCGCAACATGGTCGCGGCGACCGAGGCGGGCGCGGTGGTGCTGCCGCCGATGCCCGCGTTCTACCACCGGCCCGGCTCCGTCGACGACCTGCTGGCGCACCTCACCGGCAAGATCCTCGACCAGTTCGGCATCGACCACGACCTGTACCCCCGCTGGCACGGCCCCGCCCAAAGCACAGTTCGCACCGGATTTGCGTAGCGGTGCCGGTAGCGGAACCTCAGAAGCCCCCTCGGTCCGGGATCCCCGACTCATGTATGTCCAATACACAGCGCTGGGGCTGTCCTCCCGAGGAGACATCTGAGAACCCGCGGCGGTGCCAGTTGTGCGCGTGATGACAAGAGAAAGCGGCTTCGCCGCCTGCAGACAACAGCTAGGAGCCCTCCGGTGAACCTCTCCCCGCGCCAGGACGCGCACGCCTTCCTCGCGGACTACCGCCGCGAGCATCCCGACGACGTTCTCGTCATCGACGAGCCGGTTTCCGCCGAGGAGGGCGTCACCGGGCTGATCTACGAGCTCATCGCGCGCGGTCGCGACGAGATGCTGGTGTGCAACGAGGTCGACGGCGTGGAGGCGCCGGTGGTGAGCAACGTCTTCGCCTCGCGGCGGCGGATCTCCCGCATCCTCGGCGTAGAGCCCGCCGGGCTGCACGAGGCGTACCAGTCGCGCGCCTCCCGGCCGCTGGCGCCGCGCGTCGTGGACTCCGGGCCGGTCACCGGGATCGCATCGTCCGATGTGGACCTCTCGGCGGTGCCGATGCTCCGGCACTTCGCCTCCGACCGCGCGCCCTACATCACCAGCGGCATCGTGATCGCCGAGGACCCGGACACCGGGGTGGGCAACATGAGCTACCACCGGTCGATGGTGCACTCCCCCACCGAGCTCGCCACCAGCCTGCACTCCCGCGGCGACCTGTGGCGGCTGCTGGCCGAGTACGCCGCGCTCGGCAGGCCGATGCCGGTCGCGATGGTCATCGGCGGGCACCCGCTGTTCATGCTCGCCGCCTCGGCCCGCGTTCCGTCCGATGTGGACGAGCGCGCGGTGGCGGGCGGGCTGTTCGGCGAACCGCTGGAGGTGGTGCGCACGCCGCGCTACGGCATCGGCGTCCCGGCGTGGGCGGACTTCGTGCTGGAAGGCACCGTCGACCCGCAGCTGCACGCCGAAGAAGGCCCGTTCGGCGAGTTCTCCGGCTATTCCTCGCACCGCTCCACCAACAACGTGCTGCGCGTGGAGACCGTGCTGCGCCGCCGGGACGCGATGCTCATCGACGTCGAGGGCGGCAACACCGCCGATCACCTGAACCTGGCGCGCATCCCGCGCGAATCCGAACTCGCCGAGAAGCTCAAGGACCGCTTCCCCGATGTCACCGCCGTGCACTACCCGACATCGGGCACGCACTTCCACTGCTACGTCGCCCTGCGCCCGTCGCGCCCCGGCCAGGCCCGGCAGGTGCTGCTCGGCCTGCTCGGCTGGGACCCGTACGTGAAGACGGCCGTCGCCGTGAACGCCGACGTGGACGTCACCTCCGACGCCGAGGTGCTCTGGGCGCTGGCCACGCACTTCCAACCGCACCGCGACGTGTTCGTGGTGGACGGACTTCCGGGATCGCCGCTGGATCCCTCGTCGGACCCCAGCGGCACCACCTCCCGGATGGGGCTGGACGCGACCCGCGGCCCCGACTTCGCCGGCGACCGCATCGTGGTCTCCGAATCCGCCCGCACCAACGCCCGCCGACTGCTGGGCACCACAGGAGGAGCACAATGAGCAAGATTCCCGTGACCGTGCTGACCGGCTTCCTCGGCGCCGGGAAGACGACGCTGGTCAACCACATCCTCACCGCCGACCACGGGCACCGCATCGCGGTCATCGAGAACGAGTTCGGCGAGATCCCGATCGACGATGCGCTGGTGCTGCGCTCCGACGAGCAGTTCTTCGAGCTCAGCAACGGGTGCTGCATCTGCTGCACGGCCCGCACGGATCTCGTCGAGACGCTGCGGAAGCTGGTGGAGCGCAAGGAGAAGATCGACCGGGTGCTGATCGAGACGACCGGCCTGGCCGACCCGAACCCGGTGGCGCAGACCTTCTACGTCGACGACGAGATCAGCGAGCACTTCGCGCTGGACGCGATCGTGACGCTGGTCGACGCCAAGCACATCGACCGGCACCTCGACGAGGCCGGGCCCGACGGCGTCGGCCACCAGGCGGTCGACCAGATCGCGTTCGCCGACCGGCTGGTGCTCAACAAGGTCGACCTGGTCGACGAGGCCGGCGTGGCGGCGCTGCGGGAGCGGCTGCGCGGCATCAACGCGACCGCCGAGATCATCACGTCCAGCTATTCGCGGGTCGACCTCGACGACATCCTCGGCGTCGGCGCGTTCAACCGCATCGTGCACCCGGCCTGGCTGGACGAGCAGGAACACTTCCACGACCCGGCGGTGACCTCGGTCGGCGTGGAGCTGGCGGAGGACTTCGACGAGGCCGCACTGCGCGCCTGGCTGTCCGGGCTGACGGCCGAGCACGGCGACGACCTGTACCGGCTCAAGGGCGTCGTCGCGGTCCGCGGCGACGCCCGGCGCCACGTCCTGCAGGGCATCCACCGGATCTTCGAACTCCGCCCGGCCGACCCCTGGGGCCGGGACGCGCGGGGCAGCAAGGTCGTGTTCATCGGCCGCAACCTCGATCGCGAGCTGCTCACCGAGGGGCTTCGGGCCTGCACGGGTTCCGTTGCGGCTGCTCGTGTCTCGTGAGCGTTTTGGGCTGCCATAACGCAATGCCGCTTAGCCTATTTTGATCATGCTGCTGTGTGGGTGAGTTGGGTGCTGGGCGGGCTGGGGTGGCGGGTTCCGGTGTCGGTGGGTTTCTTGACGCGGTAGGCGTTGTGGCGGCCGCGTTTGATCACGCGGGGGTAGCTGCGGTGTCGGCGGCGGGGGTTGAGGTTCCTGGTGGCGGTGATGTCGGAGGCGACAGCTGAGAATGATCGTTTTTGGTGTTCAGGGGGAAAAGGCCGCCGGGTCGGCGATCCGGCGGCGGACGAGGCGGACGGTGCGGGTGAATTTGACCCGGTCGGGGTCGATGTCGGCTTCGGTGGCCGCGCGGCAGATCAGTGCGCTGAGGGCGTAGTGGGTGAGGAGGTAGCCGTAGAGTTCTTGGCGGATCATGTCGGGGCGCTGCGACCGCAGCACGCGGCCCGGCCCGCGCAGGGTGGTTTTGATCTGGTTGTTGGCGGTTTCGTGTTCCCAGCGCTGGTGATAGGTCTCGGCCAGCGCTGCCGCCGGGGCCGTGGTGGGGTCGGTGATGGTGGTGATCAAACGGATCGGTTCGTCCTGGCCGCCTGCGTTGCGGTCGGGCACGGTGTACTCCACGACCCGCACCGGCTTGGCCTGATCGGGGTGGAGATCCTCGCCGGCGTGGGCGGCCTCAAGCAGTGTTTGCCGTTTCCCGGCCCGGATTCTCGGGTTGATCAGTACCGAGCGGTAGGAGCCGTCACCGGCCGATTCCAGCACCGGCAGCCTCAGGTCGGCCCTGGCTCGCCACAGCAGGTCCGCGCCGGTGTCTGCGGCGGTGCACCAATCCTGCCAGTTGTAGAAGTTGCGGTCGGCGATCAGCAGCCAGCCCGGCTCCAGCCTTTCGTACAACCGCCGGGCCAGCGCCTGCTCGCTGCCGCCTTTGCCGGTGCGCCCGCCGATTTCGGCGTCGACCATCGCATGCGAGCCGCACTCACTGACCGACACCACACGGGCTTTCGGGAACGCCGACCGCTTCTGTCCTGAGCCGCCATAACCGAACTCGGCGGCGTTGGCGTCGGTGTCGGGCACATCCCACTCGAACCCGTCGATGGCCATCAACCGCCACGAACCCAGGAAAGCGCCCCGGGTCAGCTCATCGGCCACCGGGACCGCGACCCGGGCGAACAACTCCCGCAGCGGCTCGGATCCCAGCCGCCGGCGGGCCTGGGTGATCCCGCCCGAGCTCGGCAGGCTCCACCCATCATCCCAACAACCCCACGAGACCAGCGTGTCGGTCAACCGCGCCGCGACTTCCTCGTAATCCTCGTCGGCGAACAACGCCATCGCCATCACGAAATACACCATGACATGCGGCGGGAGCTTGCCATCCGAACGCTTGGCCTGCCGCCCCGCCGCAGCGATCACCTCATCGACCACATCCCGAGGAACCGACGACGCCAGCACACCCAACGAGACCAGATCCGTCAACCGGGCACCCGCCACCACACCCTCATCCACCACAACCCAAGATCACACCACAAGATCAACTTAAGCTAAGCGGCATTGTGCCATAACGACCCAAAGCGCTCACGAGTGGCTCACCGCCCACCGGCGCGAAACGCAAGAACCGGGCCATAGTGCCGAAAACGCCTATCAGCACTGCGGTTTCGCCGGTTGGGCAATAATCGAACTCGTGCGAGTGGCATTGACGAGTGGCATTGGCCCGGGACCGCAGCTGCCCGCTTCGGTCACCGAACAGGCGGGCGGGCGCAGCCCGCTGGAATCCGTGGTGCTGGTGGTGGTGCTCGCGCTGCTGACCGTCGGCGCGATCGTGGTCGTCACACCTACTCGGTGATCCTCGCCAGCGAGCCCGAAGACGACCCCGGAACCACGCTGCTCGACGGCCACCCCGACCTGCTGCGCGCCAACACCCCGCGCGAGTACCTCCCGACGCTGTCGCTGACGCAGCCGCTCGCGGTGATGCTGCACGCCGGTGTCGTCGCGCACGCCGACGTCGACCTCGCCAACCGGCTCGGCGACCAGCTCGCCGCCCACGGCGCGAACGTCGCGGTGCGCACCGAACCGGGCGAATGGCACACGTGGCGCAATGCCCGCATCGGACTGCCGTACCTGCTGGCCTTCGCCGCCGAGAACTTCACCGCAGGCCCGCGAAGTCCGTTCTGACCAGCGGGAAGGCCAGTGTTTCCCGGATCGAGCCGCCGGTGAGCAGCATGATCAGCCGGTCCACGCCCAGCCCCAGGCCGCCGGTGGGCGGCATCGCGTACTCGAGGGCGGCGAGGAAGTCCTCGTCCAGCTCCATCGCCTCCGGGTCGCCGCCGGCGGCGTGCAGCGACTGCTCGGTGAGCCGGCGGCGCTGCTCGATCGGGTCGATCAGCTCGGAGTAGCCGGTGCCGAGTTCGGTGCCGAACGCGACCAGGTCCCAGCGCTCCGCCAGCCGCGGATCGCCCCGGTGCGGCCGCGTCAGCGGTGACACGTCGGCCGGGAAGTCGGTGTAGAAGGTGGGTTCGGCGGTGTGCGACTCCACCAGCCGCTCGTACATCTCCAGCAGCACCGCGCCGCGCTCCCAGTGCGCCTCGTACGGCACCGACGCCGCACCGCAGAGCTCCTGCAGGCGCGGTAGCCCGGTGTCGGCGGTGATCTCCTCGCCGAGCGCCGCCGAGACCGCATCGTTGACCGGCACGACCGGCCAGTGGCCGTCGAGGCCGAACTCGCCGTCCGGGCCGATCGCCGTGGGCGCCCCGCGCGCGGCGGTGGCGGCGGCGAGCACCAGGTCCCGGCACAGCTCGCGCATCGTCGTGTAGTCACCGAAGGCCTGGTACGCCTCCAGCATCGTGAACTCGGGGTTGTGCTTGTGCGACACGCCTTCGTTGCGGAAGTTGCGGCCGATCTCGAACAGCCGCTCCACGCCGCCCACGCACAGCCGCTTCAGGTACAGCTCGGGCGCGATCCGCAGGTGCAGGCGCATGTCGTAGGCGTTGCTGCGGGTGGTGAACGGACGCGCGTTGGCGCCGCCGTGCACCGGCTGCAGCATCGGGGTCTCGACCTCGAGGAAATCCGATCGCACCAGCGTTTCCCGCAGCGCGTGCACCGCGGCGCCACGAGCGCGCAGGGCGTCGCGGGCGCCCGGCCGCATGATCAGGTCCACGTGGCGCTGCCGGACCCGGGCCTCGGGATCGACCAGGCCGCGGTGCTTGTCCGGCAGCGGGTGCAGGCACTTCGCCGCCAGCCGCCAGTCGGCCGCCAGCACCGACACCTCGCCGCGCCGCGACGCGACCACCTCGCCGGTCACCGACACCTGGTCGCCGATGTCCACCTGCTGCCGCCACGCCTGCTGCAGCTCGGCCCCGGAGTCCTTGGTGGTGAGCATGACCTGCAGGTCGCCGGAGAAGTCCCGCAGCGTCGCGAAGCACACGCCGCCGTGGTCGCGCAGCAGCACCACCCGCCCGGCCACCGAGACCTGCTCGCCGGTCCTGGCGTCCGGCAGGAGGTCCCGGTGGCGGGTGGCGATGGCCCGGCAGCGCTCGGTGCGCGGCACCGCCACCGGATACGGCTCGACACCGGCGGCGCGCAGCGCGTCCAGCTTGTCCCGCCGCACCTGCTGCTGTTGCGATCTGATGCGCTGCGGCTCCTCGCTTTCCGCTTCCAGCAAAGGAATTTCCACCAGTTCGTCCGATGTGGACTTCCGTCGCGGCGCGAGCAGGAAGCCCTCCGCGATCGCCGAGGCGATGCCGACCCGCGCCAGGTCGCGCCGTTCGGCGAACGCCACGTAGCGCGGGAACCAGTGCGGCCGGTACTTGACGTTCGACCGGTACAGCGACTCCAGCTGCCACCACCGGGAGAAGAACAGCAGCAGGCCCCGCCAGGCCCGCAGCACCGGCCCGGCGCCGATGCGCGCGCCCTCCTCGAAGGCGGCGCGGAACATCGCGAAGTTCAGCGAGATCCGCTCCACCCCGAGCCGCGGCGCGGCCTGCACCAGCGAGCCGACCATGAACTCGACGACGCCGTTGTCCGCGTCGCGGTCGCGGCGCATGAGGTCCAGCGACAGCCCGTTGCGGCCCCACGGCACCAGCGACAGCAGCGCCACGGGCTCGCCGTGGTCGCTCACCGCTTCGACCAGCACGCAGTCGCCGTCCTGCGGGTCGCCGAGCCGCCCCAGCGCCATCGAGAAGCCGCGCTCGCCCTCGGTGTCGCGCCAGGCCTCGGCCAGCCGTGCGATCTCGGCCATCTCCGCCGCGGGCACCTCCCGGTGCCGCCGGATGCGCGCGGTGTGCCCGGCCCGCTGGACCCGGCTCACCGCCTGCCGCACCGGGCGCATGTCCCGGCCGTCCAGGCCGAACTCCGCGACGTGCACCACCGCCTCGTCCCCGAGCTGCAGCACCTTCATCCCGGCGCGGGCGTACGCCGTGGCGCCGGGTTCGCTGACGCCCATCACCGCCGGCGTCCAGGTGTACTCCCGGCACATCGCCAGCCACTTCTCGATCGCCGGCCGCCACGCCTCCGCGTCGCCCAGCGGGTCGCCGCTGGCCAGGCAGACCCCCGCGACGACCCGGTAGGTGACCGCGGCCTTGCCGCTGCCGGAGAACAGCACCGCCTTGTCGCGGCGGGTGGCGAAGTAGCCCAGCGAATCGCGTTCGCCGTGCTCGGCGAGCAGCTGCCGGACCTGCCGCTCCTCCTCGGGGCGCAGCGCGGCGGCCAGCCGCTGCGCGCGCAGCAGCAGGAACAGCGCGGTGAACAGGGCGGCCGTGCCGAACAGGCCGAGGACGAAGTTGACCCAGCCGGGCGCGTGCCCGAAGCCGGTGATGTCGAAGTCGATCGCGCCGCCCAGCACCCGCTCAACGGTCCACGTCAGCCTCGCCCGCGCGCCCCGCAGCGAACCCGGGAACAGCGACACCAAGACGTATCCGAGGCCCACGAAAGCGGCGATGAGCAGCACGAACACCAGCGCCGCCTGGTAGCCGCTGCCGCGTTTGGCGCGGCCGTAGAACTCGCCGCGCGAAAGCCACAGCGGCACGAACGCCAGCGCCGAGACGACGATGTTGGCGCTGAAGATCCACACGTGGTCGATCGGCACGTGGTAGCGGGCGCCCAGCTCACCCATCCACAACGCCTCGATGTGGTCGCCCAGCACCACGAGCACCACGATGTCGCCGATCACCTGCAGGGCCAGGATGCCGATCAGGATCCACAGCGCGAGCCGCTTGCGCCGCTTCAGCGCGGCCGCCAACACCGCCAGGAACGCGCCGTACGCGATGTTCGGCGGCGCCGGGAACAGCACGTTGTCGACGAACCTGCGCACCGGTTGCACGTTCCCGAAAAGCGCCAGGCCGACCGCAGAACTCACGCACAGCACCGCCACCACGAGCACTGCGCCGGCGGTGATGCCCGGCATCTTGCCGCGCCACCGGCGCCGCGCGGTCTCCTCCTGCTGGACCACCGTGTTCCTCCCCGGCCGTGGATCGGCATCGCGGCCCGTCGGGGCCCGCTCGCCGACACCCAATCTACGACCGGCGGGGCACCGCGCGCCGCCGCCCCGACCGCACGTCGGTGGAATTCCGGTGATCTCGCTACGCATTCCGGCGATGTCCGCCCACAGAGGACCAACCGGCCGATTCGGATCCGCCGGTCAATTCCCGGCTTCGGCGAGCAGGCTCGCCAGCTGCTCCGGCCGGTTCGCGCCGCCCTGCGAGAGCACCACGCCCGACCCGGTGGTGACGACGGCGTACGGCGGGCCCGGAACGTTGTTGGCGTCGAACACGTCCGGCCCGGTCACCAGCGGCAGCGAGATGCCCTGCCGGTCCAGGTAATCCCGGACCTCATCCGGCGCACCGTTGCTCAGCAGCACCACGGGCAACTTCCGCGCCGCAGCGCCGAACTCCGGCAGCATCAGCCGGCAATGCCCGCACAGCGGGGAGATATAGGCGAAGAGGACGCGGTCGCCGCCACCGGCGAACGCGGCGACATCGGCGCCGATCTCCAGCACGGCACCCCGCGCCGGGCCGTGCGGCGGGGCCTTCAGCGATCCGGACAACCCGAACACCGCGGCCACCAGCACCGCACCCACCAGCACGTGCGCCGGCCCGACCGGGGCGTCACCCGCGAGGCAGGCGAGCACGGCCAGCACGAACAGCAGCGCGGTCCGGGCGACCGAGCCCGCGCCGATCGTTTCCGCCGCCTGGAAGCAGCCGCAGTCCACCCGCATCCCGCGCCGCAGCACGCTGATCATGCCGATCAGGAAAGCCGCGAACAGCCCGGCGGCCAGCACCGCACCCCACACCCGCAGCGGCGGGGCGACCAGCAGAACGGCGCTCAGCAGCTCGGCCGCGATCACGACGCGCGCCAGCACCGGGGCCAGCCGGTCCGGGAAGATCCGGTACCCGGCGATGGACCGGGCGAACCCGCCGACGCTGCGCAACTTGCTGATCGCGGCGAACGCCAGCACACCGCACACCGCCAGCGCCGCCGACCCGAACCAGTGCATCCAGCCACCTCTCTTCCTTGAAGCGGCAGGGGCCCGCCACCCGCAGCGCCGCGCAGAACGAGCCGGGAAACTCAGGCCGAGCTGGGTTGTTCCGCGCGGTAGGCGGCGGCCTGGAGTTCGTAGAGCTGCGCGTAACGGCCGTTCACCGACATCAGCTCCGGGTGCGTGCCCTGCTCGACGACCTCTCCCCGGTCCAGCACGTAGATCCGGTCCGCGTAGCGCACGCTGGAGAGCCGGTGCGAGATCAGCACGACCGTGCGGCCCTCGGCGTGCTGGCGGATGCGTTCGAACAGCGCGTGCTCGGCGCGCGGGTCCAGCGCCGAGGTCGGCTCGTCGAAGATCATCAGATCCGCGTCGCGGTAGAAGGCGCGGGCGATCGCGATCCGCTGCCACTGCCCGCCGGAGAGGTCGTGCCCGCCGTGGAACCGGCGGTCCAGCAAGGTGTCGTAGCCGTCGGCGAGCCGGGCGACGACCTCGTCCGCACCGGCGGCGCGGGCCGCCTCGGCCAGCTTCTCCTCGTCGCGTTCCCGGCCCATCACGATGTTCTGCTCGGCGGTCAGCGGCCAGCGGGTGTGGTCCTGCGCGATGACCGAGATCCGCTCCCGCAGCACATCGCCGGCGATCCCGGTGATGTCCGCATCGTTCCAGCGGATCGCGCCGGAGTCCGGTGTGTACAGTCCGGCCAGCAGCTTGGCCAGCGTGGTCTTGCCGGAACCGTTCTCCCCCACCAGCGCGACGACCTCGCCGCGCTCGACCGCGACGCTCACCCCGGACAGCGCGGGCGAATCCGCGCCCGGGTACCCGAAATGCACGGAATCCGCCGCTATGCGCCGGAAATCGCCGGGTTCCGCCGAGGTGCGCTCCGGCGGCACCCGCCGCTCGGCCAGCTCGCAGAACTCCAGGTAGTCGCCGAAGTAGAGCCCGGCCTCGTAGAGCTTGTTCACCGACTGCACCAGGCTCGTCAGCGACGACTGGCTGGCCCGGATCGCCAGCACTGCGGTGCCGACCACCGCCAGCGGGATGAGTCCGAACGCCAGCATCGCGCCCAGCACCGCGTACACCGCGCCGAGCGCGACGCCGCCCATCAGGTCGCCGGACACCCTGGTGGTGGCCCGCTGCCAGGCGACGTCGAGCTCGATCCGCTGCTCGTAGTCGGCGATCCGGTCGTACTCGGCGAGCAGGAAGCGGCGCAGCGTGAAGGCCCGCACCTCGGCCGCGGGCGGCCGCTCGGCCATCAGGTCGGAGAGCATGAACTTGCGCCGCCGCGCGGTGGAGATCCGGCGGAACGCGGCGTAGCGCATCCGCGCCGAACGCAGCGCCGCCCACCCGTCGGGCACCGCCGTGACCAGCAGCAGCGGCATCAGCGCGGGGTGCAGGAGGCCGAGCGTGACCGCGCCCGAGAGCACGCCGATCGCGCCGGTGAGGACGTTGACCGTCATCTCCACGACCGTCGCCGAGTCGGGCACGCCGTTGTCCCGCGCCCGCTGCATGGAGTTGTGGAACTCCTCGTCGTCGAACGCGGTCAGCTCCACCCGCGTGGTCAGCCGGAACAGCCGCGTCTCGGCCAGCCGCTCGACCTGCGGTTTCAGCCGCTCCTGCGCCCAGCTCGCCACCGCCATCAGCCCGGCGCGCAGCCCGGCGGCCCCGGCCACCAGCAGCAGCGCCGGGATCGCCGCGGTGACCCGCTGCGCGGTCGGGCCCGCGGCGAACAACGACTCCAGCACGTCGTTGGTGGCCAGCAGGCCGAACGCCGTGAAGAACCCGGCGAGCACGTTCAGCCCGAGCGTCGCCGCCGTGTCGAGCCGGCTCGCCCGCCAGGCGACCGCGACCGCATTGCCCACCAAGCCGGGCAGCCGCCGCGCGATCGCGCCCAGCCCGGCGGACAGCATCTCCGAATCGTGCGCCTGCCAGTACGGCGCGACGAGATCAACCGGTTCGGGTGGTTCCCGCCGCCACCACTTCATCGGTGCCGACCGGCGCTCGAACGGCGTGCCGCACAACGACTTCGCCCCATCACGTTCGAGAAGTTAGACGAGTGGACACCGATCCGCAATCTTGTCGTTGTTACCCCGTTTGGCCCTAGGTATGCGAAGTGTCCTGTGCCAACAATTCTGGGGATTGCGCCGATGGCGTGAGCACCGGCGGATCTCGACCTTTCATCCATGCCTGAAGCGAACCCGTTGGCGTGCAACGACAATCCACTGTCGCGCTGGGAATCCTCGGAGCGTCCCGCCAGATCGGCGGACGAGTTAGGAGCGAACATGTCCACCTTGCTGCTGGAGCCCCGCGACGCGGGAACCGTTGAAATCGAAGACATTTCGGTGGACTTCGAGATCGACCTCAAGGAGGTCCTGCACGGAGCGCAGGCGTGCGTGAACACCTGCAAGCGCACCGTGTGCAGCAGCTTCCCCTGCTGTCCGTCGATCATCTGACGACCACCCGAAAGCCATTCCGGGGGGCGGTTTCCCGCCAACTGCGGGAAAAACGGTAATTCGGCGATTCGCCGAAATCCGACAGCCGCGAAAGGAGTCAGGCAGATGCCCACACTCGGACTGGAACCCCGGGATGCCGGAAACATCGAAATCGAGGGAATCTCGGTCGCCTTCGAAGGCGACATGAAGGTTCTGCACGGCGCACAGGGGTGCGCGGACACCTGCAAGCGCACGGTGTGCACCTTATGGCCCTGCTGTCAGACACTCGTCTGAGCCTCGGGTGATCAGGCGGCGGGAGGACCTCCGGGTCCTCCCGCCGTCGCGCAAAGCGGATTCGACCAGGGAGCGGCACAGCATGGAGACGACGGCGACCGATTCGGACACCACCGTGCGGGATCGGCTGGCGGAGGCGGCGGAGCGCGACGGCCGGGAGGTGGCCGTCGACGAAACCTGGGTGAGCGTGCGGAAGCCCGGTATCGCGGTGCCGGACCAGGGCTGGAAGCTGCACATCTCCGCGCGCCCGGGCACCCTTGCCGAGACGCTCGACCGGGCGCTGCCGCTGCTGCTGGCCTGGGACTGCGACTTCAAGGTCGCGCGCTCCCGGCGGGTGCTGCACGAGCTCAACTCCGGCGACGCCGACCCGGCGACGGTCGGCAAGGCGATGACCGTCTACCCGCCGCAGGACACCGTGGTGCGGCTGGGAAACCTGCTGGCCGAAGCGCTCGCCGGGATGACCGGCCCGCGGATCACCAGCGACCGGCGCGTCCGGCCGGATGCGCCGGTGTACTACCGCTTCGCGCCGTTCCGGCCGCAGTACCGCGTCGACGAGAACGGCGACTTCGAACTCGTGGTGGTCGGCCCGGACGGCGAGGTGGAGCCGGGCGCCGCGGGCGCCGAGTTCAGCTGCCCGCCGTGGGCCAGCGACCCGTTCCGCCCGGAACCGGACCCCGGACCGGAACCGGCCGCGCAGCCGACGACCGCGCGGCCCAGCGTGCTCGGCGGGCGATACCGGCTCACCTCGGGAGTCCTGCGCGGACCGCGCGGAAACGTCTACCGCGCCGTCGATCCCGACGGCCGCGCGGTGGTGGTCAAGGAGGCCCGCGCCTACGTCGGGGAGAACATCAACGGCATCGACCTGCGCATGCAGCTGCGCAACGAGCGGCGCATCCTGCAAGCCCTGGACGGGGTGGACGGCGTGCCCGGGCTGCTCGACCACTTCCGGCACGGCGAGGACGAGTACCTGGTCATCACCGACGCCGGCACCCTCGACCTGAACCGGTACGTCGGCGAGCGGACCCGGTTCTTCGACGACGCCACCAGCGCGGACCGCGACCTGGGCGTGCTCGCCGCGCGGCTGGCCGAGATCCTCGCCGCCGTGCACGAGCGGGGCGTGGTGATCCGGGACCTGTCGCCGAAGAACGTGGTGCTCGACGACGACGGCCGCTGCACGCTCATCGACTTCGGCAACAGCTACTACGACGGGTTCCAGCTGCACGGCTGGACCCGCGGCTACAGCGTGCCGGACCAGCACACCGACCGGCAGGCGGAACCGGCGGACGACTACTTCTCCCTGGGCGCCACCCTGTTCTTCGCCGCGACCGGCATCAACCCGATCGGCGTCGACCAGGACCCGGCCCGGAACCTCGAACGCTCGCTGCTGTGCCTGGAACGCCTGTACCCGAACGCGACCGGGGTGCGCGCCCTGCTGCCCGGGCTGATCAGCCTCGATCCGGCCGAGCGCACGGCGGCCTTCGCCGACCTCCGCGCCGGTCGCCGCGCCCGGCGCGGTTCCCGCCCCGTGGCGCCGGAACTCACCGCGGAGCTGCTCGATTCGGTGCTGGAGCACACGATCCAGGAGTGCATCGGCGCGGCGGAGCGGATGGCGGCGTCGCCGACCGACGTCGGCCGCTCGGAGCCGCCGAAGACGAACGTCTACAGCGGTTCCGCGGGCCTCGGCCTGGAGCTGCTGCACCACCCGCGGGGCGTGGCCGCCGGGCTGGAGCTGGCGCGCTGGACGATCACCGCGACGCCACCGGCGAAGCTCCCGGCCGCGATGTACTTCGGCCGCACGGGAACGGAGATCTTCCTGTCGACCGCCCGCCGGGCGGCACCGGACCTGCCGGTGTCCAAACCGATCGAGCTCGCCGCCGACGAGCGCGGCGACTACATCCACGGCGTCGCCGGAATCGGCGCGGGCCACCTGGTCCTGCACGCCCTGGAACCGGACGCCGGACACCTGGCGCAAGTCGACGAATGCGCGCGGCGGCTGCTCAGCGGCGAGACGCGCGCCACCGAGGACGCGGTCCCGGCCGCGGCGGACACCGGTGTCGCGCTGGAAGCCGGATTCGCCCACGGCAGCGCGGGAATCGCGCAGTTCCTCCTCGCCTACCACCGGCACACCGGTCACCCGGAGGCGGAAGCCGAGGCGGCGCGGCGGTTCGCCTCGCTCGCGGACGAGGTGGCGGGGCTGATCGAGGTCCTGCGGCGCCCTCCGGCGCGGCCGATGGCGGCGTCGTGGTGCCAGGGCATGTCGGGCGTCGTCTCGGCGCTCGTGTCGGCGGCGCAGCACTGGGACGACGACCGGTACTGGGCGCTGGCGAAGGACGGCGCCCGAGCCTGCCTCGGCCTGGCCCCGCAAGCGTGGGTGGTGTCGCAGTGCTGCGGCCTGGCCGGGATCGGCGAGGCGTTGATCGACCTGGCGATCGCCACCGAGGACGAGGAATTCTGGGTGGGAGCACGAGAAATCGCGGTGCACATGCTGGCCCGCAGCGGCGGCGACTTCACCAAGCCCGACTTCCCGGACAATTCCCTGGAGGCGGCCAGCGCCCCGTGGTCGACCGGCACGTCGGGAGTCCTGTCGTTCCTGCGCCGCCTGCACCACCGCGAAGGCGCCCGGCTGTGGACCACCGCCTGGACCCCACCGGTGTGACCTGATCCCAGATCCGCTCGGCCCCGCACGTCACTCGGCGGTCATCGCGCGTGGTGCGCGGCCGGATCAGCGCCGTGGGCGCGGCACCACCTCGGAAGGCCAAGCGAGCCGCACGTTGCGGATCCGGGAGACCAGCGAATGCGCGCCGTCGGCCGAAGCGCACCTCGCCCAAAGCGTGCCGTCACCATCCAGATCCTGCCCATGACCGCAGGAGCGAGCCCGGCAATCGACGGACCGTTCGCCATCCTGTCGCTACCCGACCCGGTGCCGGACTTCGGCTTCGCCGAAGCACCGGGACGCATGGTCTACATCGAGGATCGAGACGCAGTGCGGGAGTACACGCTTCGCTTCGGTATCCTCACGGAGCGAGCTCTTTCGCCTGCAAAATAAGCAGAACGGCTTGCACCGGCTGCCCGAAAGTACGTTTAGTGCCGTTGCTGGGAGGCACCCGGTGACTACAGACCATGTCTTACACCAGGCCGAGTGGCGCAAGAGCAGCTTCTCCGGGACTGGCGGCAATGGCAGCGGAAACTGCGTTGAAGCCGCTGCGCTGCCCGACGGTCGTGTCGCGATCCGCAACAGCAACGCACCCGACGCAAGCACCATCCTCTTCACCCGCGCCGAAATCTCAGCCTGGATCAAAGGCGTCAAAGCCGGCGAGTTCGACGACCTCACCTGATCCCGATGATGTTGGAGTGAACGGACCGTTCGCCTCACTAGACGAGGCGAACGGTCCGTTCACTCCACTCCGGCAACCCCACGGAAGCGTCAGCCGTCGATCGCGGCGAGGCGCTGCCTGCGGTGCGCGGCCATCCGGACCGGGGCGTTGGGGACGCCGTATCCGGCGTAGCCGCCGATGCGCTGGACGAGCTCGAAGAAGATCCGCGAGCCGAACAGTTCCGTGAACAGGTGCAGGTACTCGCCGTTCTCGTCCCGGTCGTAGAGCACCGAATTCGCCCGCAGCTCGGCCAGCAGGCGCGAGTCCAGCTCCAGGCGCGCGTCGAGGTCGTCGTAGTAGTTGTCCGGGATCCGCAGCACCGGTGCTCGCCGCTCGCGCAGGGTGCGCGCCGCGGCCAGGACGTCTTCGCAGGTGAACGCGATGTGCTGCGGGTCGCGGACAGCCGGCGCCCATTCGCCGCGGCGCACCAGGGTGCCGTTCAACGCGATTCGCACCGTGCCGGACGGGTCGAGCACCGCCCGGCTGCGCACCATCCCGAACGGCGCCGCGTACTCCACGACCGGCTCCGGCTCCAGCGCGAGCACCGAGCGGTAGAACAGCGTCGCCTCGTCGAAGTGGTCGAACGGCTGCGTCAGCGCGACGTGATCGACGCCGGTGATGCCCAGCGCGGCGGCGTTCCGATTTTGCCTAAAATCGGGAACTTCCGAATCCGCGCCGGGGAAGTCCGACAGCCAGCTCTCGGCGTCGCAGAAGAACACCTCAGTGCCGTCCGGCGCCGCCACCGACGCCAGGTTCGCCTCCTCCGGCCCCCGGGAACGCGGCAGGATCGGCGCGCCCATCGCGTCCGCCCGCCGCGCGGACCGGCCCGGGTCCGCGCTTTCCACCGCCAGCGCACCGATCGCCGCAGAGTCCGATGTGGACGAAGAGGCGTTCAGCAGCACCCGGACGCCGCCCTGCTCCCACAGCTGAACCGGCTTGCTGCGGTGCTTTCCGGTCAACGAGAAGCCGAGCCCCGTGAGCGCGTCGGCGAGCCGCGCCGAGGCGATCTCGTCGACGGCGAGTTCCGCGAAGGCGCAGCCGCCGAGCTGCGGTGCCGGCGCGGCGACCGGCATCCCGAGCTGCTCCTCCAGCAGCCGCAACGACCGCATCGCGTCCACCGCCGCCGGTCCCGGGTCGGCCTGCCGGAAGACGTCGTTGAACACCTCCAGCGACAGCGGCCCCGCGTAGCCGGTGGACAGCACGTTGCCGACGAAGGTCGGCAGGTCGAACGAGCCCTGCCCCGGGAACAGCCGGTGGTGCCGGCTCCACTGCAGCACGTCCATGTCCAGCCGCGGCGCGTCGGCCAGCTGCAGGAAGAACAGCTTCTCGCCGGGGATGGTGCGGATCAGCGCCGGATCGCTGCCCCGCGACAGCACGTGGAAGCTGTCCAGGCACAACCCGAGAGCCGGGTGGTCGGCGCGGCGCACGATCCGCCAGGAGTGGTCGTAGGTGTTGACGAACCGGCCCCACGCCAGCGCCTCGTAGGCGACGCGCATGCCCCGCGCGGCGGCGCGTTCGGCGAGCAGGTGCAGTTGTTCGGCGGCCAGTTCGTCGTCGTCGACCGCGTCCGGCGAGACCGTCGAGCACACCAGCACCAGATCAGCGCCGAGCTGCTCCATCACGTCGAACTTGCGCTCGGCACGCCGCAGGTTGGCCCGCAGCACGTCCGGCGGGACCGCCTCGAAATCCCGGAACGGCTGGTAGAGATCGACGGTCAGCCCGAGGTCGGTGCAGCGCCGCCGGATCTCGGCGGGCGAGGCGGCGGAGGCGATCAGGTCGTTCTCGAAGATCTCGACGCCGTCGAACCCGGCCGCCGCGGCGGCGGCCAGCTTGTCCTCCAGGGTGCCGGACAGGCAGACGGTGGCGATCACCCTGCGGGCATCAGCCGTGGACATGCACACCTCCGGCGAGTTCGGCGAAGTGGCGGAGCATCCGCGCGGCGTCCGGCTCGACGCCGGTGAACAGGCGAAAAGAGTCGACGGCCTGGAACACTGCCATGCCCCCACCGTCGAGGACCCGGCAGCCGTTCGCCCGCGCGGCGAGGACGAGTTCGGTCTCCAGCGGCCGGTAGACGACGTCGGCCACCCACAGCCCGGGGCGCAGCAGCTCGGCGGGCACCGGCAGGCCCGGGTGCGCGGCCATCCCGGTCGGCGTGGCGTGCACGAAGCCGTCCGCCCAGGCCAGCGCCTCGGCGGCGGACTCCAGCGGGGCGGCTTCCGCGCGGTCGGCACCGAAGCGCGCACGCAGCGACTCGGCCAGCGCCTCGCTGCGCCGCGGGTCGACGTCGAGCACGCGGAGCACCCCGGCGCCCAAGGTCAGCATCGCGTGCGCCACCGCGGCACCGGCGCCGCCGCCGCCGAGGAGCACGACGCGATCCACCGGGGCGTCCGGCAGGCCACGGCTGAAGGCGCGGGCGAAGCCGGACCAGTCGGTGTTGTGGCCGACGGCGCGACCGCCGGCGAAGACGACCGTGTTGACGGCGCCCAGTTCGACGGCGTCCGGCGAGAGCTCGTCGAGGTGCCCGATCACCGCCTGCTTGCCCGGGTGCGTGATGTTGAGCCCGTCGTAGCCGGCGGTGCGGGCGGCCGCCAGCAGCTCCCCGATCGCCGACACCGGCCTGCCCAGGACGTCCAGGTCCCACCGGCGGTAGAGGTAGCGGAGCCCGAGCTCATCGGCCTCGTGCTCGTGCAGCGGCGGGCTCAGCGACGGGCCGATGCCCGATCCGATGAGCCCGACGAGGTAGCCGTCCTGGTTGCGCACCTGAGCCCCTCCTAATTAACGAACCAGCTAGTTAATAGTAGGCCGGAAGCCCCGATCCGGGAAGGGCCGCTGCACTACAGTGGGCGTCCAGCCCGAACCGCGAGGGAGCGCCGTGGCAACACCGACGTCCGACACCAGGGAGATCCGGCATCGCGATGCCGAGCGGACGCGCGCGGAGATCCTCGAGGTGGCCACCGCGGAGTTCGCCGACAAGGGCTACGCCGGCGCCCGCGTGGACGAGATCGCCGCCCGCACCAGCACCACCAAGCGGATGATCTACTACTACTTCGGCGGCAAGGAGCAGCTCTACCTCGCCGCGCTGGAGAACGCGTACTCCGTGATCCGCGGCATCGAGCGCGAGGTCGACGTCGACGACCTGGACCCGATCGAGGCGATCCGGCGGCTCGCCGAGCTGACCTTCGACCACCACGAGTCGCACCCGGACTTTCTCCGCCTGGTCAGCATCGAGAACATCCACCGCGCCGAGCACCTGGCCAAGTCCGAGCTGCTGCCCGGCCTGGCCACCCCGGCGGTGGACGTGCTGGGCCGCATCTTGGAGCGCGGCCAGGCGGCCGGGCAGTTCCGCACGGACGCCGACGCCCTGGACGTGCACATGGTGATCAGCTCGTTCTGCGTTTTCCGCACCGCGAACCGCTACACGTTCCAGGCGATCTTCAAGCGCGACATGCTCGACCCGGCCCGCCGCGACCACTACCGCAAGATGCTCGGCGATCTGGTGCTCGACTACCTCACCGCGCGCTGATCTCCAGCGCGGACACACACTCGAAACACACCCTTGACAGGTGATGCGCCGCACCTTCACTCTTTGGGACTAACTAGATGGTTCATAAGTCGCCGGTCTGAGCAACGGTGCACGGATCCTTGGAGTTACAAGTGACGGACCACTCCACCGCCACGCAGGGCAAACCGCGCAAGGCCGCCGTCGCCGCGTGGATCGGCAGCGCCCTGGAGTACTACGACTTCTTCATCTACGGCACCGCGGCCGCGCTGGTCTTCAACAAGATCTTCTTCCCGGCCTCCTCCCCCGCGACCGGCACGCTGCTCGCGCTCGCCACCTTCGGCGTCGGCTACCTCGCCAGGCCGGTCGGCGCCTTCGTACTGGGCCACATCGGCGACGTCTTCGGCCGCAAGCGGGTACTGGTCTCCACGGTGCTGCTGATGGGCGTGTCGACCGTGCTGGTCGGCTGCCTGCCGACGTACCACCAGATCGGCGTGGCCGCGCCGGCCCTGCTGGTGACACTGCGCCTGATGCAGGGCTTCTCGGCGGCCGGCGAACAGGCGGGCGCGAACTCGATGACGCTGGAGCACGCGCCGCCGGACCGGCGCGCCTACTACACCAGCTTCACGCTCAGCGGCACCCAAGCCGGGCAGATCCTGGCGACCGCGGTCTTCCTGCCGGTGGCAGCGCTGCCCGAGCAACACCTGCTGACCTGGGGCTGGCGCCTGCCGTTCTGGCTCAGCGCGGCGGTGGTCGTCGCCGGCCTGCTGATCCGCCGCAAGCTCGACGAAACCCCCGTCTTCGAACACGAAGTGGCCGCGGGCGAGACGAAGCGGGCCAAGACGCCGCTCGTCCCGCTGTTCCGCGACCACTGGGCCAGCGTGCTGCGCGTCGTGGTCGCCTCGGTGATCGCCGCGGTGAGCACCATCTTCACCGTCTACGCGCTCAGCTACGCGGTGAACACCGTCGGCCTGGCGAAGGCGCCGATCCTGTGGGTCGGCGTGCTGGCCAACATCGCGGCGCTGTTCGCCATCCCGCTGTGGGCGAAGCTGGCGGACCGGATCGGGCGCAAGCCGGTGTTCATCGGCGGCTCCCTGGGATGCGCCGTGCTGATGGCGGCGTACCTGTGGTCGCTGTCGGTCGGCGACTACGCGCTGATCTTCACCACCGGAATCCTGATGTTCGGCGTGGTCTACAGCGCCACCAACGGGATCTGGCCCGCGTTCTACGGGGAGATGTTCCCGGCGCGAGTGCGGCTTTCCGGCATGGCGATCGGCACGCAGATCGGGTTCGCCCTGGCCGGGTTCGCGCCCAGCATCGCCGAAGCCATCGGCGGCGGCCGGGACGGGTGGGTGAACGTGGCGCTGTTCACCGCCGGCCTTTGCGTGCTGAACGCCATTGCCGTCGCCACCGGGCGGGAGACCTATCGGGTTCCCACCGAGGATTTGGGGTTAGCTTCTGGGCGTTCGTCCTCCTTTGACGTTGGGGCTGGGACCCGGGCTGTTTGAGGTTTGGCTTGGGCAGGCTCTCGGGTTGTTCCCGGGGGCCTGTTCTTTTTTGGGGTTTGTCGGTTGGGGTTTTGCTGGGGTGTTGCTTGGGGTTGGGGCTTTTAGAGGTTTGGTGTGCTTTGGGGCCATCCCCGCGATGGGTGGATTGTTGGTGCTGCGTGCCGGAGGTCAAGCCCGGCCTCGCGGCCGCCCCTTCGGGGTTTCAGGCTTGACATCCGACCCGCAGCCCCAGAGCGGCTTTGTATCGCGGGGATGGCCCGGATTGGGCTGGCGGGTTCGCGGCTTGCGTTGCCGGGGTGGCCGTTTTCGGGTCAGCCGGGGCTGGTGGGGTTCGGTTTCGGGGTGATCCGTCGCAGGGGTCGGGTTGCGTGGGGATGGCGCGATTTCGTGGGAAATCGGCCCTGGCCGCCGGACACGGGTGTGCATGACTGATGGTGGCGTGGGTTTGGTGGTGGATGCGGGTCGCCTTCGGCGTGTCGTGACCGTTTCCCTTGACACGACTCGATTTTCGCCGTCTTTGGTGGGGTGTTTCACCTGATCAAGCGACCATAAAAACAGTGCGAACACAAGTTCGAATGCGGGAGAATGGAGGCATGACACCGCTACTGAACACCCAGGACACGACAGTTGAGGTAATGCCTCCACAGTCGGCGGTGTCATGCACCGACACCGAACTCGCCACCCGCATTCAGAGGCTGGAGCAAGAGATGCGGGTACTGCTGTGGGAACAACTGCAATACATCGCCGAAGCCGACCACCGCGCCATCCACACCGACACCACCGCCCGATCACTGCAAGTCTGGCTGCAGGGACTGCTCAACATCGACCCACGCGACGCGAAAACCCGCGTCACAGTCGCCCGCAACGTCGAAGACCGGCAAACCTTCCACGGCGAAACAATGCCACCCGACCTGCCCACCACGGCTCAAGCACTGGCTGAGGGCGCGATCGGGCTCGACCACGCGCGCGTCATCGTCAACGGAATCCGACGCCTACCCGACTACGCCCGCTGCCACCAAATCGCCGAAGTCGAATCAACGCTCGCCGGGTATGCGCGGACGATGCCGCCGAGAGAGTTGGAGAAACTCGCCGAACGCATCCGCTACCTCCTCGACCAAGACGGCGCCTACCGCGACGAAGAAACCCAGCACGACGCACGCGAACTGCACTACACGACCACCCGGGACGGCATGACCATCATCAAAGCGAAACTGGACCGCGAGACCGGGGCGAAGTTCACCGCGCTCATGCAACCCCTCGCCGCACCCCACCCCGAGGTCGATGGGGAGAAAGATCCTCGCACCGCCGGGCAGCGGAACGCCGACGGCTTCGCCGCACTGCTGGACTTGGCGCTGGACCATGATGGAATGCCCCGCACCGGTGGACAACGACCGCAGATGACGATCGCTATCGACTTCGACGACTTGAAGCGGAATCTCGGGTTCGGCGGCGAGGACTGTATGCCCGGCACCCTGAACACCGAACGCGCCATCACGGCGCAGAACGCACGCCGCATCGCCTGCGACGCCGAAATCCTGCCCATCATCCTCGACGGCGACAGCCTCCCACTGGATGTCGGCAGGACGAAACGCACCGCACCCACCCACATCCGCACCGCACTACTCCGCCGCGACGGCGCATGCGCCTCCCCAGGGTGCGACCGCCCACCGGGAACACCGGAAGCACACCACATTCAGCACTGGGTCGACGGCGGCGCCACCGACCTCACCAACATGGTCATGCTCTGCGCACACCACCACCGCACCCTCCACAACCAACGCTGGGACATCACCATGCGCGACGGGCGACCCCAGTTCATCCCACCACCCACAGTGGACCCCAAACGAACACCCAGACCAGGCGGCACAGCACTGCCCGCCCAACACCGCGCGTACCTCCGGGACCTCATCCCCACACCACGGGACCCGGCGGGCGAACCATGACGGCTGCACGTGGAGCTGCCCGTTGTCGGAGTTATTCGGCCTGCAGGCGCTCCACGTGCAGCATCGAACCAAGTGTCGGCCGCCCGGGCCGGGGCCTAGGAAGTGCACACGCAAGCATCAAGGAGACGCAGGTCACAATCGGCGATGTCACAGGGAGTCGAGTCACCTCGTCTCGGGAGGTGTAGCCACTGACGACCACGGAGGAGCACACCATGGACGTGCGACTGAACTACCTCGCCAGCCCGACCGCCGGCAAGGCCGTCAAGTACCTCATGTCGGCGGGCAAGACCCTCAAGGAAGCTCCGCTGCCCGCCGCGACGCAGGAGCTGGTGGCGCTGCGCGTGAGCCAGATCAACGGCTGTGCCGCCTGCATCGACATGCACACGAAGGACGCCGCCGTTGCCGGTGAGACCTCGGTGCGGCTGAACCTGGTCGCGGCGTGGCGGGAGGCCACGGTCTTCACCGAGGCCGAGCGTGCCGCTCTGGAACTGGCGGAGGAGGGCACCCGGGTCGCGGATGCGGCCACCGGCGTCAGCGACGACGTGTGGGCGCGCGCCGCCAAGCACTACGACGAGGAGCAGCTCACGGCCCTGGTGATCATGGTTTCCTTCATGAACATGGTGAACCGGCTGAACATCATCACCCAGCAACCGGCCGGCGACTACGTGCCCGGGCAGTTCCACTGAACGACAGCTTCAACGGGAGGAGAGTCGGCGTGAGCAAGGTCGAGGAGTTCGAAGAGCTGCGGCCGCTGCTGTTCTCGATCGCTTATCGGATTCTGAGCAGTGTCGGTGAGGCCGAGGACGCGGTGCAGGAGACGTGGCTGCGCTTCGACGGCTCCTCGACCCTGCCCACGTCGACCAAGGCCTTCCTGTCCACCACGGTGACGCGGATCGCGATCGACGTGCTGCGTTCAGCGCGGGTGCGGCGCGAGGAGTACGTCGGCCCGTGGTTTCCCGAGCCGTTGCTCAGCGATCCCTACCAGGATCCGGGCCGGGCGGCCGAGCTGGCCGACTCGGTGTCGATGGCGGCGCTGCTGCTGTTGGAGCGGCTCAGCCCGCTGGAGCGGGCCGTCTTCGTGCTCCGGGACGTGTTCGCCTTCGGGTTCGACGACATCGCTGCGGCGGTGGGGCGCTCGGAGCCGGCATGTCGGCAGCTGCTGGTGCGGGCGCGACGTCATATGGAGGCCGGGCGGCCGCGGTTCGCGGCGGATCGGCAGGAGCGGCAGGAGTTGGCGACGCGGTTCTTCGACGCGTTGAAGGACGGCGATGTGGGCGCGTTGCAGAGCCTGCTTGCCGCCGACGTGCATTTGGTCGGGGACGGCGGCGGGAAGGCCCCGCAGCTGGCCCGGACCATCGTCGGTGCCGAGAACGTGGCCCGGGTGCTGGGCACCTTCTTCCCTTGGCTGATCCGCGTCGACGTGATGTTCGAGCCGCGCGAGGTCAACGGCCAGCCCGGCGCCATCTTCCGCGACCGGGACGGCAAGGTCCTGCACGCCATGGTCCTCGATGTGCTCGACGGGCAGATCCAGGCCATCCGGGGCGTGATCAACCCCGACAAGCTCGGCCACATCGGGCCGGTCGGCGACGCCTGGGCCGTCGACCGCGAGGTGAAGCAGGTCCGCCGGCACCGGAAATGACGATGTCGCGGGACGCGCCGGTGCGCGGCCCGCGACATCGAGCTCCGTGCTACTTCTGGCCGTAGCCCGCGAACAGTTCCGCGCAGCGTGCGAGTTCCGCGTCGCTGAGCAGGCTCGGTTCGCCCGCCCGGCTCGCGGTCAGCCAGAGTTCGCACAGCCACTCCAGCTGCCGCGCCCGGTTGTAGGCCTGCGACAGGCTCGCCCCGATGGTGATCGTTCCGTGGTTCCGGAGGATGCACCCGGCGCGTCCTTCCAGCGCCTTGGACATCGTCTCGGCCAGCTGGTCGCTGCCGAAGGTGGCGTACTCCGCCACCTGCACGGTGCCGCCGAAGTCCGCGAGCTGGTAGTGCACCGCCGGAACGTCGTTGCGCAGCAACGACAACGCCGTCGCGTTCAGCGAATGTGTGTGCACCACTGCCCCGGCGTCGTGCCGCTGGTATGCGGTGAGGTGCATCGGCAGTTCCGACGTCGGCTTGAGGTCGCCCTCCACCACCTCACCGGTGAGGTCCACCAGCGGGATGTCGGCCACCGTCAGCTTGTCGTAGTCGACGCCGGACGGAGTCACCGCCACCAGATCGCCGCTGCGGACCGACACGTTCCCGGACGTGCCGACCACCAGCCGGTCCGACGTCATCCGCCGGGCGATCTCGATGACCTCGCGCCGTTGCTCGGCCAATCGCGAACTGCTCACTTCATCCCTCGTTCAGCAGGTGGCGCCGGAAGATTCCGACGCCGACTCGTAGCCCTTGATCGCGGCGACCTTCTCCGCCGACGGCGAAGACTCGTCGAACCGGTGCTCCAGCCACTCCGACGCCAGCTTCCGGGCCAGCTCCAAGCCGACCACGCGCTGACCGAAGCACAGCACCTGGGCATTGTTGCTGAGCACCGCCCGCTCCACCGAGTAGCTGTCGTGCGCGGTGACGGCCCGGATGCCCGGCACCTTGTTCGCGCTGATCGCCACGCCGAGCCCGGTGCCGCACACCAGCAGCGCCCGGTCCGCTTCGCCCTCGGCGACCAGCCGGGCCGCGTTGACCGCCACGTGCGGGTAGGCGGTGTGCTCGTCCGAGCCGACGCCCACGTCCACCACGCCGGCCACCCGGGGATCGTTCTCCAGGTCCTTCTTCAGCGCTTCCTTGTACTGCAGCCCCGCGTCGTCGGAGCCGACCACGATGCGCAGCGGCGCCTGCTCAGTCACTTCTCGCCATCCTTCCCGTTCCCGGCGAGCCCAGCACCGCCGGCGAGTACCGTCCCGATCCGGGTGAGCGCGAGCGCCAGCGACGTCGCGCCCGGGTCCGGGGTTCCGACGCTGCGCTCGGCCAGCGGCCTCGCGCGCCCGGTGCGGGGCCGAAGCTCCGCGGTGCTCTCGGCGGCCTTCGTCGCCGCCTTCGCGGCCTGCTGCCAGGCCTCGGTGCCGCTCGCACCCGATTCGACGGCTGCGCGCAGCTCCTCCACGAACGGCACCAGCGCGTCGACCAGCGTCTTGTCGCCGAGCTCCGCCCGGCCCAGGCGCTGCACCGCCCCAAGAGCGGCCGAGGCGCCCGCGGTCAGGTCGTTGGCCATGGCCGCGCGGTGATCCGGCAGCAGGTCGCCGAACGACCGCAGCGCCGCGCCCCACAGCACGCCCGAGGTGCCGCCGGCCTTCGCCGCCCACGCATCGCCCGCCGCGACCAGCACCGCGGCCGGGCCGACGCCTCGCGCTACGGCTTCGTCCGCGGCCGCTACCGCTGCCGCGCTGCCGCGCGTCATGCCGCGGCCGTGATCGCCGTCGCCTGCGATCGCGTCGAGGCGGCCGAGCTCTTCTTCCTTGTCGTGAAGCAGATCCGCCACCTCGTGCAGGGCCTTCACCACGACAGTCGATGTCGCCTGGCCCTCCGGCGGGGCCACCACCGTCACCTTCTCCGGTGCCGCCGGCAGCTCTTCGTCCACATCGGACTCTTCTGCTTCGGCGAGGACGACGTTCCCCTTGCGGTAGGCAGGGGTGTCGGCCGGCGCCTGCCACAGCCGCTCCAGCTCCGAGTCCAGCCAGGTCAGGGTCAGCGAGCAACCGGCCATGTCCAGGCTGGTCACCAGCTCGCCCACCTCGGGCGAGACGACCTCCACGCCCGCCTCGGCCAGCAGCCGGGACACGGTGCCCCAGACCACGAACAGTTCCTCGTACTTGGTGGCGCCGAGCCCGTTGAGGATCGCCGTCACCCGCGGCTTCGCCGCACCGGTCTCCGGGGCCTCCGCGAGCAGGCCGTCGACGAGGATCTTCGCCAGCTCCGACGCCGAAGGCAGGTCGCGCTCGGAAACGCCGGGCTCGCCGTGGATGCCGAGCCCGAGCCCCATCCGGCCGTCGGGCACCTCGAACAGCGGCTGGTCCTGGCCCGGCAGCGTGCAGCCGTCGAAGGCCACGCCGAGGCTGCGGGTGCGCGCGTTCGCGTGCTCGGCGACCCGCACCACCTCGTCGAAGGAGTAGCCCTCCTCGGCAGCCGCCGAGGCGACCTTGAACACCACGAAGTCGCCGACCACGCCGCGACGCTTGGTCTGCTCCGACGCCGGGGCGCTGGCCACGTCGTCGGTCACCACCACGTTGTGCGCGCGGATCCCGTCGCGTTCCAGGCGTTCCACCGCCAGCCCGAAGTTCATGTTGTCGCCGGCGTAGTTGCCGAACGAGAACACCACCCCGGCACCGCGGTCGACCGCTCGGCCCACCGAGTAGGCGTCGTCGGCCGACGGCGAGGTGAAGATGTTGCCGATGACCGAGCCGTCGGCGAAGCCAGGGCCGACCACCCCGCAGAACGCCGGGTAGTGCCCGGAGCCGCCGCCGGTGACCACGGCGACCTTGCCCTGCCGCGCGCGTTTCGCCCGCACCACGCCGCCCGGCACCTGCCGGACGTAATCGGGGTGCGCCGCCACGAAACCGGTCACCATGTCCTCGGTGAACGACGCGGGATCGTCGTACAAGCGCGTCATCTGCTGCTCCTCAGCGCCTTGTCTTGCAGGTCAGGAGGTCGCGCCCCACAGTGGGCGGGCGCGGTCGATCGATTCCAGGTACTCGCGGTAGCCGCGCTCGTAGAACTCCACGGCGTTCGGGTGCGGCACCACGGTGCGCCGCGCCGCGGCCCACTTGGCCCGGTCCACCGGCTCACCCAGCGAGTCCCACGCGGTCATCGCCGCGCCGCGCGCGCCGACACCTTCCTCGTAGGGCACGTGCAACGGCCGGCCCAGCACGTCGGCGAAGATCTGGCTCCACGCCGCCGATCGCGCGCCGCCACCGCACGCCGAGACCTCGCCGGTCAGGCCTGCGGTCTCCAGGTTGTGCCGCGCCGCGTAGGCCACCGCCTCGCACATCGCGCGCACCAGGTCGGACTGCGTGGTTTCCAGCGACAGCCCGGTGAACTGGCCGCGGGCGTACGGTTCGACGAACGGGGCGCGTTCGCCGGAGCTGGACAGGAACGACAGCGCCGACACGCCGCCGGCACCGGGTTTGCTGTTGCCCAGCAACGTTTCCAGCTGGTCCACGCCGGCGCCGACCATGCTCAGCACCCAGTCCAGGTTGGCGGTGCCGACCATCGCTGGCATCACCCGCAGGTACCGGTCCGGCAGCGGCGTCGCCAGCCACATGCCCGCGACCTCGCCGTCCGGGTCGATGACGACCTCGTCGCGCAGCACCTGGCAGCCCAGCGTCGTACCGATCACCAGGCTACCGTCGCCGACGTTGCTGACGCCGGAGCCGAACGCGCAGGCGGGCAGGTCGAACGGGCCCGCCGACACCGGTAGCCCGGCGGGCAGCCCCAGATCCTTGGCGCTCTTGCCGTCCAGCGCGAACAGCTTGTTCGGCGGGGCCGGTTCGGCCAGCAGCCGCCGGTACTCCTCGATGCCGCAGGCCTGCAGCGCTTCCTGCGAGTAGCTGCGGCTCGGCACGTCCAGGAACGGCAGCGACGCGTCGGAGGCGTCTACCGTGATCTCGCCGGTGAAGCGCTGCACGATCGCGTCCACGCAGTAGCCGGCGACCGCGGCACGCTCCAGCCGCTCCGGGGCGTGTTCGGCCAGGTGCGCCAGCAGCGGGCCGGCCGAGCCGGGGAACATCCCCGACCCGGTCAGCCCGTACACCTTCCGCTGCGCGCCGGAGGATTCCCAGCGGTCCAGCACGTCCGCGGCGCGGGCGTCCAGCCACGAGATGGCCGGGCCGACCTGCTGCCCCTGGTGGTCGCGCAGCCACAGCCCGTCGCCCTGGCCGGTGATGGCCAGCGCCTCGATCGGCTCGCCGACCTGCTCGGCCGCGGCGGCGACCTCGCGCACCACCTGGACGACCGAGCCGATGACCTCTTCGAGGTCCTGCTCGACCCGGCCGCCGGACTGCCGGTGCAGCGTGCTGCGCTTGCTGTGCGTGACCAGCGCCGTGCCGTCGCGGTTGAGCAGCGACGCCTTGGTCACCGACGTGCCGACGTCGACCCCGACGATCATGGCCGCAGGCCTTCGAACTTGGCCAGCACGTCCGGGTTGGCGACGAAGCGCGGCCGCTCTCCGCCCAGGAAGCGGGCGACCTCGCCGGCGACGATCTCGGCGGCGCGGTGCGCGGTCTGGCGGGTCGCCCCGGCCAGGTGCGGCGTGGTGATGACGTTCGGCGCGTCGAACAGCGGCCAGTCGCGCGGCGGCGGTTCGATGTCGTAGACGTCCACCGCCAGGGCGCCGAGGCGGCCGGACTTCAGCAGCTCCGGCAGCGGCTCGTAGTCGAGCAGCCCGCCGCGCGCGGAGTTGATCAGCACCGCGCCTTCCGGCAGCAGCTTGAGATTGTCGGCGTTGAGCAGGTTCTTGGTCTCCGGGGTGAGCCGCGCGTGCAGGCTGACCACGGAGCTGCGCCGCAGCAGCGCCTCCAGCTCGACGAGCTCGACGCCGTCGTTGGCGGCGTCCTCGGCCTTGACGAACGGGTCGGACACCAGCACGTGCGCGCCGAAGGCCTTCAGCACCCGGGCCACGATCTTGCCGATCGCGCCGTAGCCGACGAGGCCGACGGTGGAGCCTTCCAGCTCGATGCCGGCGTTCTCGTAGGCGTAGTAGTCACCACGCCAGTTGCCCGCCTTGAGCTCGGCGTCGGAGCCGGGGATGCGGCGCAGCGCGGCGAGGGTCAGGCCGACGGCGAACTCGGCGGCCGCGGCGGCGTTGCGGCCGGGCGCGTAGCTGACGATCACGCCGTTGTCGGTGGCGGCCTGCAGGTCCACGTTCACCGGGCCGCCGCGGCAGACCCCGACGAACTTCAGCTGCGGGCTGTTGGCCAGCACGTCCGCGGTGAACGGCGCCATCTGGGTGGCGACGATCTCCACGCCGCCGAGCGCGTCGAGCAGCTGCTGCTCGGTGCCGCTGGCCTCGTGGACGTTGCCGACCGGGCCGAACGGCTCGACGGGCCACGGCAGCTTCAGGGTGCTGAACTGCAGGTCGTGCGCGCCGGCGCTGTTGCGCAGGGCGTCGACGAACACCTCGGGAGCGACGAAGTGGTCACCTGCGGCCAGAACGCTGGTCATGAGGACTCCTTTGTCTCTTGCTTTCGGTGAGCTCGGCTGCCGCGGTCGTCAGCTGCCGACCGGTTCGGGCAGTGCGCTCACCAGGCGCGCCCGGACGTCGTCCAGGTCGGTGGCGATGTAGCTGGCCCCGGCCAGGGCGTCTTCGGCAGGCGGGTAGTCGGAGTTGGGAATGGCCACCACAGTCATCCCCGCTGCGGCCGCGGCGCGCAACCCGTTGCTGGAGTCCTCGACCGCCAGGCAGTGCCGCGAGTCCTCGCCGAGCTTCTCCGCGGCGGAGAGGTACACGTCGGGGCTGGGCTTGCCCTTGGGCACCTCGGCGCTGGAGACCGTCGCCGTGAAGTGCTTGATCAGGCCGTGGCGGTCCAGGACCGCGTCGATGAGCCGGCGCGGCGCGGACGAGGCGAGCGCGATCGGGGCGCGCGCGGCGACCTCGGTGACCATCTTCTCGGCGCCGGGCAGCAGCTCGATCTCACCGCCGTCGAGCGCGGCGATCATGTCGTCGACGACGATGCGCTCGGTCTCCACCGCGGACTCGGGGGCCGCGCTGAAGTCGGCCAGGAAGGCCGACCACTCGGGGGCGCTCATGCCCTGCACCTGCCGGGTCTGCTCCACCGTCCAGGTCTTGCCGCGAGCGGCGGCGAACTTCGCCCACATCCGCTCCCACAGGTGCTCGCTCTCGACCAGGACGCCGTCCATGTCGAACACGACCGCGCGGTGGGTGCCGTTCGGCCCTTCGGGCTGGGTCATCTTTACCTCCCGCCAAACACTGACACCGTCAAATTAACATGTTTGACGTTAAGTGTCACCCTCATAATGATACTTCCGCGAGTCTGCGGCGTCCGGCGGCACGTGCTCCGCACCACGGGGCAAGATGGCCGCATGTCGTCCGCACCGAAGAAGCAGTCCGCCCGGCTCCTGCGGCAGCAGAAGATCATCGACCACGTGGTCGGACAGGGGTTCGCCAGCGCCGCGGAACTGTCCGAGCTGACCGGCGTCAGCCTGATGACGGTGCACCGCGACCTCGACGACCTGGTCACCCGGGGCCTGCTGCGCAAGTACCACGGCGGCGTCTCCGCCCAGCCGTCCACGGTGTTCGAGAGCAGCTCGGACTTCCGGCTGCACACCCACACCGTCGAGAAGGAAGCGCTGGCCAAGGACGCGCTGCAGTTCATCACGCCCGGCATGTCGGTGATGCTGGACGACTCGACCACCGCGCTCGCGCTGGCCAGGCTGCTGCCCGAGGTCGGCCCGCTGACCGTGGTCAGCAACTACCGCCAGGTCCAGGAGACGCTGCGCGACGTGCCGGACATCCGGCTGATCGGCCTGGGCGGCGAGTACTCCCGCACCCACGACTCCTACCTGGGCCTGCCCTGCCAGGAGATGATCAGCACCTTCTCGGTGGACATCGTGTTCCTGTCCACCTCGGCGATGAACGCGCGGCTGACCTACCACCAGGAGCAGGAGATCGTGCTGGTCAAGCGGGCGATGCTGGCCAGCGCGACGACCAAGGTGCTGATGATGGACGCCAGCAAGGTGGCCCGCTCGGCGCTGCACCAGTTCGCGCCGGTACGCGCCTTCGACCACGTGCTGCTGGCGGGCGAACTGGACGCGGCGCTGGTGGAGGAGATGCGCGAGGAGACCGACGTCCGGCTGTCGCCGGTGGAGTGAGCGGACCAGCGGCGCAGTTGATCTTCACAAAGATTGCAAATGAATTAACGTCTTGCGCGTTAAACTGAACAAGGTGCATGATAGCCAGCACCCGTCGACCGGGGGCGCGTCCTAGCCGCGCACCACCGGGAAGTTCCGATTCCTTGGAGACAGTGATGTCCCAACAGACCTCTGCGGATGCCGAGTCGTTGCGGCCGGCCAGCAGACTCGACCGCATCGGTATCCCCAGGCAGCTCTTCTGGGGCTTCATCGCCGTGCTGATCTTCATGATCGGCGACGGCGTGGAGACCACCTTCCTGTCGGACTACCTGCAGCAACCCGAGGGCGGCGGACTGCCCGGCGCTACCGCGGCGTTCGCCACGGTCACGCTCTACGGCGTCGCGGCCATGATCGCCGCGTGGTTCTCCGGGACGCTCTCCTCCATCTGGGGCCCGCGCCGGGTCATGTGGCTCGGTGGCGCCTGGTGGGTCGTGTTCGAGGCCCTGTTCCTGTTCGTGGCGCTGCCCTCGCAGAACCCGACGTTCATCGTCGCCACCTACGGCATCCGCGGCTTCGCCTACCCGCTGTTCGCGTTCGCGTTCCTGGTGTGGGCGCAGATCGCCAGCCCCACCAAGATGCGCGGTTCGGTCGCCGGATGGTTCTGGTTCGCCTTCACCGGTGGTCTGCCGACCCTGGGCGCGGCGGTGGCCGCGGTCTCCATCGGCGTGTTCGGCCTGAGCCAGCACGGCACGCTGGTGCTGTCGCTGGTGGTGGTCCTGATCGGTGTGCTCATCGGTAGCTTCGCGGTCCGCGAGGAGCACGGTCTCAAGCCGATCGCCGACGAGACGGTCGCCAACCCGCGCAGCCTCAAGCGACTGGGCGAGGGCGTGGACATCCTCTGGCGCGACCGCCGCACCCTGGCCGGTGGCCTGATCCGCATCGTCAACACCGCGCCGCAGTACGGCTTCTTCGCGATGTTCCCGTTCGTGCTCGGCCCGGCCACGCCGGGCGGTGGCTTCCTCACCGCTCCGCAGCTGGCCACGCTCGCGTCGATCAGCTACGGCGCGAACATCGCCGCGAACCTGTTCTTCGGCGTGTTCGGCGACCGCTTCGGCTGGCGCCGCACGATCACCTGGTTCGGCTGCGTGGGCTGCGCCATCGCGACCCCGCTGTGGTACTTCACCGCCGTGTCCACCCAGAGCTTCGCGGTGACCGCCACCTTCGGCGTCGTCTACGGCATCCTGCTGGCCGGGTTCGTCCCGCTGTCGGCGCTGATGCCGTCGATGGTCTCGCCCAAGGACAAGGGTTCGGCCCTGGCGATCCTGAACTTCGGCGCCGGTGGCGCGGCGTTCGTCGGCCCGGTCGTGGTCACGATCCTGTTCCCGCTGGTCGGCGGCGGCGGGGTGGCCATCGCGTTCAGCGTGCTCTACATCCTGGTGGCGTTCCTGAGCCTGAAGGTCAAGGACGGCTGCGACCCGGGTGAGCAGAAGCTGGCGCAGCGAGCTGCGCAGCACGTCGCGACGGCCCGGTCCTCCGCGTAAGGTCCGCCGCCGCTGTCGTGAGCCCGCGTCCCGAGGACGCGGGCTCACGTGCATTCGGCCGTCGTCGCCGAGCGCGACCAGGTGGCGACCGCCCGGGCTGAACGCGAGCGGTCCGGCGATCCGGCCGGGGAGGACGGTCGTGGTGGTGCCGAGCACCGCGATCCGGCCTTCGGCGTCGCGGGCCGCGACGATCGGGATGTCGCCGTCCAGCACGGCGAGCGCGGGATCGGACGTGGCGGCGGCGTCGATCGAGGCGACCGGCGACCATCCCGCGTGTTCGCCGAGCACGACCAGCCGCCCGGTCGCGGCCTCTCGGAACGCCGCGAACGACTGGCGGCCGCGCGCGACGGCAACGGACCCGGCCGGGTGGTGCGCTTCCGGCGGAGCGACGAGCCGGCCGCCGGAGCCGTCGAGCCGCCAGTGCAGCAGCCCGGCTCGCGCGGTGGCGAAGACGTGCACCTCCCCGGTTCCGGTCAGCAGCACCGAAACGGTGTCGACGACTCCGGTGCCGCCGAGGTCCGTCCAGGCCGCCTGATCGGCGAACCGAGTGCTCACGCCGCCGCGCGCGTTGCGGACCGCGACCAGCGTCCTGCCCTCCGGCGTTGTGACGGCCGCCGGTGGCCCGGCCGACGGGGAGCCGAGGTCCTGCCAGCGGTTCGTGCCGTTGCGAAGCAGGATCCTGCCGGTGCGGTCCTGGATCACGAGCGTATCCGGATCCGCGAACCCCACCGACCCCGCGCGCGGCACGAAACCCGAAGTGTCCACAACGGACTCACCTGATTCGTTGCCTCCGAAGAGAATTCCACCTCGGACGTAGGCGTACGAGAGCCCGCCGTCCCGGTCGGTCGTGGCCCAGTTCGCGCTCCACGGCCAGCGGGGACGCATGCTCCGCAGCCACGTCGCATAGGGCTCCGCCATGCTCACCTCGGCGTCGTGCTCCGCGTAGCGCGCGAAGATCGCGCGCTTGTCGTCGACGATCTCCGCGGGCAGGTTCGGCGGCGCATCCGCGATGTTGTAGTCGCGGTAGTGGACCAGGTGCGCCGATCCGGCGGATCGCACCGCGAGCTCGGCGAATCGCGCGGTCATCACGTGGTCCGGGTGATCGTGATGGCTTCCCCACTGCGGCTGGTACCGGGCATCCGGCTCGGGATCGTGGGTCCGCACGATGCCGGGAGCGAACCGCCGGTGAAGCCGGGCCAGCGCATCGAGCACCGAGGCACGGTCGTGGACGCTGGTTCCCGCCAGCACCGAACCTTCCGGTCGCAGCGTCTCGACCCTGGCCGTCCGGTCGTGCCAGAGCCGGGTCAGCGCGTGCCTTCCTCCCGTGGCGTGCGGATCGTTGTCGTCGGGCAGGTTCAAGAACACCAGCCGCACCCGCGGCCGATCGCGCAAGGTCTGCACCTCGGCCTGACGGCCGCCGGGCAGTGCCAGCCCGGCATGGTCCCAGGCGTCGGGAACTCCGGCCATCGCCGCGAACGCCGCCCGCGCCCCGGCCTGCCGCTGCGCGGCATACCGTGCGGCGGGCCGCACATCGCTCTCCCCCGCCGTCAGGAACACCGTCGTCACGGTCGCGCCTGAGCGGATCGAGATGGCCAGGTCCGGGTTCATGAACAGGATGTCGTCGTCGGGGTGCGCCACGACCTGCAGATGGGAACGCGCCTGCGCGGCAGCGGCGGGATCGACGAGCAGTGCGATCAGCAGCACCGCGATCGCGGCGGCAAGTCCTCTCATCGCGGTTGCCTCCTCGCGCTCAGCGGCACGACGGTCAGCGCCATCGCGAGCAGCGCTCCCGCGCACGCCAGCAGGAGGTGCAGGGCGAATCCGGGCGGGCTCCAGGACAGCGCGAGCGTCCCGCCGGGCAGACCGGGCGGCAGGCGCACGACGAGCAAACCCGCTTCGGTGCCCTCGACCGGCACGGGTCGTCCATCCACTGTGGCCTGATAGCCGGGCCAGGCGAGGCGCGCGAAGACCAGCTCCGCCCGGTCACCGGTGCGGCCGAACCGCACGGTCTCGCCGCGCTGCCCGTGCCGCAGGTCGTCGAGGACCTCCACGCCGCGGCTGGCGCTCAACCGCCCACGCGGCCAAGGCAGGGCCGATTCCCGTTCCAGCACGACAACATCGCTGTTCCGCCGGGCGATACGCCAGCCTGCCGGTGCTTCGGCCACCTCGCGGAGGCGGCGTTGCACCACGACGTGAGTCGCCTTGAGCCGGTCGGCCAGCCCGTCCCACAACCGGTCGTAGGCCTGCGGGCAGGTGGCCCCGTAATAGCTCAGGCAGAGGCGTCGGTGCAGGGCGTCGTGGCCGATCCCGGTGTAGGAAACCAGGCTCGCGACCCCGGCTGCCGCGTGCATGTTGCCGAACAGCAGGTGCCGCCACGCGCTCCGGGAGGCGACGTCGTCGGGCGGGATCAGGTCGCGGTCGGCGATCTGCACCAGCGTGCCGCCGCGGAATTCCGCGTAGCGGGACCGGAGTTCGGCGACGGAGGGCGGGAAGTTGTAGACGGCGACATCCCGGTTGGCCGGGAACCAGGCCATTTGCAGCGCAAGCGCGCAGACCGTGCCGAGGTGCAGCACCGCGGCGACCAACCGCTTGCGGTGCACCACGACGGCGAGCAGCACGAAGATCACGCCCAGCGACACGAGGTGCTTCGGTGCCAGCGCGGGCCACGCCGCGAACGCGAGATAGCCGCCCAGCAGAACAGATCCCGCGGAACACGCCAGCCGCACCCTGAAGCGGTCGGTGCGCAAACCCCGCGACAGCGCCACGGCGAGCAGCACCGCCAACGCCAGGTGCAGCACCGCAACGTGCCGCAGCGGCCACCGGAACAGCCACACGTTGGACGGCCCCAGGCACAGCAGGAAGTAGCAGCCCGCCACCACCACCGCGCACCGGCAGCGGCGCCACAGCGCTCCGGCGGACCGCCAGTCCAGCCAGGCCAGCAGCGGGACGGCGAACCACGCGAAGTAGGTGGCGGGCACCGACATCCGGAAGGTGCCGAAGGACAGGATCTGCGGCACGAACGAAGGCATGCTCGCGGCCAGCAGATCACCGATGCCCGGCACCAGCCGGCCGATGTTGAACAGCTCGTGCCCGGATCGCCACCCCACCGCCGACGCCGCCAGCACCGGGAAGAACACCAGCGGCAGGCTCGCGGCGACCGCCACCCCCACCAGCACCAACCGCCGGACGCGCGGCCGGTCCCGGCCGGTTTCGGCCAGCAGCCCGGCGAAGATCACGCCCAACGCCAGCACACCGTAGGGATCACCGGCCGAGACGCACAGGTAGCACAGCAGCCACGCCCCGAAAGCAGGCCTCCGCCGCCGCAACGCCCACCACGCCCACGGCAGCCACGCGAAGCCCATGAGCCCGCCCGCCCAGGTCGCGGCCTGGAAGTACAGCACGAACCCGGACACCGGCAACGCCACCGCGAGCACCGACGCGATCCCGCGCGTCGCCCCGTAACCGCGGCAGAGCAGGAACGTCCCGACGCCGAGCGTGACGAGGAACTGCGTCTTCACCACCACCGCGCCGACCGCGAGATCGCCGATCCCCACCACCAGCAGGAAATCCAGCAGGTGCACCGGATTCCAGATCCCGAACAGCGCCTCGGCGGCCAGGTTCCCGCCCATCCACGAATCGACGTCCAGCCCCAGCGGCCAGTCCCCGGCCAGCAGCCGCTCGCCCAGCCGGTGCCACATCGGCAGGAACTGCGCCGCGCTGTCGTCCCAGAAGTAGAACGACGGGTTCACCAGCACCGGGACCTGGCCCAGCACCGCGACCGCCGCCCCGACACCGACCGCGCCCCGCCAGTCGACGCTCCGTTCGCGGCGATGCGGCCGGCCGGTGAGCGCCGCCCTGCTCAGCAGGAACGTCACGGGCACCACGACCAGACCCGCCGCGACCGGGGCGAACCTCGAATCGACGCCGAACACCCCCACCGAAACCACGACGACGGCGGTGCTCAACCCGATCAGCGCCAGGTTCGACAGCGGGAACAGCAGCAGGCTCCGCCGGTTCGGCACCACCCCGAAGGTGAACCGGCAGTTGAGCAGGTACGAGCACAGCGTCGCCACCGCCGTCGCGACCAGATGCGCCACCAGGTACGGAACCAGCAGCAACAACGCCAGGTAGGCGGTGCAGTGCACGGCCGTGTTCACGCCGCCGACGAGCGCGAACCGCGCGAACTCAGATCTGCTTGCCTCGCGCCACATCACTCCCCCTGCAACGCCAGATCGGCGGCCGGGCGCAACCGGTGCGCACGCGCCTGCGGGTGGAACTCCAGGCTCGACTCCTTGACGAGGTAGTGCGGCCGCCGCTTGGCCTCGAAGTAGCTCTTGCCCAGGTACTCACCGAGCACCCCGAGGAACAGCAGCTGCAACCCGCCGAGCCCGAGCACACCGGCGAGCAACGTCGCGTAACCGGGCACGTGCACACCGTCCACAATGGTGTTCGCCACGACGAAGAGCACGTAGCCGCCGGCCAGCAGCGCCACCAGCACGCCCAGGTAGATCGACAGCCGAAGCGGCCTGCTGTTGAACGAGGTCAGCCCGTCGATGCCGTAGTTCACCAGCGCGCCGAAGGTCCACCTCGAACCGCCACCGCCCCGCGGCACGTTCCGGAACGACACGTACGCCGTGTCGAAACCGATCCAGGCGAACAAACCCTTGGAGAACCGGTGGTACTCCGGCAACGACAGCACCGCGTCCACGGCCCGCCGCGACAACACCCGGAAATCCCCGACACCGTCCTGCAATCGCACGTCCACCAGCCGCCGGCACGCCCAGTAGTACATCTTGGACAGTGCCGACCGGACGCGGTTCTCACCGTCGCGGCCGCGGCGGGCGACGACCTGGTCGTAGCCGGAGTCCAGCAGCGCCAGCATCCGCCGCAGCAGCCGCGGCGGATGCTGCAGATCGGCGTCCAGCAGCGCCACCCGGCCGCCCCGCGCATGCCGCAAACCGCACAGCATCGCCGCTTCCTTCCCGAAGTTGCGGCTCAGCGACACGTAGCGGAAGCGCGGGTTCAGCGCCGCCAGCCGGCGCGCTTCGCGCAGCGTCCGATCGGTGCTGCCGTCGTCTACCAGGATCACCTCGTAATCCCGGACGCGCCCGGACAGCGCCGCGACCAGCGCGTCGTGCAACCGTTGCAGGCCGTGCTCCTCGTTGAAGCACGGCACCACCATCGAGAGGTACATGGCAGGTCTCATCCCAGGTCGGTCGACTCCCGCAGGAACCGGGAAGCCGCTGTGGGCCAAACGAATCGGCGCCGACCGTAGGGTCCGGGGCGCGCGGCACCCCCTCCCGACACACCGGCGAATAATCCGCCCGGGGCGGCTTTTCGCCACATGGCCACCCGATCGCGCAATCACGCGCCGGAAATGGCAGGCTGGCCGCATGGCCTCGTTTCCCCGCCGCAGCGCCCGCACCCAGGGCTTCACCCTCGGCGCGCCGCGGAACTTCACCGCCGGTGCCACCGTGCTCTTCCTGCGATCCGCAGGCGGCACCGAACGCAGCAACGCCCTCTGGGCGCTGGACACCAGAACCGGCCGGGAGCGGATGCTCGCCGACCCGGCCGCGCTGCGGGTGGCCGACGAGGTCTCGCCCGAAGAGCAGGCCCGCCGCGAACGCGCGCGCGAACGCGCCCTGGGCATCACCGGCTACGCCACCGACCGCGACGGGAACCTGGCCGCCTTCACCATCTCCGGCCGGCTGTTCGTCGTCGACGTCGCGACCGGCGACGCCCGCGAACTGCCCGCCCGCCGACCGGTCGCCGATCCCCGGCCCGACCGCGACGGGCGCCGGATCGCCTACCTCTCCGACGGTCAGCTGCGGGTGATCGATGTGGACGGTTCCGGCGACCGCGCACTCGCCGAACCCGACGGCACCGACATCACCTGGGGCGCAGCGGAGTTCATCGCCGCCGAGGAGATGGACCGCCACCGCGGCTACTGGTGGTCGCCCGACGGTTCGCGGCTGCTGGCGGCCCGCGTCGACGAATCCCCGGTCCAGCACCTCTACCTCGGCGACCCGTCCGCCCCGCTGAGCGAGCCGACCGCCATGCGCTACCCGGCGGCGGGCACCGCCAACGCCGACGTGTCGCTGGCCGTCCTCGACCTCGACGGCAACCGGGTGGACGTCGAATGGGACCGCCAGGTCTTCCCGTACCTCGTCACCGCCCACTGGTCCAGGCACGGTGCCCCGCTGATCGCGGTGCAGACCCGCGACCAGCGCACCCAGCTCGTGCTGGCCATCGACCCGGCCACCGGGCGCACCACCGAGGTGCACCGCGACACCGACCCGCACTGGGTGGACATCAAGCCCGGCTGGCCCGCCTGGACCCCGGACGGCCGGCTGGTGCGCATCAGCGCGGGCGACGGCGCGTACCGGCTGGTGGTCGGCGACCAGCCGTGGACCGCCGCGCCCCTGCAGGTGCGGGGCATCCTCGACGTCGGCGACGGCGACGTCCTGATCTCCGCCTCGGAACAGGACCCGACCCAGGTGCACCTCTACCGCGTCACCGCCGACGGCGCCGCGCGGATCACCGAGCAGCCCGGCGTCCACACCGGAACTCGTGGCGGCGACGTGCTCGTCGTCGCCACGTCCACAATGGACGAGCCGCGCACCCGGGTGCGGGTGCACCTCGACGGGCGGGAGATCGCCGAGATCGAGAACCTGGCCGAAGACCCCGCCGTCGACCTCAACGTCGCGCTCCTCCGCCTCGGCGACCGCGAGCTGTGCAGCGCCCTGCTGCTGCCCACCGGCTACGACCCGGCCGACGGCCCCCTGCCGGTGCTGCTCGACCCCTACGGCGGCCCGCACGCGCAGCGCGTGCTCTCCCGCCGCCAGGGCTACCTGACCTCGCAATGGTTCGCCGACCAGGGCTTCGCGGTGCTGGTCACCGACGGCCGGGGCATGGCCGGACGCGGCCCCGACTGGGACCGCGAGGTCGCCGGCGACCTCGCCGGCCCGACCCTGCAGGACCAGGTCGACGCCCTGCACGCGGCCGCCGCACAACACCCCGAGCTCGACCTCGACCGCGTCGCCATCCGCGGCTGGTCCTTCGGCGGCTACCTCGCCGCGCTGGCCGTGCTGCGCCGCCCGGACGTCTTCCACGCCGCCGTGGTGGGTGCCGGAGTCGTCGACTGGCGGCTGTACGACACCCACTACACCGAGCGCTACCTGGGCGACCCCAACGAGGTTCCCGAGGCGTACGTGGAGAACTCGCTGCTGGCCGACGCGGGCAACCTCGAACGCCCGATGCTGATCGTGCACGGCACCGTGGACGACAACGTCATCCTGGCCCACGCACTCCGGCTCTCGGCCGCGTTGACCGCGTCGGCCCGCCCGCACAACGTGCTACCGCTGGCGGGCGTCAGCCACATGCCCACCGAGGAGACCACCAGCGAGAACCTGCTGCTGCTCCAGGTGGACTTCCTGCGCAAATCGCTGGCGCGCTAGAGGATTTCCAGCGGAACCGGATGCGGTGGCGCTGGGAAGCCCGCGTCGAGCTCGGCGAGATCGGCCGCCGACAACTCGATGTCCAGCGCCGCCCGGTTCTGCTCCACGTGCGCCACGGTGGCCGCCTTCGGGATCGCGCACACGCCGTCCTGCGCCAGCACCCAGGCGATCGCGATCTGCGCCGGAGTCACCGAATGCCGCTCGGCGACCCGCCGCAACGCCGGCTCGCCCAGCAGCCGCCCCTGCTCGATCGGCGAGTACGCCATCACCGGCAAACCCTGCTCCCGGCACCACGGCAGCAGGTCGAGCTCGATGCCGCGCCGGGTGAGGTTGTAGAGCACCTGGTTCGTGGCGGACCGCCGGCCGAGTTCGCTCTCGAACAGCTCCGACACGTCCCCGGGACCGAAATTGCTCACCCCGAAATGCCGGACCTTGCCGTCAGCACGCAGCTGCTCGAACGCGTCCAGCGTCGCCGCCAACGGCGTGCTGCCGCGCCAGTGCAGCAGATACAGATCCAGGTGATCGGTGCCCAGCCGCCGCAGGCTGCGCTCGCACGCGGCGACCGCGTCGCGGCGACCCGCGTTGTGCGGATACACCTTGCTGACCAGGAAAACCTCGTCGCGGCGCCCCGCGATCGCGGCACCGACGACCTCCTCCGCGCCGCCGCTGCCGTACATCTCGGCGGTGTCGATCAGCCCCAAGCCGAGGTCCAGGCCGCGCCGCAACGCCGCCACCTCCGCCGCGCGCTGCGCGCGCCGCTCGCCCATGCCCCAGGTGCCCTGCCCCAGCACCGGCAGCTCCTGCCCGCCGGGCAGTCGTAGGCCTCGCATGCACACTCCGTTCCAGGTGGTGGATCAAAGCCGGGCGTGCGGCCAAGAATACGGATCAGCGCTGCTGCGGCAGCACGGCCACCAGCTCGAAGCCACCGTCCGCGGACGGCCCGGCGTCCAGCCGCCCACCCGCCATCTGCACCCGCTCCGACAAACCCGCCAGCCCGGACCCGCCGCTACCGGCCTCGACGGCCGGTCGCGCACGATCAGGAGCACCGTTGCTGACGGCGATGTGCAACGAACCTCCGCGGCACAACAGGCTCACCTTGATCCCCGCGCCCGGCGCATGCTTGGAGGCATTCGTCAGCGCCTCCTGAACCACCCGGTACGCGGCCCGCTCCACCGCCGCCGGCACCCCGTACGGCTCGCTGAGCTGGGAAGACAGCTCCACGTCCACGCCCGCTGCGCGCGCCCGCACCACCAGGTCCGGGATCGTGCCCAACCCGACCTGCTGCCCCGCCGTGCCCAGCCCCAGCGTCGCGCGCATCTCGTCCAGCGCCTGCTTCGCCAACCCGCGCAACCGGCCCGCGGTCTCCTGCGCGGCGGGATCACCGGTCGTCGCCGCCAACGCGGCCGACTCCACCGCGATCAGGGTGACGTGATGCCCGACCGCGTCGTGGATCTCCCGCGCGATCCGGGCCCGCTCCTCCGCGCGCGCCGTCTCATCCTTCGCCCGCAGCTCCGCCGCGGTGGCCGCCTCCAGCCGCCGCAGGCTGTCGGCCAGCTGCTGCCGCAGCGACACCAACATCCCCAACGCGGTCGGCGCGCCAGCGGCCGCCAGCACGAAAGCAAAGGTCAGGACGACCGAACCCGCCCCGAGCGACTGCGCGATCAGCACCGGGGTCACCGCGACCACCATGGCCAGCAGAACCCCCGCGACCAGCGTCGACACCCGCGGCCGCGCACGCCCCACCGCGTACAGAGCCACAACCGTCGCCGGCCAACCCAGGCCACCGGCCAACGCGGGCATGCACAGCAACACCGAGACCCACGGCAACCACAGCCGCAACGGCAACAACGCGGCGGCCACCAACCCGGACACCACCGCGTACCCGAACGGATCCGGCGCGGCCAGCACCGCAGCAGCCGGAATCCCGACGGCCAAAGCCTCGGCACCGAGCCGCAGCCAGCGCCCCGAACTCACCGGAAGTCGCCCGCCACGCGCTGTGCGATCAGCGCGGCCTGCACCCGGTTCTGCGCACCGAGCTTGCTCAACACCGTCGACACATAGCTCTTCACCGTCGCCTCGGTCAGCCCGAGCCGAACCCCGATGTCGGCGTTCGACCGGCCATCGGCCAACAGCTGGAGCACCTGCCGCTCCCGCCCGGACAACCCCCGCACCAGCTGCATCTCGTGCGCGTTGTCGGTCGCGCTGCGGAACCTCGGCAACAGCCGCGCCGTGATCCGCGGATCCAGCACCGCCCCACCCGCCGCCAGGTCGTGCACCGCCCGAACCAGCATCGCCGGCTCGGCGTCCTTGAGCAGGAACCCACGCGCCCCGAACCGCAGGGCATCGGCCACGTAGTCGTCCAGGTCGAACGTCGTCAACACCGCCGCCACCGGCGCATCCGCCAACGCCGCCAACGTCCGCAACGCCGTCAACCCGTCCTTGCCGGGCATCTGCACATCGATCAGCGCGACGTCCACCCGGTGCGCACGCACCGCCGCCAGCAGCTCATCGCCGTTGCCCGCCTCGGCGACCACCCGGATCGTGCCGTCGGCCTCCAACAACACCCGCAGGCCCCGCCGCAGCATGGCCTCGTCATCGGCCAGCACAACACGGATCGGCCCCCCGCCGTCCTCAGCCCGCACCACTCGGTCACCTCCCCTGCTCCGAGCGCCGCCAGCAGATTATCGGGACAGCGTGAACGCAGCGCGCACGCCACCCGAGCGCACGGTGATCAGCGACGACCACCCTTCGCCTTGCGCTCCCGCACCCGCACCGAGATCCGCACCGGACTGCCCACGAACCCGAACGTCTCGCGGAACTTGCGCTCCAGGAACCGCCGGTACCCGGCCTCCAGGAACCCGGTGGTGAACAGCACGATCGTCGGCGGCCGCGACTGCGCCTGCGTGGCGAACAGGATCTTCGGCTGCCGACCACCGCGCACCGGCGGCGGGTTGGCCGCGACCAGCTCCGAAAGCCAGCCGTTCAACCGGCCGGTCGGGATCCGGGTGTCCCACGACTCCAGCGCGGTGCGCAGCGTCGGCGCCAGCTTCGCCACCGCCCGGCCGGTCTTGGCCGACACGTTGACCCGCTCGGCCCACCGCACCCGCACCAGCTCGCGGTCGATCTCCTTCTCCAACTGGTGGCGGCGATCCTCGTCGACCAGGTCCCACTTGTTGTAGGCGATCACCAGCGCCCGCCCGGCCTCCACGACCATGGTGAGCACCCGCAGGTCCTGCTCGCTCAACGGCTCCGAAGCATCGATGAGCATGATCGCCACCTCGGCCGCCTCGATGGCCGCCTTGGTGCGCAACGACGCGTAGTACTCGGTGCCGCTGGCGGTCTTCACGCGCTTGCGCAGCCCCGCGGTGTCGACGAACCGCCACACCTCGCCGTCGAGCTCCACCAGCGAGTCCACCGGGTCCACGGTGGTGCCCGCGACGTCGTGCACCACCGACCGCTCTTCCCCGGTCAGCTTGTTGAGCAGGCTCGACTTGCCCACGTTCGGCTTGCCGACCAACGCGACCCGCCGCGGCCCGCCCGTCGCGCCGAAGATCTCGCGCGGCGTCTCCGGGAACGCGTCCAGCACGGCGTCCAGCAGGTCACCGGAACCGCTCCCGTGCAGCGCGCTGACCGGCCTCGGCTCGCCCAGCCCCAGCGACCACAGCGAATGCACGTCGGAGACGCCGCGCTGGTCGTCGACCTTGTTCGCGGCCAGCAGCACCGGCCGCTTGGACCGCCGCAGCACCCTGGCCACGGCCGCTTCCGTCTCGGTCGCGCCGACCCGGGCATCCACCACCAGCAGCACCGCGTCCGCGGTGTGCATGGCCAGCTCCGCCTGCGCCGCCACCGACGCCTGCAGGCCCTTGGCGTCCGGCTCCCACCCACCGGTGTCGACCAGCGTGAAGCGGCGCCCGTTCCACAGCGCGTCGTAGGCAACCCGGTCCCGGGTCACGCCCGGGACGTCCTGCACGACGGCTTCCCGGCGGCCCAGCAGCCGGTTCACCAGCGTCGACTTGCCCACGTTCGGGCGGCCGACCACGGCCAGCACCGGCTGCGGCTTCGGCGGCGCCTCGCCCTCGGCCGCTTCGACCTCGTCGAACTCAGCCCACTCGGCCTCGTCGGACCACGTGCCGTCCAGGCCTTCCACCGACTCGTCGGTCACGCTCGTTTCCCTCTCGAATAGTCTTGGTCCTGGTCCGCGACCAGCCGATCCAACTCGGCGATCAGCTCGACCAGTTCGGTGCGCACCGCCTCGGTCGCCACGACCAGCCCGGTGCGGCCCTTGCCCGCCGGCAGCGTGATCGGCTCCCCGAACAACACGTCGATCCTGGGTAGCAGCCTACGGCCCGTGCCCTCCGGACGACGCGTGCCCCGGCAGGCCACCGGCAGGACCTGTGCCTCCGACGCCCGCGCCAACCACGCCGCCCCGTGCTGCGCGTTCGCCACATCGCCGTCGCCGCGGGTGCCCTCCGGGAACACCCCGACCAACCCGCCGGCCCGCAGCACCCGCACCGCCGCCAGCAGCGGCGTGCGGTCGGGTTCGCCGCGGCGCACCCCGATCTGCCCGATGCGGCGCAGGAACCAGCCCAGCGGCCCGCGGAACATCTCCTGCTTGATCAGGAACACCGCGTTGCGCGGGATCATTCCGAACAGCAGCGGCCCGTCGGCCATCGAACTGTGGTTGGCCACGAGCACCACCGGCCCGGTGCGCGGAATCCGCTCCGCACCGTGGATCCGCACCCGGTACGGCAACCGCACGATCCGCCGCGAAATCCACTGGCCGAACCGGTGCAAGCCGCCGGTCGCGCCCTCGGGCAGGGTCTCGTCGCTCATGGTGTCGTCCGCTCCGCCCCGGCCAGCAGGCCACGGCTCTCCACGTGCTTGTGCAGCTGCTCGAGCACCTCCACCACGTCCAGATCCGTGGTGTCCAGCTCGACCGCGTCATCGGCCTTCCGCAGCGGCGCCACCTTCCGCCCGGAATCCAGCGCGTCCCGGCGCTGCACGTCGGCGTGGGTGCGGTCCAGGTCGCCGGCGCGGCCCTCGGACACGTCCTGCGCCGTGCGGCGCTGCGCGCGGGCGTGCGCGGAAGCCGTCAGGTAGACCTTCAGGCCCGCATCCGGCACCACCACGGTGCCGATGTCCCGGCCCTCGACGACCATGCCGCCCGGCGACTCCAGCGCCTCGCCGATCAGCCGCCGCTGCTGGGCGACCAGCTGCTCACGAACCTCGGCGACCGCCGACACCGCCGACACCGCGCCGGTCACCTCCGGGCCGCGGATCTCCTGCCCCACGTCCGCGCCGTCCAGCGACACCGACGGCTGCTCCGGGTCGGTGCCCACGATCAGCGCCGCCGCCCGCACCACCCGCGCCACCTCGGCCGAATCCGACGGCTCGACCTCCGCGCGCAGCACGGCCAGCGTCGCGGCCCGGTACATCGCGCCGGTGTCGAGGTAGGTCGCCCCCAACGCGGACGCCAACTTCCGGGACACCGTCGACTTGCCGGTGCCCGAAGGGCCGTCGAGCGCCACCACACCGCGGAGCCTGGCGTGTGCCACGTGCATGTCCTTCCCGAGCCGGAACCGATCGGCCCGGCACCGGCCGGACCAACCGTCCATTCTGCCTGGTCCGCCCGCGCGCATCCCAATCGCGTCCAGATCCATCCGGACCGCGGGACAAATGCGAAAGATCTCCTAATACAGTCGTGATCGTGGACGTAACAGTGACCCCCTTGCCGGGGCTCGGCACGCAGCAGGACTTCACCACCCGCTCCGGCCACCGCATCGGCGTGATCACCTATCGCGACGGCCGGTTCGAGCTGATCGTCTCCGACCACGAGGACCCGGACAAGGTGGCCGCCTCGGTCGCGCTGACCACCACCGAGACCAGCACGCTGGCCAACCTGCTGGGCGCCCCGCAACTGGTCGCGCAGCTCAACGAGCAGCAGAGCGAGGTCGCCGGGATCACCACCTGGCAGCTGTCCGTCGCCCAAGGCTCCCCGTACGACGGCCGGACCCTCGGCGACACCGAGATGCGCACCCGTACCTCGGTGTCGATCGTCGCCGTCGTCCGCGACGGCACCGTGCATCCCTCGCCGCGACCGGACTTCGTGTTCGCCGCCGGCGACCTGGTGGTCGTCGTGGGCACCTCGAAGGGGCTGCGCGCAGCCAGCGAAATCCTGGAAAAGGGCTGATCCAGCCCGCTCCGCACACTTTCCCGGGCACCGGACCGGGACACGCGTCACCAACGGCGGTCCAACGCGTGCCGAACCCCTAACAACTCCATACGCAGGGAACACGCGAGAGGAAACACGGTGCACGACACGGCGATCTCCCTAATAGAGCTGGGTGCGGTTTTCTTCGGTCTGGGCATCCTCGGGAGACTCGCATGGAAAATCGGGGTGTCACCGATCCCGCTCTACCTGCTGGGTGGGCTGGCCTTCGGCACCGGCGGCCTCGTCCCGCTGCACGGCATCGAGCCGTTCACCCACCTGGCGTCCGAGATCGGCGTGGTCCTGCTGCTGTTGCTGCTGGGCCTGGAGTACTCCGCGGGTGAACTCGTCACCGGCTTACGCCGCTCCTGGCTGGCCGGCATCGTCGACATCGTGCTGAACGCGGTGCCCGGCGCGCTGGTGGCGCTGCTGCTGGGCTGGGGCCCGCTCGGCGCGTTCACCATGGCCGGTGTCACCTACATCTCCTCCTCCGGCATCGTCGCGAAGGTGCTCGGCGACCTGGGCCGGCTCGGCAACCGGGAAACGCCGGTGATCCTGTCGATCCTGGTCTTCGAAGACCTGGCGATGGCCGTCTACCTGCCGATCCTGACCGCCGTGCTGGCCGGCGTCAGCTTCCTCGGCGGCCTCACCGCGGTCGGGGTCTCGCTGGTCGTGATCACCCTGGTGCTGGTCGTCGCGCTGAAGTTCGGCAAGTACGTCTCGGCCCTGATCGACAGCCCCGATCCGGAGGTCTTCCTGCTCCGCCTGCTGGGTTCGGCGCTGCTGGTCGCGGGCATCGCCTCGGAGCTGCAGGTCTCGGCGGCGGTCGGCTCGTTCCTGCTGGGCATCGCGATCTCCGGGTCCACGGCGGCGAACGCGACCCGGATGCTGGAGCCGCTCCGCGACCTGTTCGCCGCGCTGTTCTTCGTCGTGTTCGGCCTGAACACCGACCCCAGCCAGATCCCGCCCGTGCTGCCGATCGCGCTGCTGCTGGCGGTGGCGACCGTGGCGACGAAGGTGGTCACCGGCTGGTTCGCCGCCCGGATGCAGGGCGTGGGCAAGATGGGCCGCTTGCGGGCGGGCGCCGCGCTGGTCGCCCGAGGCGAGTTCTCCATCGTCATCGCCGGCCTGGCGGTCGCCTCCGGCGCGGTGCCGGGCGAGCTCGCGGCGCTGGCCACGGCCTACGTGCTGCTGATGGCGATCCTCGGCCCGGTGGCGGCCCGGGTCGTCGAGCCGGTGGCCCGGCTCTTCCTCCCCAGCCAGGTCAAGAAGGCCTGAACGAAGAGCCTTCGGCGGGCCCCGAGGGGTCGGCCGAAGGCTCTCTTCCGGACGTCAAATTTCACTCAACACTGAAGTCACTAACGCTGTAGACATATCGGATCCGGTCCCGCCGACGCGAGACAGGACCCGAGGAACGTCAGAGGCCGACGGCCCGGTACAGCGAGCCGATCTCCTGCCGGTTCAGCGGCCGGATCGCGCCCGGGCGCTCGCTGGTCAGCCGCACGTCGCCGATCCGCGTCCGCACCAGGCGCTGCACCGGGAGGCCGACGTGCTTGAGCAGCCGCCGCACGATCCGGTTCCGGCCCTCGTGCAGCACGATCTCCACCAGGGACCGGTTCTGGTTCGTGTCGACCAGCTTGAACCGGTCCACCTTCACCGGGCCGTCCTCCAGCTCCACGCCGTCGCGCAGCCGCTGCCCCAGGTCCTTCGGGACCGACCCGAGCACCTCGGCCAGGTAGGTCTTGCGCACCTTGTACTTCGGGTGCATCAGCCGGTTCGCCAGCTCCCCGTCGTTGGTGATCAGCAGCAGGCCCTCGGTGTCCTGGTCCAGCCGGCCCACGTGGAACAGCTTGCCCTGGCGTTCCCGCAGGTAGTCACCGATGCACGGGCGCCCCTTGTCGTCCGACATGGTGCACAGGATGCCGGTCGGCTTGTTCAGCAGCAGGTGCGTCAGGTCGTCGTTGACCATGACCCGGTTGCCGTCCACGTGGATCACCGCGGTCGCCGGGTCGACGCGCCGCCCCAGCTCGGTGACGAGCTCGCCGTCGACCTCGATCCGACCCTCGACGATCATCTCCTCGGCCGCGCGCCGCGACGCCACCCCGGCCTGGGACAACACTTTCTGCAGCCGCACGCCTTCGGAATCGGCTTTGCTGGACGGGGAACGGTGCTCAGACGTCATCAATCGAATCCACTTCGGGCAACAAGGGGGCGAGCGGCGGCAACTCCTTCAGCGACGACAGCCCCAGCCGCTCCAGGAACAGCTCGGTCGTGCAGTACAGGATGCCGCCCGTCTCCGGGTCGGTTCCGGCCTCTTCGATAAGGCCGCGCCCCACCAGGGTACGGATGACGCCATCGACGTTCACACCCCGTACTGCCGCGACCCGCGAACGCGTCACGGGCTGCCGGTAGGAGATCACCGCGAGCGTCTCCAGCGCGGCGCGCGTCAGCTTCGAGCGCTGCCCGTCCAGCAGGTACCGCTCCACGTACGGCGCGTACGCATCCCGCGTGTAGAACCGCCAACCGTCCCCGACTCGCCGCAGGTCAATACCCCGCTCGGCGTCGGCGTAACCGTCGGAGAGCCGCCGCAGCGCGACCCGGATCCGGGCCACCGGCTGCTCCAGCGTGTCGGCCAGCAATTCCTCGCCCGCCGGCACGTCCACCACGAGCAGCAGCGCCTCCAACGCGGCATCGAGCGCGCTGTCGGAGGTCAGGTCCGGCACGCCCGCCGTCTCCACCGCCTCGGACTCCGTCGCGGGCGCCTCGGGGCTCTCGTCGTTCGCTGCCGTCACCCGTACTCCTCTTCCTCCTGGTTGGCGCGCTGCGCATCGGCTTCGACCTGAGCCTCCGCCACGCTGCCGCCCACCCAGCGCACGAGCAGCTCGCCCAGCGGGCTCTCCTGCTCGAACTGCAAGACCTTCTCCCGGTAGAGCTCCAGCAGGGCCAGGAACCGGGCCACCACCTCGACGGTGTGCCCGCAGTCGGACACGAGCTCCCCGAACGTCGCACTGCCCTTCTCCGCCAGCCGCACCCGCAGCAGCGCCGCGTGCTCGCGCACCGAAACGCCGTGCTGGTGGATGTGGTCCAGCGAAACGGTCGGCGGCGGCTTCGGCCGGAACACCGCGGCCGCGACCTCGGCGAACCGCTGCGGCGAGACCCCGATCTGCACCTCCGGCAGCAGGTTCGCGAACCGCTCCTCCACCGACACCGAGCGCGGGTAGCGCCGCAGCGCCCCGGCCTCCAGCTCGCCGAACAACGCGGCGACCTGCTTGTACGCGCGGTACTGCAGCAACCGGGCGAAGAGCAGGTCGCGGGCCTCCAGCAGCGCCAGGTCGGCCTCGTCCTCCACTTCCGCGGAGGGCAGCAGCCGCGCCGCCTTCAGGTCCAGCAGGGTCGCGGCGATCACCAGGAATTCGGTGGTCTCGTCCAGGTCCCACTGCTCGCCGAGCGCCTTGGTGTAGGCGATGAACTCGTCGGTGACCTTGTGCAGCGCCACCTCGGTGACGTCCAGCTGGTGCTGCGAGATCAGCTGCAGCAGCAGGTCGAAGGGGCCTTCGAAGTTCTCCAGGCGCACCGTGAACCGGCCGCTTGCGCCGGAGTCCTCGCTGGACCGTTCCTCCGGTACCGCGGGGTCTGTCACTCGCCGGGCTCCTGGAGGCGCCGGACCAGCACCGAGTCCGCGCCGTTGCGGTCGAGGTCGGCGAGCACCACCGCAACCGCCTCCCGCACCACCCGGCCCCGGTCCACGGCGATGCCGTGGTCGGCCCGCAATGCCAGCCGCGCCTGCTCCAAGCCCAGCAACTCCTCGTCGGACACGTACACGGTGATCTTCGAATCGTGCTTGCGCCGACCCGTACCGGACCGCCCAGCCGCAGGCTGAGCCGGCTCCGGCTCCGGCTGCTCCGCATGATCCGTCCGAGGAACAGTAGTACGGAAGAGTTCGGCCGCGCCGGGCAGGGCGACCCGCCGCGTCATCGGGCGATCACCTCGCGCGCCAGCTCCCGGTACGCCTGCGCGCCGGCCGAGCGGGGCGCCCAGCGGGTGATCGGCTCGCCGGCCACGGTGGTCTCCGGGAACCGCACCGTCCGGTTGATCACGGCGTCGAAGACGATGTCGCCGAACGCCTCCACGACGCGCGCCATCACCTCGCGGGAGTGCAGCGTGCGCGGGTCGAACATGGTCGCCAGGATGCCGCTGATCTCCAGCTTCGGGTTCAGCCGCTCCCGGACCTTCTCGATGGTGTCGATCAGCAGCGCCACGCCGCGCAGGCTGAAGAACTCGCACTCCAACGGGATTATCACGCCGTCCGCCGCGGCCAACGCGTTCACCGTCAGCAGGCCCAGGGAGGGCTGGCAGTCCACCAGCACGTAGTCGTACTCCCCCAGCGCCGGCTGCAGCACCCGGTGCAGGGTCTGCTCCCGGCCCACCTCGGCGACCAGCTGCACCTCGGCCGCGGAGAGGTCGATGTTGCTGGGCAGCAGGTCCATGCCCTCGACGCTGGTCTGCCGCACCACGTCCTGGACGGAGACCGGGCGCTCCATGATCACGTTGTAGATGGTCTGGTCGAGCTGGTGCGGCTGGACCCCGAGGCCGACCGAGAGCGCGCCCTGCGGATCGAAATCCACCAGCAGCACCCGGCGCCCGTACTCCGCCAGCGCTGCGCCGAGGTTGATCGTCGACGTGGTCTTCCCGACGCCGCCCTTCTGGTTGCACATCGCGAGCACCGACGCGGGACCGTGCCGGTCCAGCAGCGGCGGCTCCGGGATGTGCCGACGTGGCCGGCCAGTCGGACCGAGACCGCGCGGATTCGGCGCCAGGCCGACATCCTCCGCACGACCCGTCGTCTCCGGGGCGATGCTCAGGTCGACCGCGCCCCGGGGCCGCCCTTCGGCGGCGGGCTGCGGTAGCGACATGGCGATCTGACTCCTTTGGTGCCGGTGGCGATCAAACGCAGCCTAAGTGGCATTCGTTACCAGCGGCAACGCGCCTCGCCGACGTATCGGAAGTTCCCTGTGATCTCCGTGTGATCAACGTCTACCCCCTGCGCCGCCGCCCCGCATTCGCAGCGTCACCAACTCACTCCGAAGCGTGTGCGCGCGGATGGGCCGTCGCGTAGACCTCCCGCAGCGTGTTGACCGTGATCAGGGTGTAGACCTGCGTCGTCGTGACCGAGGCGTGGCCCAGCAGTTCCTGCACCACGCGGACGTCGGCGCCGCCCTCCACCAGGTGCGTGGCGAAGGAGTGCCGCAGCACGTGCGGCGAAACCGAGCCGCCGATGCCGGCGCGCTGCGCGGCGACCTTCAACGCGTTCCACGCGCTTTGCCGGGACAGCCGGGTTCCGCGCGAATTGAGGAACACCGCGGCGGTTCCGCGCCCGCGCGCCGCCAGGCCGGGCCGGGCGCGCACCAGGTACGCGTCCAGCGCCGCCAGCGCCGGCCGGCCGATGGGCACCAGCCGCTGGCGGCCGCCCTTGCCGTCCAGCAGGACCGTGCGGTTGGTGCCGTCGATGTCGTCGAGGTCCAGCCCGACCGCTTCGGAGATCCGCGCCCCCGTCGAGTACAGCAGCTCCAGCAGCGCCCGGTCCCGCATGCCCCGGGCGTCGTCGCCACCTGCGTGGTCGAGCAGCTTCCCGACGTCGTCGATGGGCAGCGCCTTGGGCAGCCGCTTGGGCAGGCTCGGCGGCGCGACCTCGCGCGCGACGTCGACCGCCAGCTGCCCTTCGGCATGCGCGAACCGGTGCAGCCCGCGGGCGGCGACCAGGGCCCGCGCCGAGGACGAAGGTGCGAGCGCGGGCCGCTGCTCGGTGCCTTCCCGCAGCTCGGCCAGGAATCCGGACAGGTGCTCCGAGCGCACCTCGGCGAGCCCGGAAATCCCCTCCCCGACCAGGAATTCGGCGTACCGGCGCAAATCCCTGGCGTAGGAGTCGAGGGTGCTGCGGGCGGTGCCGCGCTCGACGGCGAGGTGGTCGAGGTATCCGGTGATCGCCCCGCGCAGGTCCGGCGGCAGCTCCTCGAAACCCCTCACCGGGCGGCGAAGCGCTGGGGCCGGTCCGGCCATTCGGCGTCCACCGGGCGCGGCTGCCCCCGGCCGTCGCGGACCGCCTGGGCGGCGAGCAGCCCGGCCACGCCGGGACCGTTGACGATCTCCCCGGCCAGCGCCATCCGCACCGCCTCGGCCAACGGGAAGCGCCGGATCACCAGGTCCGCCTCCTCGTCCCCGACCGCCGCCGGACGATCCACATCGGACAGTCCAGTGGCCAGGAACACCCGGATGCACTCGTCGGTGAAGCCCGGCGAGGTGGCGACGTCGACCAGCACCGACCAGTCCCGCGCCGCGAGCCCCGCCTCCTCGGCGAGCTCCCGCTGCGCCGTGCGCACCGGCTCCTCGCCCGCCACGTCCAGCAGCCCGGCCGGCAGCTCCCAGAGCCGCCGGCCGAGCGGATACCGGTACTGGTGGATCAGCACGACCTGGTCGTGCTCGTCCACCGCCACCACCGCGACCGCCCCGAGGTGCTCGACGACCTCGCGGCGCGCGTGCCCGCCGCCGGGCATCCCGACCACGTCGGCCCGCAACGCGAGGATCTTCCCCACGTACACGTCCTCGCTGGCCAGGGTGGTGAATTCGTGCTCGCCGTCGGTGCGCGCGACACCGTGCTCCGTCGTGTCCACGCCGCCACTTTAAAGTCTGTTTTCAAAGCGGCGGCAGCCGCTTGCGGTGCGGGACTCAGCTCGCACCGCCGCGGGTTCTCAGACGTCTTCTCGCGAGGACAGCCCCGACGTGGTGAATTGGCATTCATGATGTCGGGGATCCCACAGCGAGAAGACGTCTGAGGTTCCGCTACCCGCACCGCCACGCAGGCCGGTATCGGAGCATTCCTCAGCTCGAACGAAGATCACGCACTGGGTGCCGGCTCCTGGACGGGCTCCAGCTCGACCGGCAGCCGTTCCGCGGCGCGGTAGTCCAGGGCCGCCTTCACGAACGCCGCGAACAGCGGGTGCGGGCGGGTGGGACGGCTCTTGAGCTCCGGGTGCGCCTGGGTGCCCACGAAGAACGGGTGCACCTCGCGCGGCAGCTCGACGAACTCCACCAGCCGGTCGTCCGGGGAGGTGCCCGAGAACACCACGCCCGCCTTGCCCAACCGGTCCCGGTAGGAGTTGTTCACCTCGTAGCGGTGCCGGTGGCGCTCGGCGACCTCGGTGGAGCCGTACGCCTCGGCGACGATCGAGCCCTCCTGCAGCTTCGCCGGGTACGAACCGAGCCGCATGGTGCCGCCCATGTCCCGGTCACCGGAGATCACGTCGTGCTGGTCGGCCATCGTGCTGATCACCGGGTGCTTGGCGGGCTCCTCGAACTCCGTGGAGTTGGCCCGCTCCAGACCGGCCAGCGAACGCGCCGCCTCGATCACCATGCACTGCAGGCCCAGGCACAGCCCCAGCAGCGGGATGCCGTTGGTCCGCGCGTAGCGGATCGCGCCCAGCTTGCCCTCGATGCCGCGCACGCCGAAGCCGCCAGGGATCAGCACGCCGTCCATCCCGGACAGCGCCTGCGCCGCGCCCGCGTCGGTCTCACAGGTGTCCGAGCCGACCCAGGAGATCTCCACCTTCGCCCGGTGCGCGAACCCACCGGCGCGCAGCGCCTCGGTGACCGACAGGTAGGCGTCGGGCAGGTCGACGTACTTGCCGACCAGCGCGATCCGCACCCGCTCCGACGGGTTGTGCACCCGGTCCAGCAGGTCGCCCCACACCGACCAGTCGACGTCGCGGAACGGCAGCCCGAGCCGCCGCACCAGGTAGGCGTCCAGGCCCTCGCCGTGCAGGACCCGCGGGATGTCGTAGATCGACGGCGCGTCCGGGCAGGCCACCACGCCGTCCGAGTCCACGTCGCACATCAGCGCGATCTTGCGCTTGAGGTCCTCCGGCAGGTCCCGGTCCGCCCGGCACACGAGCGCGTCGGGCTGGATGCCGATGTTGCGCAGCGCCGCAACCGAGTGCTGCGTCGGCTTGGTCTTCAGCTCGCCCGAAGGCGCCAGGAACGGCACCAGCGACACGTGCAGGAAGAAGCAGTTGTCCCGGCCGACGTCGTGCCGGACCTGCCGGCAGGCCTCCAGGAACGGCAGCGACTCGATGTCGCCGACCGTGCCGCCGACCTCGGTGATCACCACGTCCGGCGTGCGGCCGTCCTCGTCCGGCTCGGCCATCGCCCGGATCCGGGCCTTGATCTGGTCGGTGATGTGCGGGATCACCTGCACCGTGTCGCCCAGGTACTCGCCGCGGCGCTCCTTGGCGATGACCGCCGAGTACACCTGGCCGGTCGTCACGTTGGCGTTGCGGGTCAGGTCGCGGTCCAGGAACCGCTCGTAGTGCCCGATGTCGAGGTCGGTCTCGGCGCCGTCCTCGGTCACGAACACCTCACCGTGCTGGAACGGGTTCATCGTTCCCGGATCGACGTTCAGGTACGGGTCGAGCTTCTGCATGGTCACCCGCAGGCCGCGGGAGGTCAGCAGTTCGCCCAGGCTGGATGCCGTGAGCCCCTTACCCAACGAGGAGGCCACGCCCCCCGTGACGAAAACGTGCTTGATCGTGCGTGCTTGCGGCACCAACAAAAGCTCCCCGTGGTCAAGCCGTCGCCTGGCTGGATTTCTGCACTGGCAGGACGGCTGGATCCGTCGCTCCCACGGAATTCCAGCCTAACGCACGACCACCGGGGCCGTGCACCGAGACCCGCCGCACGGCTTCGGGGCGACCGGCCAGGTCAACCGCCATCCGGCGGCCTACCCGCCGGTCACCGCCCGCATCCGCCGCGATGGGCCGCCGCGGTGAGCATCAACACTAGCCCCGGGTCTCCGGCACCGGGCCCTGCGCGCTGCTCGCGACGCCGTAGTGCCCGGCCTGCCGCTCGGCCTGCTCCCGCAACGCCAGCACGATCGCCACCCGCCCCGAGGCGCTGTCCAGGTTGTCCACCGTGGACAACGACGACGCCAGCGCCGGATCCGCGCGCACGACGCCGACCGGCCCGGTCCCGTCCGCCGAGCCCGCGCCACCGGCGAGCACCGCGCCCTGGCCGGCGCGGTCGAGCTGCGCCGCGAAGCGGGCCAGCGTCGCGGCCTTGTCGCCCGCCCCGTCGCTCTCGATCCGGCTGCCGGTGAGCACCACGGCGAGCTGCGCGGGCCGCAGACCCGGCGAGGCGGTCGCGAAGCCGCCGTCGGCCAGGCCCGCGAACGCCGCCGCCCGCTCCTGGTCGCCGGTCTGCGGCTGCCCGCTCTGCGGGTTCAGCAGCGCCAGCGGCCCGATCAGGCCGCCGGCCATGGTGCCGGGATCCGCCGCCGTGGGCAGCTGCACCCCGGCGGGCAGCAGCTCGGTGACCACGCGCCGCAACTGGTCCGCCCGGCCCGGGTCGGCGAACGCCTCGCCCAGCCGCACCTCGCCGGTGACGTCCGCACCCGCCGCGCGCAGCAGCTGCCCGACCGCGTCGCGCTGCTGGTCGTCGGCGTCGTCGGAGGTGATCAGCACGACGCTGCGCTGCGCCAGCTGGCCCTGCACGGCCATCGGCCCGACCGCGGAGCCGAACGTGTCCGCGACCGCGACCTGCGTCTTGAGCGTCGCCCGCTCGGCGTTGAGGTCGTCGACCTGCGCCTGCAGGGACCGCTGCTCGTCACCGACGCCCGCCAGCAGCCGGCCGCTGAGGGACGTGGAGCCGACGAGGACGCCCACGGCCAGCGCCAGGAAGACCGCAGCGATCGACACGATGTGGTACCGCAACGAGATCACGAGAAAAGCCCCTTGAGATAAGCGAAGACGGACCCTGCGGTGTCGGCGACCAGCCCCACGAACGCGGTGCCCAGCCCGGAGACCACCAGCGCCACGGCGGCCACCAGCAGCACCGCGAGCACCAGCAGCACGATCGCGCCGACCGGCGTCCGGCTGCGCTGCAGCGTCGCCACCGCGGCCCCGTCGATGACCTTGCTGCCCAACCGGAGCCGGGTGAGGAACGTCGACGGGTTCGAGCCGGAACGCCCGCGGTCGAGGAATTCGCCCAGCGTGGCGTGGAACCCGACCGTGATCACCAGGCTCGCCTTGTGCGCGTCGGCGAGCAGCAGCGCCAGGTCCTCCGGGTTCCCGGACGCCGGGAACGTCACCGCGCCGATTCCCAGGTCCTGTATGCGCTCCAGACCGGGCGCGTGCCCGTCGAGATGCGCCGGGATCACGAGCTCCGCGCCGCACTTGAGGGTGGCGGTCGCGATGGTGTCCGGGTCGCCGACGATGACGTCCGGCTTGTACCCGGCCTTGCGCAGCGTCTCGGCGCCGCCCTCCACCCCGATCAGCACCGGCCGGTACTCGCGGATGTACTTCTTCAGCCGCTGCAGGTCGTCGGCGTGGCCGTAGCCCGGCGCCACCACGAGCACCTGGCGCCCCTCCACCGAGATGCCGAGCTCGGGCACGCCGATGCCGTCGAGGATCAGCGTCCGCTCCTTGCGCAGGAACTCGATGGTGTTCGCCGAGAACGCCTCCAGCTGCGTCGACATCCCGGCCTTCGCCTCGATGAGCAGGTCGGCGACGGAGTTGGCGTCCTGCGAGGTCCCGCGCCCGACCTCCCGCTCCCCGACGAACACGCCGCCCTCGTGCAGCCGGATCTTCGCGCCGTCCTTGATCCGGTGCGTGAACTCGGGGCCGACCCCGTCGACCAGCGCGATGCCTGCCGACAGCAGCACCTCCGGCCCGAGGTTCGGGTAGCGCCCGGAGATCGACGGGGCCGCGTTGACCACCCCGATCACCCCGGCCGAGACCAGCGCTTCGGCCGTGCGCCGGTCCAGGTCCGCGTGATCGATCACCGCGATGTCGCCGGACCGGACCCGGCGCAGCACATCACCCGGGCGCCGCTCCACCCTGGCGATCCCGACCACACCGGGCAGGCTTTCCTGCTGACGGGCAAGCAGACCGCTGAGTTTCATGCACCGATGGTGACAAATCGATCACCTGTCGTTGGTACGCCACGCCGATGCCGTTGGGCCGAACGGCCTACTTGCCGCTGCGTTCCCGCTTCTTGGGAGCCGCCTTGCCGCGCCGCCGGAAGCGGGCCTGCGCCAGCTTGTAGGCCGTCGCGGTGTCCAGGAGCTCCTCCGCGTGGGCCCGGCCGGTCTCCGTGGAATCCATCCCGGCCAGCATCCGCGCCAGCTCGACGACCCGCCGCTCGTCGGCGACGACCCGCACGTCGCTGCGGGTCAGCCCGCCGTCCGCGGCGCCCTTGTCCACCACCAGATGACGATCGGCGTAGGCGGCGACCTGCGGCAGGTGGGTGACGACCACGACCTGGTGCGTCCGGGCCAGGCGGGCCAGCCGCCGCCCGATCTCCACCGCGGCCCGTCCGCCGACACCGGCGTCGACCTCGTCGAAGACCAGCGTCGGCACCGTGTCCGCGTCGGCGAGCACGACCTCCAGCGCCAGCATCACCCGGGACAGCTCACCGCCCGAGGCGCCCTTGTGGATCGGCAGCGCGGGCGCACCGGAGTGCGCGATCAGCTGCAGCTCGACCTCGTCGACCCCGTCCGGGCCGGCGTGCAGGGTCCGGCCCCGCACGGGCAGCGCGTTCGGGTCGCCGGAATCGGCTTCCTTCGGCTCGACGACGACCTCCAGCCGCGCCTGCGGCATCGCCAGCCCGTCGAGTTCTTCGGAAACCGCCGCGGAGAGCCCCACCGCGGCTTCCTTCCGCGCCTCCGACACCGCGACCGCGTGCTCGGCGAGCTCGACCGCGAGTTCGTCGCGCCGCGCGGCCAGCGCCGCCAGCGCCTCCTCGGAGGTGTCCATCCCGGACAGCCGGCCGCGCGCTTCGTCGGCCCACGCCAGCACCCCGTCGACGTCCGCGGCGTACTTCTTGGTCAGCTGCTTCAACTCGGCCTGCCGGGCCAGCACCTGCTCCAGCCGGGCCGGGTCGGCGTCCAGCCGGTCCAGGTAGCCGCCGAGCTCGCCGCCCACGTCGGCCAGCACCGCGACGGCCTCGGCCACCCGCGGCTCCAGCTCCCGCAGCGCCGGGTCCTCGGCGCCGCCGAGACGCCGCCGCGCCTCGCCGATCAGGCCGATCGCACCCGGCGCATCCGGGTCGCCGTCGACCGCGCCGGTGAGCGCCAGATGGGCCCCCGTCGCGATCTCCCGGAGCTGGTCGACGTCCGCGAGCCGCCGCGCCTCGTCGACCAGCGCGACGTCCTCGCCGGATTCCGGGGCGACGGCCTCGATCTCGGCCAGCCCGTGCCGCAGCAGCTCCGCTTCCCTGGCCAGTTCCCGCGAGCGCTCGGTGCGCTCGGCGAGCTCCCGCACCGCCTCGGCCCACTCCGCGCGGACCCGCTGGTAGTCGGCGAGCACGTGCAGCACGGGCTCGCCGGCGAACCGGTCCAGCACCGCGCGCTGCTCGCCGGACCGCAGCAGCCGCAGCTGGTCGTTCTGGCCGTGCACGGCCAACACCTGCTCCGCCAGCTCGGAAAGCACGGCGTTGGGCACCGACCGACCGCCGAGGTGCGCTCGAGACCGGCCGTCGGCCGTCACGGTCCGCACCGCGATCAGGCTGCCGTCGTCGTCGGGTTCGGCCCCGGCATCGGCGGCGACCTTGGCCGCCGGCGAGTCGATCGTCGTCTGGAACCGGCCCTCCACGACGGCACGCTGCGCACCGGACCGGACGCGCGAGGCATCGGCCCGACCACCACCGAGCAGGTGCAGCCCGGTGACCACCATCGTCTTACCGGCGCCGGTCTCACCGGTGACCACGGTCAGGCCGGCATGCAGTGCGAGCGTGGCGTCGTCGATGACGCCCAGTCCCTGGATGCGCATCTCCGCCAACACATCAAGCACCCTATCCGCATCCCCCGAGCAGTGGTGCCCCGCTGGGGTGATCAGCGCATGAATTGAAATTGTGGCTGTTTGCAGCTGTGCGGGCGGCGCCGCCGCGGATCAGCGGGCGGTGGCGGGGCCGCGCCAGCCCTGGACCGGGAGCTCGAACTTGCGCACCAGGCGATCGGTGAAGGCCGTGTCGTGCAGCCGCACCAGGCGCAGCGGCGTGCTCCCCGCGACCACCTCGACCCGCGCGCCCGGCGGCAGGTCGAACTGCCGCTGCCCGTCGCAGAACAGCACCGCGTGGTGGCCGTGCTGGTCGATCTCCAGCGCCACCAACGACTTCTGCGACACCACCAGCGGGCGGGCGAAGAGCGCGTGCGCGTTGCTCGGCACGACCAGCAGTGCCTGCACCTCCGGCCACACCACCGGGCCGCCCGCGGAGAACGCGTACGCCGTGGAACCGGTCGGGGTGGAGCACAGCACGCCGTCGCAGCCGAACGCCGACACCGGATGGCCGTCGACCTCCACGACCAGGTCCAGGATCCGCTCCCGGCTGCTCTTCTCGACGCTCGCCTCGTTCAGCGCCCAGGTGCGGGCCAGGACCTCGCCGTCGAGCTTCGCGGTGACCTCGATGGTCATCCGCTCCTCGACGTAGTAGCGGGACTCGACGACGGCGGCCACCGCCTCGTCGAGCGCGTCGGAATCGGCCCCGGCCAGGAACCCGACCCGGCCGAGGTTCACCCCGAAGACCGGCACGTCGGCCAGCCGCGCGATTTCCGCGGCGCGCAGGAGCGTCCCGTCACCGCCCAGCACCAGGACGAGTTCCGTGCCCGCGGCCGCCTCCGGGCCGGGCTCGACCACCCGGAGGTAGCAGTCGGAGCTGAGCTCCGGGGCCTCCTCCGCGAGCACCCGCACGCACAGGCCCGCGTCGATGAGCTGACCGGCGACCTTCTCCGCGGTGCGCATGTTGTGCTGCCTGCCGGTGTGCACCACCAGCAGCACCTCTCGGGTCAACTCCACTCCTTCAACGGTGCGAGCTCTTGCCTGAAGTCTGGGGTCCCTGCCGGACCGCGTCCAACACGAGCGCCTCCGCCGCATCCGCATCGGTGCTCGCGCCGGGCCGCAGCCAGGCGAAGTACTCGACGTTGCCCGACGGACCGGGCAACGGGCTGGCCACGACACCGCGCAGGCCTAGGCCCAGATCGGCGGCGAACCGCACGACCTCGAGGACCGCTTCCGCCCGCAGCTCGGGATCGCGTACCACGCCACCCGAGCCTAGCCGCTGCTTGCCCACCTCGAACTGCGGTTTGATCATCGGCACCAGATCGGCTTCCGGCGTGGCGCAGGCGGCCAGCGCGGGCAGCACCAGCTTCAGCGAGATGAACGACAGGTCGGCCACCACCAGGTCCACCTGGCCGCCGATGTCCTCCGGGGTCAGCGACCGCACGTTCGTCCGGTCGTGGATCCGCACCCGTTCATCGGTCTGCAGCTTCCAGACCAGCTGCCCGTAACCGACGTCGACGGCCACCACCTCGCGCGCTTCGCGGCGCAGCAGCACATCGGTGAACCCGCCGGTGGACGCGCCGGCGTCCAGGCAGCGGCGGCCGGCGACGGTCAGCCCGGCCGGCTCGAACGCTTCCAGCGCCCCCACCAGCTTGTACGCGCCGCGCGACGCCCAGCCCGGATCGTCGACGTCCTCGGCTACCACCACCGGGGCGTCGATCTCGACCGCGGTCGCGGCCTTGCTGGCCACCATGCCGCGCACGCTCACCCGCCCGGCGGTGACCAGTTCCGCGGCGTGTTCACGGGATCGGGCAAGCCCGCGACGAACCAGTTCGGCATCCAACCGCGCCTTGCGTGGCACTACCTTCAGCTCCTGTGTGCACTCGTTCCGGAGAGGAGGGTGTCCGCCTTCGACAGCGCATCGGTGAGCGCGGCGTGCACCGCCTCGAACCGTCCGACGTGCTCGGCGACCGGCAGTTCCCGCACCTCGTCGAGACGGGCCACCGCCGCCGCGATGGCGTCGACCGCCGGCTGACCGTCGTCGGCCGGGCGCGCCAGCATCGCGGGATTCGGCGCCTGCTGCCACGGAGAGGTCATCCGCTCCTGCTCCCATCGATCACGCCGCGATGGCTGTAGCGGCGACGCATCCACGCTAGCGGAACGCCCCGACGCCGCCGCCGCGACATGCGCGGGTCAGGCCAAACCCAGTTCCTTCAACGCATCCTGCGCGCGCTCGTCGGCTCCGCGCACGGCGACCGGCCCCGACGACGCCGCCCACCACGCGGCGCAGAGCGCGCGGAGCGCGGAAATCGCATCGCCCGGCTGTTCCCCGGCCTGTGCGGCCAGTTCCAGCGAGCCGCTGCCGACGCTGACCTGCCACCCGGGCTGCCCGCCGATCGCGACCTCGTCGGCGGGCTGGTTCAGGGCGCGGAGATCCGCGCCGACGTAGCCGGGCCGCATGTCGGCGGTGGCTTCCAGCAGGTCCCGCGCCGTGCTGACGCCGGTCAGCACCATCAGCACCGGCATCCCGGCGTTGACCGCGCCCGCGATGTCGGTGTCGAGCCGGTCGCCGACCATCAGCGGCGCCTCGGCCCCGGCGGAAGCGACGGCCCGGTCCAGCAGCGGCCGCTCGGGCTTTCCCGCCACCAGCGGCTCCTGATCGGTGGCCGCCTGCACGAGCGCGACGAGCGCACCGTTTCCGGGCGCCAGGCCGCGCTCGGTCGGCAGCGTGCGGTCGCCGTTGCAGGAGACCCACAGCGCGCCGGCGCGGATCGCCAGGCACGCCTCGGTGAGGTCGCGGTACCCGATCTCGGTGTACAGCCCCTGCACGACCGCGACCGGCTCGTCGGCGAACCCGCGGACCGGCACCAGCCCCGCCTGGTCCACTTCGGACACCAGCGCCGGCGAACCGACGACCAGCACCTTCGACCCCGGCGGCAGCTTCTCGGCCAGCATCGCGGCACCGGCCTGGGCGCTGGTGCTCACCTCGGTCCGGTCCGCGTCCAGGCCGAGGCCGACGAGGTGGTCGGCCACGGCCTGGTCCGGCTTGGACGCGTTGTTGGTCACGTAGCGGACCGGGACGCCGCGGCGGTGCACTTCCTGGATCGCCTCCAGCGCACCGGGGACGAGTTCACCGCCGCGGAACACCGTGCCGTCGAGGTCGAACAGCACGACATCATGGCCGTCGAGAAGCGTGCCGCTCACTGCGCTCGCGCGCCTCCTCCTGCGTTGCCGGCATCGGCGTCCTGCTCGGCCGCCTTGTCATCCGCCGCTTCGTCGTCGACGGCCTTGTCATCTGCGGCCGCTTCGGAATCGGCCTCTTCGTCGTCTTCTTCGAGCGTCTCGTCGAGCTCGTCGAAGTCGTCGTCGACCTCAGCAGCGTCGTCGTCGAGGTCATCGTCGTCGCCGATCTCGGCCGCCTCTGCCTCGGTGACGAGCTCCTCGACCACGTCCGGGCCGCCCAGCTTCTCGGCGAGCTCCTCGAGGCGGTCGGGGGCGTCGGTCTCTTCCTCGTCGTCGGCGTTGGCCGCGTGCACGAACCAGGTGAAGGCTTCCCGCTCCCGTCCGGCCGCCGCCAGGTTGTCGGCGTAGGCGTAGAACAGGCGCGCGCTCCACGGCTCCTGGCGCTTCGGGTCCAGCTCCGCGATCTGCAGACTCACCACCGACGCCTCGATCTCACCGAGGTCCCGGCGCGCACCCGCGGCGACGATGCGCAGCTCGACCGAGTCCTCCTGGTCGAGCTGGGTGGCCTCCTCGCTGCGGCTGAGCTCCACAGCGCGCTCCGGACGCCCCATCGCGCGCTCGCAGTCGGCCATGATCGCCAGGTGCCCGGGACCGCCGGCCATCCGCCGGGCGGCGCGCAGCTCCGAAAGCGCTTCGTTCCACTCGCCCGTCAGGTAGGCGGCGAGGCCGTTGCCCTCGCGCACCGAAGGAATGCGCGGTGCCCGCTGACGCGCATACCGCGCGTGCTCCAGGGCGCGCTCCGGCTCCGAGTCGATCAGCTGACCGGCGGCGATCAAGTGCAGCGCGACGTTGTCGGCCAGGCCCTTGGGCAGCGTCAGCAGCTCGCGGCGGATCTCGATGTCGAGATCACCGGGCGCCAGGCCCTCGGGCAGCTGGGGCTCCTCCGGCCTCGGCGCCGACTCGACGGCGGCCTCGTCCCGCGACTCAGCCCGCGGCGAGTCGTGCCGGAAGCCACCCCGGTCCCGGCGGCCACCGTCGCGCGGCCCGCCCCGGCGGTCTCCGCCGCGGTGGTCCCCACCACGACGGTCCCGGTCCGGGCGCCCGCCGCGGTCGCGCTCGAACCGGTCGCCCTGCGGGCGCGGCCGGTCGTCCCGCCGGCGGTCATCACGACGGTCGTCCCGGCGCGGCCGGTCATCACGAGGGCGGTCATCACGAGGGCGGTCGTCACGAGGGCGGTCGTCACGAGGGCGGTCATCGCGAGGGCGGTCGTCGCGCGGGCGGTCGTCGCGCGGGCGGTCGTCACGGCGGCGGTCGTCGAAGCGGGGCTTCCCGGGCCGGTCGTCACGGCGGAAGCCACCGCGGTCATCGCGACGATCGTCGCGGCGGAAACCGCCCCGATCGTCACGGCGGTCATCCTTGCGGAACCCACCACGATCGTCCTTGCGGAACCCGCCACGGTCGTCCTTGCGGAACCCGCCACGGTCATCCTTGCGGAACCCGCCACGGTCGTCACGGCGTGGGCGGTCGTCGCGTCCCCGGTCATCGCGGCCTCGGTCGTCGCGACGGAAGTTGTCGCGACGCGGTCGATCGTCGCGCCGGAAGTCACGGCGGCCGCGGTCATCCTGTCCACGGTCGTCCCGGCGGTCATCGCGCCGGAAGTCGCGACGGTCGTCGCGTCCCCTGTCGTCGCGTCCCCTGTCGTCGCGGCGGAAGTCATCACGACGCGGGCGATCGTCACGCCGGAAACCGCCACGGTCATCACGCCGGTCATCCCGGCGGAAGCCGCCACGGTCGTCGCGACGGTCGTCCCGGCGGAAGCCGCCACGGTCGTCGCGACGGTCGTCCCGGCGGAAGCCGCCACGGTCGTCGCGACGGTCATCGCGGCGGAAGCCGCCGCGGTCATCGCGACGCGGGCGGTCGTCACGGCGGTCGAAGCCGCGGTCCCGGCCGTTCTGCTCGTTGAAGCGGCGCGGCCGGTCGTCGCGGTCGTCACGCCGGAAGCCGCCGCGGTCGTCACGCCTGTCGTCGCGGCGGAAACGGTTGTCGCGGTTGTCGGAGTCGCGGCGGAAGCCACCGCGGTCGTCGCGGGCACCGCCTGGGCGCCCGCCCTGACCGCGGAATCGGTCGCGGCCGCCGCTGAAGTTGTCGCGGCCGCCCCGGTCGTCCCGGTTCCGGTCGTCGCGATCATTGCGGTAGCCGCGATTGTCGCGGTCGCCGAAGCGACGCGGGCCGCCACCGTCGCGGTCCCGGGGGGGACCGCCATGAGAACCGCGCCGATCGAAGTTTCCGCGGCCACCCTGGCCGCCTCGGCCGGCGCCGGCCCCGCGGCGAGGACCGCCGCGCCTGTCATCGGAACCGGACACCGAACCTCCTGAAGCAGAAAATACTGAAGTTCCCACCAGGGTAGTCCCACCTGATGGCGGGTCGTGGCGGGTGGCACCCCTGATGTGAGCGGGGGCAACTCGTGTGAACCGTGCGGCACTCGAACAACGCCGCACCGGCTCCCGGAAAAAGAAGGGGCCGACCGGAGATCCGTCCCCAAGGACGGGTCCGGTCGGCCCCTTTAAATAATGTGTCGGCGGTGTCTTACTCTCCCACACCCTGTCGAGTGCAGTACCATCAGCGCTGGGGAGCTTAGCTACCGGGTTCGGAATGGGACCGGGCGGACCCTCCCCGCCATCGCCACCGACAACCCTCAACCCCACCCCACAAAGGGCAGGAAACCTACGAGTGCCAGAACACGAATGACACAATCTTCTATTATCAACAACCGTGGCCTGGTTGTTGTTCCAGATACCGTATAGTGGGTGCGTAGCAATCTTTGTGAGCAAGTCCTCGGCCTATCAGCACCAGTCAACTCCACACCTTACAGTGCTTCCA